>CAZAIF010000067.1:0-9442 GCA_964485125.1 uncultured Oscillospiraceae bacterium | reverse complement strand
CACACAGTCATAATACTCGTCATAGACATACTTCCACCATTCGTGGCCGCCCTTACCTGTTACGAAGACCTTTACCTGCTATTTCGTGTTGGCATTGGCCTTGATGTGCGTGCCGTCTATAAAGACTGCCTTGGGGGAAAGGCATCCTGCTTCCGCCACTTCATCCAGAATCCACCGGAATACCTGGTCTACCGTTTCCTCGGTGAACCGGTGCCGGAAATTATAGCTCACCGTGGAAAAATGCGGCGTCTCCTCCTGCAAGCTATACCCCAGAAACCAGCGATACGCAATGTTGAGGGAGACCTCCTCCGCCGTCCGCCTCAGAGATGGCAGACCATACAGATGCTGGATCAGCACCATTGAAAAAGCCCAGCTAATGCTGGACTTTTTCGACAGACTGAGCCGGCCGCTTTTTTGCCGGCAGACAGGATAAGCTTCGTCAGCTGAGATAGAACTGGGGGTCCACCCCCTGGCCGTCCACCGTGACTGCGAAGTGGAGAAAGGCGGCTCCGGCGGCCTCGCCGGCGGCAGAAGAGCCTACGCAGGCCAGCACCTGGCCGGCGGTCACCGTGTCCCCCACCGCCACGCTCAGGGTGTCCGGGTCCAGGTTGCCGTAGACTGTGGTCATCCCGCCGCTGTGGCTCAGGGTCAGGGTGGTGCCGGTCACCGGGTCGTTGGCGATGGACTCCACGGTGCCGTCGGCGGCGGCCTGCACCTCGGTTCCCAGGTCGGCGGCGATGTCCATGCCGTTGTGGGTGCGCCAGTCCCCGAGAGCCTCGTTATAGGTCAGCTCGGTGCCGGAGAAGGCGGCCACTACGTCCCCCTCCACCGGCCAGAGCAGGGCGGTGGGGGCGGCTTCGGCCGGGACCTCTTCGGCGGGGGCGGCGGCCTCCTCAGCCTCGGACTGGGATTGGGCCGGGACCTCCTCCTCCGCCGGGGCGGCCGCTGGGGCGGCGTCCTCCTGGACGGACTCCAGTGCGGTCTCGCTCTCGGGCTCTGCAGCCGTCTCCTTGGCCTGCTCCAGATCAGGGGCGGCGCTGTCCTCCCCGGTCAGATCGGACTGGGTCTCCTCCTCGGACTGGCTGTCGGTGGGGGCGGTCACGGTGATCTCCGCCGGGGCGGAGACATCCTGGCTGGCCGCCGCGCCGATGCCGCTGACGGTGCGGTAGAGGAAATAACCGGACGAGCCCAGGATGACCAGGCACAGGAGCAGTACCATGTAAAACCCCTTGCCGGCCAGCAGCTGTTGGGCCTTTTGGAAAAAGCCGGGCTTTTTGTGCATAATAAACACCTCCAAAGCCAAGTGTTGCCCGCTTTGGAGGGGGATATACCCGGGGGAGGAAAAATTTGCGCCGCCCGCCGGGGAAAACGCCCCGGCCGGTTGCCGCCGCTTGCTCCGGAGTGCTAAAATAGAAAAAAGGTATGGAGCCAGAGAGAGGCGGGCGGGGGCGTAAAATCCCCGGAACCGGTTGCCCGCCTCCGGCGGCGGAGTGAATCGACACCATTGCCGCCCCATGTGGCCGGGTGCGGCTGTTTCATCGCCTTTCTGTCGGAGGGCTGCCTCTCCTCGGAGGACTGCCGGGATGAGCTGAACTTCGCCCGGGAGCTGGGCAAGGAGCGGCTGGGGCGAATGGAATAAAGACAGATGAAAACGGCCCCCGGAGCGGCTTTTCAAAGCCGCCCGGGAGTCTGTCTGCGTCTATCGTCTATTCGGTTGTCAGACGTATTGGATTTCAGTCCACCTTGACGGTCCAGCCCTTGGTGTCGGGCAGCTTGCCCCACTGGATGCCGGTCAGGGTGTCGTAGAGCTTCTGGGTCAGCGCGCCGATCTTGCCGCCGGAGATATAGGCCACGTCATCTTTCCACTTCAGCTCCTTGACCGGGGAGACCACGGCGGCGGTGCCGGTGCCGAAGACCTCCTCCAGCTTGCCCTCCCGGGCGGCGGCCATGACGTCGGCGATGGCCAGCTTGCCCTCGATGACCTCATAGCCCCAGTCCCGGCACAGCTCGATGACGCTGCGGCGGGTGACGCCGGGCAGCACGGTGCCCACGCAGGCGGCCGTGTAGAGCTTGCCGTCGATCTTGAAGAAGATGTTCATGGCGCCCACTTCTTCCACATACTTTTTCTCCACGCCGTCCAGCCAGAGCACCTGGGCATAGCCCTGCTCCTCGGCCAGCTCGCCGGCCTTGATGGAGGCGGCGTAGTTGCCGCCGCACTTGGTAAAGCCGGTCAGGCCGGGGGCCGCCCGGATGTACTCGTCCTCCACATAGATGCGTACCGGGTCCAGGCCCTCGGCATAGTAGGCCCCGGAGGGGGAGCAGATGATGCAGAAGGTGTAGTGGTGGGAGGCGTGGACCCCCAGCCCCACGTCGGTGGCGAAGATAAAGGGCCGGATGTAGAGGGAGGCGCCGTCGGTGTGGGGAACCCAGTCCCGGTCCACCCGGACCAGGGCCTCCACGGCCTGGACGAAGTCCTCCGCCGGCACCGGGGGGACGCACATCCGGTCGCAGGAGTCGATGCAGCGCTGGGCGTTGCAGTCGGGGCGGAAGAGCTGGATGTCCCCGGCGGCGGTGCGGTAGGCCTTCAGTCCCTCGAACAGCTCCTGGGCATAGTGGAGCACCACGGTGGCCGGATCCAGGGAGAAGGGCTGGTAGGGGACGATCCGGGGGTCGCGCCAGCCCTCGCCCTTGGTGTAGTCCATCAGGAACATGTGGTCGGTGAAGATCTTGCCGAAGCCCAGCTTGCTCTCGTCGGCGGGCTTGGCCTTGGGGTTCTGGGTGCGTTCAATGCGAATGTTCAGCATGGAAAGGATGCCTCCTCGGGGTGGATTGGATTGTTTAAAGGGTTGAAGTAATTGTAATTATAGCACTCATTTTTCCAACTGCAAGCCCTGAAAGGGGGACGGCGCAGAAAAGTTTTCAATTTAAAGGTTGTTTTTTCCGGGAGAAGAGAGGATAATACATAAGATATAGATACATCCCCTGGGAGGGGAGATTGGGATCGGAGGCCATTGCTTTGAAAAAGCTGTTGTTCATTTATAACCCCAACGCGGGGAAAAAGCGCATTGTGCAGCGGCTGCACGACGTGGTCTATCTCTTCGCCACCGCCGGGTATGAGGTCACGGTCCACCCCACCCGCTGCCGGGGGGACGCCATCCAGGCAGCGGAGTGGGGCGGGGAATACGACCATGTGGTCTGCTGCGGCGGGGACGGCACCTTGAACGAGGTGGTCACCGGGCTGATGACCCATCCGGAGTCCATGCCCACTTTGGGCTACCTGCCAGCGGGGACCACCAACGACTTCTCCAAGACCCTCAAGCTGCCTGCCGACCTGATGCGGGCGGCCCGGATTGCCGTGGAGGGCGTGCCCAGCCCCTGCGACGTGGGGGAGTTCAACGGCAGGCCCTTCATCTATGTGGCCGCCTTTGGGGTGTTCTCCGAGGTGAGCTACGCCACCCCCCAGAGCTCTAAAAACGCCCTGGGCCACCTGGCCTATGTGCTGGGGGGGATCAAGAGCCTGACCCAGCTCAAGCCCGTCCACATGAAGGTGACCCACGACGGGGAGACTGTGGAGGGGGAGTTCATCTACGGCATGGTGTCCGACTCGGTGTCGGTGGGGGGGTTCCGGGGCATGAAGGAGGAGGACGTCAAGCTGGACGACGGCCTGTTTGAGGTCATGCTGGTGAAAAATCCCCGCACCATGGAGGAGCTGACCACTATTCTGAACGCCCTGGTGCGGAAGGAGCCCGACGGCAATGTGATGGGCTTCCAGTCCGCCGACATCACCTTTGAGGCCGGGCAGCCGGTGGCCTGGACCCTGGACGGGGAGTTCGGCGGGGACATGGAGACCGTCCGGGTGCGCAATCACGCCCGGGCTGTCCAGATCATGCGGGGGTGAGGAGATGAGCGACACCATCGCGGCCATCGCCACCGGGGCGGGCCGCAGCGCCATCGGCATCGTCCGCCTGTCCGGCCCGGAGATCCGGCGGGCGGTGGAGGCGCTGTTCACCCCCTTCTCGGGGAAAAAACTGACCGACTATCCCCCGGGCATGCTGGTCTACGGGGCCCTGCGGGACCGGGAGGGGAAGCTGCTGGACCGGTGCCTGGCCACCTGGTCCGCCGCTCCCCGGAGCTACACCGGGGAGGACACGGCGGAGCTCCAGTGCCACGGCTCCCCAGCGGTGCTCACCGCCGCCCTGGAGGCCCTGTTTTCCATGGGGGTGCGCCAGGCCAGGGCCGGGGAGTTCACCCGCCGCGCCTTCCTCAACGGCCGGATGGATCTGACCCAGGCGGAGGCGGTCATCGACCTGATCGACGCCGAGACCGCCGCCGCCGCCCGGTGCGCCGCCAGCCAGCTGGGGGGCGCCATGAGCCGGAAGATCGGGGGCATCTACGACGCCCTGGTGGACCTGGTGGCCCACTTCGACGTGGTGCTGGACTACTCCGACGAGGATCTGGAGCCCTTTGAGGAAAGGGAGATCGCCGCCGCCGTGGGCAGGGCCGCCGGGGAGCTGGAGGCCCTGGAGGCCACCTACCGCCGGGGGCGGCGGCTCTGCGACGGGGTGGGCTGCGCCATCGTGGGCCGGCCCAACAGCGGCAAATCCAGCCTGTTAAACGCCCTGCTGGGCTACGACCGGGCCATCGTCACCGACATCCCGGGCACCACCCGGGACACGGTGGAGGAGAAAGCGGTGGTGGGGGGCGTGCTGCTGCGGCTCATCGACACCGCCGGCCTCCGGGAGACCGGGGACGCGGTGGAACGCCTGGGGGTGGAGCGCTCCCGCCAGGCCCTCCAGCGCGCTGAGCTGGCCCTGGTGCTCATCGACGGCGCCGCCGGCGTCACTGAAGAGGACCGGGCCATTTTGGAGCTGGCCCGGAGCGTGCCCCAGGTGGTGGTGATCGCCACCAAGGCGGACCTGCCCGGCTTCGTCCTGCCGGAGCTGGAGGGGGCCTTGGCCCTGTCCTCCCGCACCGGGGCGGGGCTGCCCGCGCTGGAGCGGGAGATCGCCCGCCGCTTCCCTGACGGGGGGAGCGAAGGCGGGGAGATTCTGACCTCCCGCCGCCAGGCCGAGGCGGTGGGCCGGGCCGCCCAGTGCCTGCGGGGGGTGTTCGAGGGCATGGAGCGGGGGATGACCCCGGACGCCCTGCTCTCCGACGTGGAGCTGGCCCTGGACGCCCTGGGGGAGGTCACCGGCCGGGTGGTCAAGGACGACGTCACCGAGCGCATCTTCTCCCGCTTCTGCGTGGGGAAATAGACAGGACAGCGGCCCCTCCGGCGCGCAAGCGCCGGAGGGGCCGTTTTGTGGGCCCGGGCGCCGCCATTTGCCAGGCGCTTTCCCTTGCCCTGGGGCGGAAAATCAGGTACAATAGGGCAAGGATTTCAATAGAAGAGGATGAAACGCGATGATGAACGAGATTTTTCTGCTCAAAATGGGGGAGATCGTCCTCAAGGGGCTGAACCGCCGCCGCTTTGAGGACCGGCTCACCGGCAACATCAGCCGGCGGCTGCACCCCTACGGCCGCTTCCGCATCTACGCCCGCCAGTCCACCGTCTACGTGGAGCCCCTGGAGGAGAGCTGCGACCTGGACGGAGCCTGGCAGGCCCTCCAGCCGGTGTTCGGGGTGGCGGGGCTGAGCCGGGCCCGCGCCTGCGAGAAGGACAAGGACGCCTTCTTCACCACCGCCTCCACCTATCTCCGGGAGCAGCTGATGGCGGCCAAAAGATTTAAGGTGGAGTCCAAGCGGGCGGACAAGCGCTTCCCCATGACCTCCATTGAGCTGAGCCAATATGTAGGCGGGCTGCTCCACGACGCCTTCCCCCACCTGAAGGTGGACGTCCACCACCCGGATTTTGTGGTCCACCTGGAGGTGCGGGACTACAGCGGCTACGTCCACGGCAGCCCCACCCCCGGAGCCGGCGGCCTGCCGGTGGGGGCCGGGGGCCGGGGGGTGGCCCTGCTCTCCGGGGGCATCGACTCTCCGGTGGCCGCCTATATGATGGCCAAGCGGGGGCTTGCCCTGGACATGGTCCACTTCTTCAGCTACCCCTACACCTCTATGGAGGCCCGGGACAAGGTGCTCCAGCTGGCCCGGGAGATCACTCCCTACACCGGCCGCCTCACCGTCCATATCGTGCCCTTTACCGAGATCCAGGAGGAGCTGCGCCGCCACTGCCCGGAGCCCCTGTTCACCCTGGCCATGCGCCGGTTTATGATGCGCATCTCCGAGCTGGTGGCCCGGCGGGTGGGGGCGGGCTGCCTGGTCACCGGGGAGAGCCTGGGCCAGGTGGCCAGCCAGACCATGGAGGCCATGGCGGTGACCCAGGCCGCCTGTACCCTGCCCATCTTCCGGCCGGTGGTGGGCATGGACAAGGAGGAGATCATCACCGTGGCCCGGAAGATCGGCACCTTTGAGACCTCCATCCTGCCCTATGAGGACTGCTGCACCGTCTTCACCCCCCGCCACCCCAAGACCCACCCCACGGTGGAGGAGCTGGTGGAGGCCGAGGCGGGCATGGACGTGGAGGGCCTGTGCCGGAAAGCCTTTGACGGCATTGAGCGGGTGATCGTGCCGCTGCCCGGACGGGAGGGATAAAGAGATGACCCATTACCGCCGCCTGCCCCTGAGAAAGCTCTATAACTGCCGGGACCTGGGGGGCTATCCCACCGCCGACGGCAAGGTCACCCGGTTCGGCGTCTTTCTGCGCGCCGAGGCCCCCTGCGGCCTGGAGCGGGAGGACCTGGAGTTCCTGCTGGACTATGGCGTCACCGGCACCGCCGACCTGCGCAGCGAGAGGGAGCGGATGGCCCGGCCCAACGAGCTGGCCGGCCGGGTGAGCTACTACCCCCTCTCCCTGATCCACCGCTCCGCCGTCTACGGCGACGCCAGCCATGCTTTGGAGGATTTCGACTGGGGAAAGCAGTACCGCCGGATGGCCGAGGACAACCCGGCCTTCTTCCGGGAGATGCTGCCCATCTGCCTGAAGGAGCCCGGGGCGCTGCTTTTCCACTGCACCACCGGCAAGGACCGCACCGGGCTGCTCAGCTGCGTGCTGCTCAGCATCGCCGGGGTGTCCCGGGAGGACATCGCCGCCGACTACTGTGTCAGCCAGCTCTACCTGGAGCCGGTCTATGAGCGGATGCGCAGCGGCGCCCTGAAGCTGGGGGTCCAGCCCGGCGGCGGCCCCGCCAAGCTCCCCGCCGGGGCTGCCGAGCGTTTTTTCGCCACCCCGGCCCGGGCCATGCTGGACCTGATCGACGGCATGGAGCGGGATTATGGGGGCGTGGTGGAGTTCATCCGCTCCTGCGGGGTGGAGGAGCCGGTCATCCTGGCCCTGCGCAAGAAGCTGGTGGGCTGAGCGCCTCCGCCGCAAACCAGTATCTGCCAGTCCGCCTTCGCCGGGCCGAGGCACCCCGGCCCGGCCCGTTTTTGCCCAGGGGACGGGCGGGCGGAAGCGAAAAGGACTTTCAAAAAACATCTTTTTATTAGTCTAACTTTTTGAGGCAATAGATGGCTGAAAAAACGCAATATCTTTCAATATGGGTATTTTATGAGGGAATTGACTATTTACTTTTTTCCCAGCCGTGCTATAATTTGAGCAGTAAGCATGTCACTTCGGCCCGCCGGCGCGATGTGTCCCGGCCGCCCGATATGGAGGTTTTTTTATGCGTGTACAGCTGACCGAAACAGTCCTGCGCGATGCGAACCAGTCGCTGATCGCCACCCGTCTGCCCTACTCCGTCTATGAGCCCATCCTGTCCACCATGGACAAGGCGGGCTATTACTCCATTGAGTGCTGGGGCGGCGCCACCTTTGACACCTGCCTGCGCTATCTGGACGAGGACCCCTGGGAGCGGCTGCGGGGGCTGCGCAAGCACCTGCCCAACTCCCGGCTGCAGATGCTGCTCCGGGGCCAGAACCTGCTGGGCTACAAGCACTATCCCGACTCGGTGGTGGAGAAGTTTGTGGAGCTGAGCATCAAGAACGGCATCGACATCATCCGCATCTTCGACGCCCTGAACGACTTCCGCAACATCCAGACCGCCCTGGAGGCCACCAAGAAGTACGCCACGGAAAAGACCGTGGCCTCCGGCTGCATCTCCTACACTCAGAGCCCGGTGCACACCGTGGAGAAGTATGTAGAGATGTGCAAGGAGCTCCAGCGCATGGGCTTTGACACCATCTGCCTGAAGGACATGGCAGGCACCATGACCCCCTATGAGGCGGAAAGCCTGATCAAGGGCATCAAGGACGCGGTGGGGGACATCCCCATCATCCTGCACACCCACTGCACCACCGGCATGGCCTACATGACCTATATGAAGGCCATCGAGGCGGGCATCGACGTCATCGACACCGCCACCTCCTGCTTCTCCGGCGGCACCAGCCAGCCCGCCACCGAGACCATGTTCTACGCCCTGGACCAGATGGGCATCGAGACCGGCATCGACGAGAAGGTCATCAAGGAGGTCAACGACTTCTTCAAGCCCATCAAGGAGGGCTATGTCAAGGACGGCACCCTGAACCCCAAGAGCCTGTCCACCGACTCCCAGGCCCTGGTGTACAAGGTGCCCGGCGGCATGCTGTCCAACATGATCGCCAACCTGACCGACCTGCACGCCATGGACAAGTTTGACGCCGCCCTGGTGGAAATCCCCAAGGTGCGCTCCGACCTGGGCTATCCTCCTCTGGTCACCCCCATGAGCCAGATGGTGGGCACCCAGGCCGTCATGAACTGCATTGCCGGCCCCTACAAGGCGGTCTCCAAGGAGGTCAAGGCCTACTTCCGGGGGGAGTACGGCACCCCGCCCGCCCCGGTGAACCAGGACCTGGCCAAGCAGATCCTGGGCAATGAGAAGCCCATCGACTGCCGGGTGGCCGACGCCGCCCCCTCCGCCATGTTCGAGGACGCCCGGGCCAAGCTGGGCGACTTGGCCCGCTGTGATGAGGACGTGATGAGCTATATCTGCTTCCCCGACCAGGCCGAGGCCTTCCTGAAGGAGCGCAAGGCCAAGGCGGAGGGCGCCTGGGTGGACCCGAAGGCGGCCGGGGCCGCCCCCAAGGCGGAGACCCTGGGTACCCCCGGCCCCATGCCCGCCGGCGCCCCCCAGGTCAGCGGCGGCGCCGTCACCTACACTGTCTCCTGCGAGCAGGTCGGGTGAACCTGCTCCGCCGCATTCTATCCTCCAGCGGCTGTGCGGCGGAGAATGGGGTTTGCCCACCGGAGAAAAAACGCTCCCTGGACCGGCAATTGCCGGTCCAGGGAGCGTTTTGATTGACACGCCCGGCGGCGCGTTCTCCTATGGGGTCACCGCTTCCTCACGCTGATGCGGTGGGGCCGGTCTTTTGTGCCGAACACCAGCTCTGTCAAAAGGCGTCTGCGCACCTCTTCCCTCAGAATCTGGTTTCCGATCAGCACACACTCTGATCTTCGCTCCCTGCG
>CAZAIF010000066.1:0-9565 GCA_964485125.1 uncultured Oscillospiraceae bacterium | reverse complement strand
ATAAATGGATGAAAAATGACTGGTGTAAAGGATCAGATCTTGTCGCTGCAGCCCAGAACATCGACGATCTTGTGCTTGACCACCTCGCGGATGTTGTCTCTGGCATAGGAGAGATACTTACGGGGGTCAAACTCAGAGGGATGGTCGTGGAAATACTTGCGGATGGAGCCGGTCAGGGCCAGACGCATATCGGAGTCGATATTGATCTTGCACACCGCCATGCCGGCCGCCTTGCGCAGCTGCTCCTCGGGGATGCCGATGGCATCGGGCATGCTGCCTCCGTTCTCGTTGACCATGCGGACATACTCGGCGGGAACTGCGGAGGCGCCGTGGAGCACGATCGGGAATCCGGGCAGGCGGCGGGAGACCTCCTCCAGGATGTCAAAGCGCAGCTGGGGCTTGGTGCCCGGCTTGAACTTGTAGGCGCCGTGGGAGGTGCCGATGGCAATGGCCAGAGAGTCGATCCCAGTGCGCTGGACAAACTCCTCCACCTCGTTGGGATCAGTATAGCAGGAGTGCTCCTCGGAGACAATCACTTCATCCTCCACACCCGCCAGAGCGCCCAGCTCGGCCTCGACCACAACGCCGTGATCGTGGGCATACTCCACGACCTTGCGGGTGATCTCCACATTCTCATCAAAGGGCTTGGAGGAGGCGTCGATCATGACGGAGGTGAAACCATAGCCGATGCACTCCTTGCAGGTCTCGAAGGAGTCGCCGTGATCCAGGTGCAGGGCAATGGGCAGGCCAGTTTCATGCTCAGCAGCCTCGATCATCTTCACCAGATAGGTGGCGTTAGCATAACGCATGGCGCTGGAAGAGACCTGAATGATCACTGGAGCTCGGCACTCCTTGGCCGCTTCCGTAATCCCCTGGATAATCTCCATGTTGTTGGCATTGAAGGCGCCGATGGCATAGCCGCCCTCGTAAGCCTTGCGGAACATTTCGGTCGTCGTGACAAAAGGCATCACAGACACTCCCTTTCCTTGAATTAACCTCATTTTATCATAGGATATTGTCTAATGCAAGAGGATGTGATATAATTTTCTGAGCAGAAAAAGAAAGTAATTTTACAAAATATCTTTTATTTTACCACTTTTTCAATAAGATATAATAAAGGCACAAAGGAGTGTTCAAATGGAAGATCTGCGCGGTGCCTGCATCGTGGGCCAGTCCGGCGGCCCCACCAGCGTGATCAATGCCAGCGCTCTGGGGGTGATCCAGGCCGCCCTGGTCTCTGACGCCATCACCCGGGTACTGGGTACGGAAAACGGGATAACCGGCATCCTGCGGGACCGGCTCATTGACCTTGGGCAGGAGGATCCGGTGGAGCTGGAACGGCTGCGCTATGCCCCCTCCTCCACCCTGGGCTCCTGCCGGCACAAGCTGGCCGACCCGGATGCCGACGAGACGGATATTGAAGAGGCCTATGGAGCGGGCAAGGCCGCGGTAGAGGCCGCGCTGGCGGGGCACAGCGGGGTGATGATCGGCTTTGCGCGCCCGGAGAGCCCGGATTACCGCTGTATCACCGCTCCTGTCCCCTTGTCCGAGGTCGCCAACCGGGAGAAAAAAGTGCCGCTTGACTGGATCAACGAACGGGGCAACGGGGTGAATCAATCGTTTATAGACTATGCCCTGCCCTTGATCCAGGGAGAGCCCAACATGGAGAGAATGCACTCTCTCCCCCGCTATGCGGCCTTGAAGAAAGTGCGTGTGATCCCATAATGGCCCAGACAGAGCATATGATGCACCCCATCCCTCCCCTCTATGACGAGCATTCCAGGATTTTGATTCTGGGCAGTTTTCCCTCGGTCAAGTCCCGGGAGGCCGGGTTTTTCTATGGACACCCGCAAAACCGCTTCTGGCGGGTGTTGGCCGCCGTTTTCGAGGAAGCGGTACCCCAGAGCATCCCGGAGAAAACCAAATTCCTGCACAGAAACGGGGTCGCGTTGTGGGATGTGATCCACTCCTGTGATATTGCCGGCTCTTCAGACAGCAGCATCCGAAACGTGGTGCCCAACGACCTCTCCCCTATCCTGACCTGCGCTCAGATCAGCCAGATCTATGTCAACGGGAAAAAAGCGCTGTCCCTCTACCGGCGCTACCTGGAGCCCAAAACCGGACGGCCCGCTATCAGCCTCCCCTCAACCAGTCCCGCAAACGCCGGTTGGAGCCTGGAGCGGCTTGTGGAAGCCTGGAACGTCATCCGAGCATAGACGCACAGATAGAAAACCGCCCGAACCAATGTTCCGCACCTCTTCCTCCGTCCACGCCCGCGGCGGGAAGGGCATGTTCCTATTCCAATCCGCGCTCTTGTGCGGGGGCGGGGCAATTCCGCCAGCGGCAGCATCTCATCGTTTACGACACAGTTTGCGTTCATTTGACCAGACTCTTTTTCACTGCTTGCCCCGGGACAGATCCACTCAGACCGTCAGCTCCACGGCCTCCGCCTCCAGCGCGTCGATGTCGGAGCGCCGGGCGGAAATCTACAATAGTGTCGACACGTATCAAGACACATACTACAGCAAATCAAATTTTAGCTTTCTGTGCCCCGAAAAACCCAGGGCCCGCGCATCGCGCGGGCCCTGTCAAAGGATGCCCAATCAGGTAGAGGCGTATGTAGTACGGACTCAGAACCGCACGTCCTCGTCCAGAACCGGGGCCATGGGGAGGCTCCAGCCGTGGTGGTCGGTGTGCAGCAGATGGTGGGACGTTTCGCCGCAGGGGGAACCCAGAAATTCGCTGTAGAGCGCCTGAACGTCGGGGTTTTCGTGGGAGAAGCGCATGACGTTGGCGCTGTCGTAGTTGTACAGCACCTGGCCCCGCTGGGCCGCCCACTCCTGGTTATAGTGGATGGGCTGGCCGCCGCCGCCAACGCAGCCGCCGGGGCAGGCCATAACCTCCACAAACTGATACTCCACCTCGCCACGGCGGATGGCCCGAATCAACCGACGGGCGTTGCCCAGGCCGTTGACCACGGCGGCCCGGACCGTGTGGCCGGCCACGTTATATTCGGCCTCGATCCAGGGCTGATCGCTGCCCAGAGCCCGGACGGCCTTAAAGGTCTCGTCGGCGCTGGGATTCTCCCCGGTCAGCACATAATAGCAGGTCCGCAGAGCGGCCTCCATCACGCCGCCGGTGGTGCCGAAGATAACGGCGGCGCCGGTGCCGGTGCCCAGAGGGGAGTCGAATTCTTCCTCCGCCAGGGCGGTCACGTCGATCTGGTCGGCCCGGATCATCTGGCAGAACTCCCGGGTGGTCAGGGAGAAGTCCACGTCCCGGCAGTCTTCGGCGGCGTCGTTGATATTGGGGATAGCCAGCTCCGCCTTCTTGGCGGTGCAGGGCATGATGGACACGCAGACAATATTTTCCGGGTCCACCCCGATCTTCTGGGCGAAATAGGTCTTGGTCAAAGCGCCGAACATCTGCTGGGGGGACTTGGCGGTGGAGAGATTGTCCACCATGTCGGGATACTGGCTCTTCAGGAACCGGACCCAGCCGGGGCAGCAGGAAGTGAACATGGGCCACTTATGCTGGTCGGGATTCTGGAGCCGCTGGAGGAACTCGGTGCCCTCCTCCATGATGGTCAGGTCAGCGGAGAAATTGGTGTCAAAGACGTAGTCAAAACCGATGCGGCGCAGGGCGGCAGCCATCCGCTTCTCGGTGGCCACCTCCGGGGACAGGCCAAAGCTCTCTCCCCAGGCGGCCCGGACGGCGGGGGCCACCTGGACCACCACCACCTTGTCAGGGTCGTTGAGGACGCCGTTGACGCCGATGATGGACTTGGTGTCGTCCCGGGTGTGGAGGGCGTTGGTGGGACAGTGGGTGATGCACTGGCCACAGAAGGCGCAGTCCGCCTGGCCCATCTTCCGGTGCCGGGAGACGTTGACCGAAGTGTGGGCGCCGGTGCCCACCATGTCCCAGATGCCCAGGGACTGGACCTTGTCGCAGAAGGAGACGCAGCGGTAGCAGCGGATGCACTTGCTCTCATCCCGGATGATGGGCAGGGTGGTGTCCCAGTTGTCCTCGGGATACTCGTGCTTGAAGTTCATGGTGTCCCCGATGGGCATGGTGGACACCACCTTCTGGAGCTCACAGGTGCCGTTGCGCTCGCAGGCGGGACAGTTGATCCGGTGCTGGGAGAGCAGCAGCTCCAAATTGGTGCGACGGGCCTCCCGGACCCGGGTGGTGTTGGTATGGATGACCATACCCTCCTCGCAGGCGTTGTTGCAGGCAGTGACCAGGTGCTGGGCATGCTCCTCGCCCTCTAGCTCCACCACGCAGGCGCGGCAGGCGCCGATCTCGTTGATCCCCTTCAGGAAGCAGAGGGTGGGAACCGGCATCCCGATGATGCGGGTGGCCTCCAGAATGGAGGTGCCCTCCTCCACCTGGAGCGCAATGCCGTTGATCGTTACGTTTACCATTCCGTCTTTCTCCCTCCCTTAAAGATACCGCATCCGAAGTGGTCGCAGCGCAGGCAGCGCCCGGCCTCCTGGCAGGACTCCTTCTCGGTCATCACCAGCTCCAGCAGCTCGAAGTCGTTTTTCCGCTCTCCGGGCTCCCGCTCGGACATGTTGATACGCCCGCAGTAGGACTTGTTGGTCAGGTCGGGGTTGGGGATCTCCACATCGCTGGTGATGACGTGGTTATAGCCCAGATAGTAGTCGATGTTGGCCGCCGCCACCTTGCCGGCCGCGATGGCCCGGATGGCGGTCTTGGGGCCGGTGACGCAGTCGCCGCCGGCGAAGACGCCGGGGGCGTTGTCCACCGCAGTCCAGTCCTCCGCCCTGATGACCCCCCGGACCACCGGGATGCCCGAGGACTCCAGGGTGTGGAAGTCGATGCCCTGGCCCACGGCGGCGATGACCACGTCGCACTCGATGCGCTCGTCCTCCAGCCCAGAGCTGGCGGGACTCACCCGGCCGTCCCGGATCTTGCCCGGAATCTTGGGGGACACCCAGAGGGCGGCCACCTTGCCGGTCTCGTCAGTCTCGATGCGCAGGGGGGCGTGGAGATCCATCATCACGGCCCCCTCGGCGATGGCGCCGTCCACCTCTTCCACCAGGGCGGTCATGTCCTCCTTGCGGCGGCGATAGACGATGCTCACCCGCTCCGCGCCGCAGCGGATGGCGCTGCGGGTGCAGTCCATGGCCACGTTGCCGCCGCCGATGATGCACACCTTCTTGCCGGTGAAGTCGGGGATCTGGTCGTCGCCGATGTTGCCCAGGAACTCCACGGCGGAGAGGACGTTCTCGGCGTCCTCCCCCTCGATGCCCACCTTCTTGTCGGTGTGGGCGCCGATGGCGATGTACACCGCGTCATACTCCTCCCGGAGCCTCTCCATGGTGTACTCGCCCTCCCCCACCTTAGTGTTCAGCTTGACCTCCACGCCGGTGGAGAGGATGCAGTCGATGTCCTGCTGGAGCCGCTGGCGGGGCAGGCGGTAGGCGGGGATGCCGTAGACCAGCATGCCGCCCAGCCGCTTGTGCTTTTCAAATACGGTGCACTGATGGCCCATGAGCTGTAGGTAGTAGGCCGCAGACAGGCCGGAGGGGCCGCCGCCGATGATGGCCACCCGCTTGCCGGTCTCGGGCATCCGGGCCGGGGCGGGGACCACGCCGGCCCGGTCCACCGCGGTGCGCTTCAGGCCCCGGATGTTCACCGGGGCATCCAGCAGGGTGCGGCGGCAGCGGGTCTCGCAGGGGTGCTCACACACCAGAGCGCAGGCACTGGGGAAGGGATTGTCCTTGCGGATGAGCTTGACCGCGTCGGCGTAGCGCTTCTTACCCACCAAGGCGATGTAGCCGGGGATGTCCACGCCCGCGGGACAGTTGGCCACGCAGGGGATGCTCTGGGGGACAGAGGCAATGCAGTGGTGGTCCACCACATGGGAGACATAGTCCTCCCGGAAGCCCTCCAGCCCCTTGAGCACCATCCGGGCCGCCTCAATGCCGATGGCGCAGTCGGCGGAGTCCGAGATGACATTGGCCAGGTTCTCCAGGGTCTCCAGGGTCTCCATGGTGGCCCGGTGCTTCATCACGTCCTCCATCAGGTTGCTCATCTGGGCCAGGCCCACCCGGCAGGGCACACATTTGCCGCAGGTCTGGGCGTGGCACATCTTCAAAAACGCCCAGGTGAGGTCCACAGGACAGATGCCGGGAGGCGACGCGGCGATGCGGCGCTCCATGTCCTTGTAGATCTCCTCCACCACGGTCTCAGCGCGGCTTTCAGTCATGAGAGAAAGTCTGCTCAAAATGGATTACCTTCCTTTCTTTGTTTCAGAACAAGAATAACAGTATTGTACCATCTCAAGGAGAAAAAGCAAGTAATTTTAAAAAAGTTTCAGGGCGAAATCATACTTTTTTTGCCATATCCTATTGACGGATGGAATATAACTTGTTATACTGTTCTAATGTTTGTATCATATGAGACAGTCTTGGGGGTGGAACGATGCTGACGCCGGAGGAACTGGACACGCTGGCCGCCTCTCCCCTGTTCCGGGGCTATACCCGGGAGGGCCTGGAGCAGCTGCTGGCGGAGGTGCCCTGGGAGATCCGTCCGTTCGCCAAAGGGGAGGTCATCTACACCCCCGACCAATTCCGCAAGGAGCTGGCGGCGGTGCTGTCCGGCCGGGTGTTGGTGACCAAGGGGGATGGGGAGCTGGTGGTCAGCCTGCTGACCGAAGGGGAGCTCTTCGGGGCCGCCGCTCTGTTCAACGACGAGGCGGACTATGTCTCCACCCTGACCGCCCGGAGCCCCTGCCGGGTGCTGTTCTTCTCCCAGGAGGCGGTGCGCCGCCTCATCGCCCGCCAGCCTCTCTTCCGGGACAACTACATCTGCTACCTCTCCCGCCGCATCCGTTTTTTGTCCGACAAGATCGATGCGCTGATCCAGAGCACTGGCGAGAAAAAGCTTGCTGGCTTTTTGCTGGAGCAGATGGACGCCGAAGGCCGTGTCCGGCTGGGCTGCTCCATGACCGAGCTGGCCGCCCGGCTCAACATCAGCCGGGCCTCCCTCTACCGGGAGATACGGAAGCTGGAGGAGCGGGGCGCCCTGGACCGGGAGGGGCGGACCATTGTGATACAGCGTCCGAAGCTGCTGTCCCAGCCCCTATAGGCACCGGGACAAAAGCAAAGGCAAGAAGAGAAAGGAAGCATGACAAAACGATGAAACTGAAAAAAGTGACTGCCCTCCTGCTGGCCCTGGCCCTCTGCCTGGCCCTGGCCGCCTGCGGGAGCGGCCAAACGGGCTCCGACACCTCCCAGGGCGGTGCCTCCAGCGCCTCTGCCTCCACCCCCGACGGGGAGGACGCCTCGCAGGCCGACGGTTCCCAGGCGGAGGGGAGCGGGGAGACCGACACCGACTTCACCGGCGCCGACGTCAACGTCGCCGTGCTCTCCGGCCCCACCGGTGTGGGTGCAGTCAAGCTGATGGACTGGAATGACAACGGCAAAACGGTCAACCACTACAATTTTACCGTGGCCACTGACAACTCCGCCGTGGTGGCCGGGCTGGCCAACGGGGATTACGACATCGCCGCCGTGGCCACCAACGTGGCCGCCAACCTCTACAACCAGACCAGCGGCGGGGTGCAGATCTGTGCCCTGAACACCTACGGGGTGCTCTATATTCTGGAAAACGGCGACACCATCCAGAGCATGGCGGATCTGGCCGGCAAGACCATCTACGCCACCGGCCAGGGGGCCAACCCGGAGTATGTGCTCAACTACCTGCTCACCCAGAACGGCCTCACCCCTGGGGAAGATGTGACGGTGGAGTACATGGACTCCAACCTGCTGATGACCGAGATGGCCGCCGGCACCTATGAGGTGTGTATGCTGCCGGTGCCCGCCGCCACCAGTGTGCTGATGCAGAACAGCGATGTGCGGGCAGCTCTGGATCTGACCGAGGAGTGGAACAAGGTCACCGACGAGGGCGTGCTCACCATGGGCTGCGTGGTGGTGCGCACCGAGTTCGCCCAGGAGAATCCCGAGGCGGTGGAGACCTTCCTGAGCGAATACGCCAACTCCATCGATTTTGTCCAGGAGAATGTGGAGGAAGCCTCCCAGCTCTGCGAGACCTACGGCATTGTGGCCAAGGCCGCCGTGGCCGCCGCCGCCCTCCCGGACTGCAATCTGTGCTGCGTGACCGGCGGCGACATCCAGAGCGCCATCGAACCCTACTACAACGTGCTCTTTGAGGCCAATCCTGATTCCATCGGAGGTGCCCTCCCCGGTGAAGACTTCTACTTCGTCGCTTCCTGACAAACTGCTGCGCGCCCTGCTGCCTGCCGCCTTCTGGCTGGCGGTGTGGTGGGGCGCGGCCCTTTTGGTGGATCAGCAGCTGTTGATCCCCTCCCCGCTGTCCGTGGTCCAGGAGCTTGGGGAGCTGATTTTTACCCCTCTGTTCTGGCGCAGCGCCGCCCTCAGCCTGCTGCGGATCTTTTTCGGCGCCCTCATCGGCGTCCTCATGGGGGCTCTGGCCGCTGCGGCCACCCACTGGCTGACGGCGGCGGACTGGGTGCTCTCTCCCGCCATCCGGGTGGTGCGGGCCACCCCGGTGGCCAGCTTCATCATCCTGGTGCTGCTGTGGGTAAGCACCGGGCGGGTCCCCTGTGTCATCACCGCCCTGATGGTGCTGCCGGTGCTGTGGGAGAACGTCTCCGCCGGGCTCTGCTCCGCCGACCCCCAGCTGCTGGAGCTGGGCCGGGCCTACCGGTTCTCCCGCCGGAAAACGCTCCGGCTGATCTATCTCCCGGCGGTGCGCCCCCACTTCGCCGCCGGGGTGTGCAATGCGGTGGGGCTGGCCTGGAAGTCCGGGGTGGCGGCGGAGGTGCTCTGTCTGCCCCGAGCGGCCATCGGCACCCAGGTCTACTACTCCCGCATCTATCTCCAGACCCCCTCCCTCTTCGCCTGGACCTTTGTGGTCGTCCTGCTCTCCCTGCTGCTGGAGAAGCTGGTGCGGCGGGCGCTGGGCGGGAAGAAAGGAGCCCGGCGGCCATGATCCTCTCCCAGCTCTGCTTTGTCTACGGGGAGAAGGTCATCCTGGACCGGTTCTCCCTCACCCTGCCCGACACGGGGATCACCGCCCTGGCCGGGGCCTCGGGCTGCGGCAAGACCACCCTGCTGCGGCTGCTGGGGGGGCTGGAGCGCCCCCAGGCCGGGACGCTGGAGGTCCCGCCGCCGGAGGAGACCGCCTTCCTCTTTCAGGAGGACCGGCTGCTGCCCGGGCTGACCGCGGCAGCCCAGATTGCGGCGGTGCTCCCCCAGGGGGAATCCCCGCTGCCCTGGCTGGAGGCGGTGGGGCTGGAGGACGCGGCCGACGTCCGGCCGGAGGAGCTCTCCGGCGGAATGCGCCGCCGGGTGGCCCTGGCCCGCTGCGCGGCCTACGGCCGGGATAAGAGGCTGTTGCTGTTGGACGAGCCCTTCAGCGGCATCGACCCGGAGCGCTGCCGCGCCCTGATGGCCTGGATCCGTACCCTGGGGGTGAGCGTGGTCTACTCCGCCCATGACGCCCTGTCCCTCTCCCTGGCCGACCGGGTCATCCGGCTGGCGGGGCCGCCGCT
>CAZAIF010000065.1:0-9591 GCA_964485125.1 uncultured Oscillospiraceae bacterium | reverse complement strand
TAGGGCGGCTGCGCCGCCCCAGGCCCATGAAACACGCTTACCGGATCAGGCCCCGGAGCACCTGATAGATCCGCTCGTTGGCGTCGTCGATGGCCAGCTCCCGCAGGCTGGCGCGCATCTGCTCCAGCCGCTCCGGGTGGGCGAGCAGCTCCCGCACTGTGCCATAGAGCTTCTCCCCGTCGGTCTGATCCTCCAGCATCAGCACCGCGCCCCCCCGGTCGGAGAGCACCCGGGCGTTCTTCTCCTGGTGGTGGGCGGTCACATTGGGGGAGGGCACCAGAATGGCGGGATGGGCAGTGGCGGTGAGCTCGGAGATGGTGGAGGCCCCGGCCCGGCTCAGGGCCAGGTCGGAGGCGGCCATGGCCACCGGCATATCGTAGATATACTCCCGCACGTCCACGTCGGGATAGTCCTTCAGGTCGATGCCCCGCTGGGCGATGGCCTCCAGCACCCGGCTGTAATAGCGCTCGCCCACCCCGTAGATGTGGTGGAAGGGGGTGCCGTCCCGGCACTCCCGGACCACGAAGTCCACCATATACTCGTTCATCACCTGGGCTCCCAGGGAGCCCCAGCTGGTCAGCACCACCGGCCTGTCGTCGGTATAGCCCCGCTTCTCCCGGGCCTCCCGGCGGCTCAGGGCGAAGAACTCCCCCCGCACCGGGGTGCCGGTGACCTCCACCCGCTCCGGGTGGGGGTAATGCTTCCGGCTCTCCTCAAAGCCCACCATCACCCTGTCCACATACTTGGCCAGCATCTTGGTGGTCAGGCCGGGCTGGGCGTTGGACTCGTGGACGGCGGTGGGGATGCCCCGGCGGGCCGCCTGGCGGACCACGGGATAGGAGGCGTAGCCCCCGGTGCCCACCACCAGGTCGGGCCGGAAATCGTCCAGGATCTTCCCGGCCTGTCCCCGGGACCGGCTCAGGTTGCGCAGGGTGGTCAGATTGTGCCTGAGGGAGGAGGGGCTCAGGGAGCGGTAAAAGCCGGAGATGGTGACGGTGCGGATCTCATAGCCCTCCCGGGGCACCAGGCGGGTCTCCATCCCCCCGTCCGCCCCCACGAAGAGGATCTGGGCGTTGTCCCGAGCCTGAAACATCCCGGCCAGGGCCACCGCCGGGTTGATATGCCCCGCGGTGCCGCCGCAAGTAAAGAGCACTTTCATATCGGGCAGCCTCCTTGATGAGGTAAATTTTCCGGTGCTATTCCTCCTGGGCCGGGGCCGGGATCTGCCGGGACACCGAGAGAATGACCCCCATCTCCGCCAGCTGGGTGATCAGGGCGGTGCCGCCGTAGCTGAAGAAGGGCAGCGAGATGCCGGTGGCGGGGATCAGGTTGATGACCACGGCGATGTTCATGAATACCTGCACCGCCAGCAGGGTGGTAAAGCCCACGATGACGAGGGCCCCGAACCGGTCCCGGGCGTGGAGGGCCAGCCAGTAGCCCCGGATGATCAGCAGGGCGAACAGGGCGATGATGATGGCCGCCCCGATGAAGCCCAGCTCCTCGCAGACGATGGCGAAGATGAAGTCGTTCTGCTCCTCGGGCAGATAGCTGTACTTCTGGCGGCTCATGCCCAGCCCCAGGCCGTTCAGCCCGCCGGAGGCCACCGCCAGGATGGACTGGAGGATCTGATAGCTCTCATCGCCGGGATCCCACCAGGGGTTCTGCCAGGTCTGGAGCCGGGCGCCGTTGTAGCCCACCACCACCAGCAAAAACCACACCCCGAAGGCCCCCAGGCCGCCCCCCAGGGCGAACCAGAACAGTTTGACCCCGGCGGCGAAGAAGACGGCGGCGGCCGCGGCGCAGATCAGGATGGTGGCCGACAGGTGGGGCTCCAGGATCAGCAGCACCACCACCATCACCAGAATAAGCACCAGATACCAGATGTCGTGGAGGTCGGACCAGTACCAGAATTTGCGGATGGACTGGATGGGCTCCCGGTAACGGCCCTTCAGCTTGTGCTGCCCGGTCTGGTCCCGCTTGCACAGGCAGGCGGAGAAAAAGAGCACCACCCCGACTTTGGCTATCTCTGAGGGCTGGAACTGGATGGGGCCGATGCGGATCCAGCGGGTGGACTGGTGGCTGGTGATACCTATGACCAGCACCGCCAGCAGCAGCAGGATGGCCGCCAGCAGGAGGAAGGGGGAAATCCCCCGCAGCCACTGGTAGTCGAATTTGGAGGCCAAGAACATGATGACCAGCCCCATCACCGCAAAGGCGGCCTGGCGCTTGAAGTAGTATGCGGCGTCGTAGTGGGAGGGGTTTTCCTCCACCGAGGCGGTGTAGGAGGAGGCGGAGAGCAGCATGACCAGCCCGATGCCCAGCAGCAGCAGCACCAGGGCCAGGAAGGGCAGGTCTACCGGTCCCCGGGCCAGCTGCTGCTGGCGGGTCAGATCCCGTTTTGCGGTGCGCGCCATAGGCTCTCCTCCTGTTCAGTCAAAGTTCAATGCAAAGGAAAGACAGCTCCGGCCCCTCCGGTCAGAGCACCGGGAACCGGTCCATGACCCCCCAGTAGGCCAGAATGCAGCACAGGGCGGTGATGCCGGTGAAGACGCAGAACAGCTTGACCTCGCTCCAGCCCCCCATCTCCAGGTGGTGGTGCAGGGGCGCCATGCGGAAGATCCGCTTGCCGTGGGTCAGCTTGAAGTAGGCCACCTGGATGATGTCGCTGAGGGTCTCACAGATATAGATGATGCCCACCAGGATGAGCAGCAGCGGGATGTCCAGGGCAAAGGCCAGCCCGCACACCATCCCCCCCAGGAACAGGGAGCCGGTGTCCCCCATGAACACCTTGGCCGGGTGGAAGTTGTAGAGCAGGAAGGCGCACAGCCCGCCGAACAGGGCGGCGCTGAGCACCCCGGCCCCGGTCAGCCCCCAGGTCATGGCCGCGGCGGTGAAGAACAGGGCCACGGGCATGGTCACCCCGGTGGCCAGGCCGTCGATGCCGTCGGTCAGGTTGACGGAGTTGACGCACCCCACGATGATGAAGGCGGCCAGCACCATGTACACCGGCCAGGGGATGGCCACCGTCAGGTTGACGAAGGGGATATAGAAGTGGTTGGCAATGTGGCCGGTGTAGCGCAGCAGCACCACAAAGGCGATGGCCGCCGCCAGCTGGAGCAGGAACTTCTGGGCGGCTGTGAGGCCCTCGTTCTTGTGGAACTTGACCTTGAAAAAGTCGTCCACAAAGCCGATGGCCCCGAAGACCAGAGCGAAGAGATAGACGATCAGGGCGGTGAAATCCCCCTGTTTAAACCCCCGCCACCCCGCCGCCAGCACGGCGATCAGGATGCCGGCGATGAACATGATGCCCCCCATGGTGGGGGTGCCCTGCTTGGACATGTGCCACTTGGGGCCGATCTCCTTGATGGTCTGTCCCGCCTTCAGGGCCCGCAGCCAGGGGATCAGAAAGCGCCCGATCAGGGCGGTGGCGGCGAAGGCCACCACAAAGCTGACGATAATTTGAAGCATATCTCTTGTATCCTCTCCGTTCTCGGTGGGTCCGGCCCGGGCCGGCCTTCTTCCTTACCAGCCCATGATTTTACCCTCCAGCGGCCCCGCTGTCAAGTTCTGGGGGCGGGAGGGGCTGGAAATCGAAGTATCCGGCGGCGGCGAAGGGGCCGCCCCCGGCCAGGGGCACCATCCCCGACGGCACCGGCCCGGCCCCCTGCAGCCGCCGGGCAATCTCCCCCAGGCCGATACCGAAGGACAGGGCGGCACAGGCCGCCGCCAGCCCGGGGTAGAGCCCCCGGCCGTCGGGCAGGGGGACGCTGAGCCGGCGGATGTCCCCCCAGGTCACCGCCTCAAACTCGGTGCGGAAGGGGAGCAGCCGCAGGTTTTTGGCGGTCAGATCCGCCTCGTCCCGGCGCTCAGAGTAGGTCCAAACCCGCCCCGGCGGCCGGGGCAGGCAGGCGGCGTCCGGGTCGTCCAGGTTGACCACCGCCTGGCCGCACCCCGCCATCAGCTCCCCGGCGGCTTCTCCCGTACCGCAGGTGAGGATAACGGCGGTGTCCGCCCTCCGGCGCAGGGCCCCGGGGCGCTCCGGCAGGGCGGCCGCCACATAGCGGCAGCCCGCCCGCCCCAGCTCCTCCAGCAGCCCCTCGGCCCCGCCCCGGAACCCCTCGGTCAGGGCGGCCAGCCCGGCGCGGCCCCGCCCGGCCAGGATCTGGCTGAGCAGGCAGGCGGTCACCGGGGCCTCCTGGCCGTAGACCGCCCACAGCAGGGGCCGGTCAGCCAATGACGCCGGTTTCGTTCTCTGTATTTGACGTATCCAGGAAGGTGACGGTGATGACGCTGCCCGGCTGGACGCTCTCTCCGGCGGCCACGCTCTGGTCGTAGACCCGGGTCTGGTCGGTGTAGTACTGGGAGGCGCCGGTCGCCTCCATATACAGATCCAGCTCGTTCAGGGCCTGCTCGGCCTGCTCCGGGGTCATATTGGACAGGTCGGGCATGGTGACGCTCTCCGGCGGGACGGCCTCGCCGATGTAGAGCACGATCTCGCTGCCCCCGGGGATGTAGGCGCCGCCCTGGGCGGTCTGATAGTTGACGATGCTGGTGTCGTCTCCCTCGCCCTCCACCCGGCAGGTGAAGCCCCGCTCCTGGCAGATCTGCCGGGCAGTGGCCACGTCATAGCCGGTCAGATAGGGCACCACGGTGTCCGCCCCGGCCAGCTCCTCGGCGGTGTACTGCTTGCCGTAGTCCATGTAGTCCAGGATCTCCACGATCAGATCCCCCACCGCCGGGGCGGCCATGTTGCCGCCGGAGATGTAGTCCCCGTTGGAGGTGACGGGATAGCTCTCGCTGCCCACGTTCTCTGGGCTGTCCAGGGCCAGCAGCACGATGATCTCCGGGTCATCTGCCGGGGCGAAGCCCAGGAAGGAGACGATGTACTCGTTGACCCCGTTGCCGTCCACGTCCTTCAGGGTCTCGGAGGTGCCGGTCTTGCCCCCAATGCGGTAGCCCGCCCGGTAGGCGTTTTTGCCGGTCAGGCCGTTGGCCACCACGCCCTCCAGCATCTCCCGGCAGGTCTCCGAGGTGGACTCGCTGACGACCTGGCGCAGGGGGGCTGTGTCGGCGGAGTAGGTGACGTTGCCGTCCTCGTCCTCCACATAGTCCACCACATGGGGCTGGTAGTAGTAGCCCCCGTTCACCACCGCGTTGGCGGCGGCGATGAGCTGAATGGGGGTGACCTGGAGCCGCTGGCCGAAGGAGGCGGTGGCCAGCTCCACAGTGCCGAAGTTGTCGAAGTCCCAGACGATGCTGCTGCTCTCTCCGGGCAGGTCGATGCCGGTGGAGGTGGCGCTTCCGTCCTGGCCCACGATACCGAAGGCCTTCAGGTAATTGTAAAAGGTCTCCTGGCCCAGCCGCTGGCCCATGGTGATGAAGGCCGGGTTGCAGGAGTTGCCTACGGCGGTGGCCAGATCCTGCACCCCGTGGCCGCTTCGGCTGGAGCAGTGGATCTCCCAGTCCGCCACCTGGATAGAGCCGGTGCAGGTGAAGCTCTCCTCGGAGCTGACGGCCCCCTCCTCCAGGGCGGCGGCCAGCACCAGGGTCTTGAAGGTGGAGCCGGGCTCATAGGTGTCGTTGATGGCTTTGTTGCGCCACTGGGTATACACAGCGTCAGTCATGGCCTGCTGCTGCGCGGTTTCGGCATCCATGCCCTCGTCCTCATATTCCTGGGCCGCCTCATCCAGGCCGGCCAGCAGGGTGGTATCGATGACAGTGCTGTAATTGTTCAGATCGTAATTGGGGGAGCTGGCCATACCCAGGATGGCGCCGGTATCGCAGTCCATCACGATGACGAAGCCGCCCTCCAGCACATTGTAGCGCTCGATGCACTCGGCCAGCACGCTCTCGCACATGGTCTGGATATTGGCGTCCAGCGTCAGGTAGATGTCGTCCCCGGACTGGGCGTCATAATAGTCCTGGAAGAAGTTCAGCAGATCGGTGCCTTTCCCGTCCTGGGCGGTAACCACCAGGCCGCTCTGACCGGTCAGTTCCTCATCGTAGGTCAGCTCCACACCGGAGGCGCCGCCGTTGTCATTGGAGAAGCCGATAACCTGGCTGGCCAGGGTGGAGTAGGGGTAGTAGCGCCGGGTGTTGGGCTGGAGGTAGATGCAGCCGGTCAGGTCGTACTCCTCGATGTAGTCCCGGACCTGCTCCTCGATCTCAGCCGAGACCTTCTGGGCCAGGCGCTGATACTGGCTGTTGGTTTTCTGGCACCGCTCCCGGATGGATTCCTCGTCCAGCCCCAGGATGGAGGCCATGCCGGTGACCACCAGGTCCTCCACGTCGATGTCATACTGACTGGCGGGATTTTCCGGGTCATTGGCCTCCTCCGCCGCGGCCTTCTGTTCGTCCAGCTCCTGCTGCTTCTGCACGATGGCCCGGGGGGAGATGATGATGTCATAGGCCGTGGAGCTGATGGCCAGCACGTTGCCGTTGCTGTCGTAGATGGTGCCCCGGGGGGCGGAGATGGTCAGGGTGCTGGTCTGCTGCTCCACCGCCTGCTGCTCCAGCTCGTCGTGGCGGGTGATCTGCAGATTCCACAGCTTGGCCAGCAGCGCCCCGAAGGTGACCACCCCGAACACCACCATCAGCACCAGGGTGCGCCGGAACAGCCGGCGGTTGGCAATATGCTCATTTCTGCGTTTTTTCTGATTGTCTTCCACGGTGTCTCGCCTTTCTTCAGGTCTGTGCGGAGGGGCGGCGGGCCCGCTCCGGCGGTGCGGTCCGGGGCCAGGGGCGCCGGGCGCCCCCAAAGAACCAGGAGGGCGTAAGAAAAACGGCCTTTTCTTACGCCCTCTCTGTCTCTCTTATGGCATTGTCAGTTTATTCCGCCTCAGCGGAAGTATTCCACCGCCGCGGCGAAGAGCTCTGCCAGGGCGTGGAAAAATCCGGCGATTCCGCCCTGGGTCCCGGCGGTGTCGTAGACCACCGCGTTGTCCGGCTCGGACAGGTCGATATAGACCGACTGCTGGCTGGTGGGCTGGCTCAGGGTGCCGTCGGCGGCCACCGCCTGCTCCAGGGTCTCCATGTCAAAGGTCTCCTCGTACTGGGCCTCCAGCTTGGCCCCCTGGTCCTCCAGCTCGGTGAGCTGGCTGCGCAGCTGGACAGTATCGGCGTAAACGCTGTTGAGCTGGACATAGCCCAGCAGCAGCACCACCGCGATGGCTGCGGCGGCCACAAAGCCCAGGATGGCAAAGGGAGCCACCGCCTGCTGCTCCCGAACCCGCACCCGGACCCGGCTGCGCTGGCGGACCCGGGGCTTGACCTGGGGCGCGCTCTTGGGGATCTCCCGGGGGGCGGGGGTGGGCTGGGGGGCGTACCGGGGGGCGGGGGCCGCCGCCACATCGCCGTAGTAATCCAGGCTGTATGCTACATTTCCAAAGGTGCTCCCGGTGGAGCCGGCGGAACGCCGGCGCTTGGAATCTGCCATGCAGGGTCAGCTCCTTATATCTTCAAAAATTGAGAAAATTCAGATTTTTTCCGCTACCCGCAGCTTGGCGCTCCGGGCGCGGGGGTTCTCCGCCAGCTCCCGGGCGGAGGGCAGGATGGGTTTGCGGGGGGCGAGCCGGATCTGGGGCTTTTTTCCGCACACGCACACCGGAAAGTCCGGCGGGCAGGTGCACCCCTTGGCAAAGCCGGCGAAGGCGGTCTTGATGATCCGGTCCTCCAGGGAGTGGAAGCTGATGACGCACAGCCGCCCCCCCGGGTTGAGCCGGGGCACTGCGGCCTGGAGCAGCTCGTCCACCGCCGAGAGCTCATCGTTGACGGCGATGCGGATGGCCTGGAAGGTGCGCTTGGCCGGGTGCTGCTTCTCCCGCAGGGCCGCCGCGGGCATGGCGCCCCGGATGACCTCCACCAGCTCCAGGGTGGTCTCAATGGGCCGCTCCCCCCTCCGCCGTACAATGGCGGCGGCGATCCGTGGGGCGTAGCGCTCCTCCCCAAAGCGGTACAGGATATCCCGCAGCGTCCCCTCGGTCCAGTCATTCACCACCTGGTAAGCGGTGAGAGGGTCGCTTTGGTCCATGCGCATATCCAGCGGGGCGTCCTGCATGTAGGAGAAGCCCCGCTCCCCGTCGTCCAGCTGGGGGGAGGACACCCCCAGATCGAAGAGCATGCCGTCGGAGCCGGCCAGCCCCTGGTCCTCCAGGATGGCGGCCAGATCCCGGAAGTTGCCGTGGACCAGGGTGACCCGGTCCATCCACTCCCCCAGCTGGGCCGGGGCGGCGTCCAGGGCGGCCTGGTCCCGGTCGATGCAGATCAGCCGGCCCGTGGTGAGGCGGCGGGCGATCTCCCGGGCGTGGCCCGCCCGGCCCAGGGTGCCGTCGATATAGACGCCGTCAGGCCGGATGTTCAGATGTTCGATGCACTCGTCCAGCAGCACCGGACGATGGGTAAATTCCGCCATGGCTCAGAGCCCCAGCAGGTCGAACATGTCGGCCACCCGGGCGGGGTCCAGCTGAGGCGCACTGTGGCGCTCCCAGGTCTCCCTGTCCCAGATCTTGGCCTTGTTGCTGCTGCCGGTGATGACCACGTCCCGCTGCAGCCCGGCGTACTCCCGCAGGGTCTGGGGGATCAGGATGCGGCTCTGGGAGTCTGGCTCGCAGGGGGCGGCGTAGGCCAGCAGCACGTCGGCCTGGGCCGCCTGGCCCGAGGGGAGGGCGTTGAGCTTATCCTCCAGGGCGCGCCAGGCCTCCATGGGATAGAGGGCCAGGTATTTGCTGGTCTGGCCGCTGCCGTCCCGGCTGGCGCCGATGGCCACCTGAAAGCTGGCCCCCAGCTCCTGGCGCAGCTTGGCAGGGATGAACAACCGGCCCTTGGCATCGATGGTGTGCTCAAATTTGCCGGTCATTGCTGTCCCCTCCTCTCCAGGCGCTGGCTCCATGGTGGGAAAGCGTGCCCTTTCGCTCCACTTTCCTCCACTTCACTGACGATAACCTAAGTATAAAGGTTACATAATGAAATTGCAATAGTTTTTTCTAAATTTTTATAGGGGGATCTGCTCTAAATTTGGTTCAGATTTTATGAAGAAATGATTAAATTTCGTCAGATTTCTATCGGAATAATTTGTTACAAAAGGTTACAGCTTTGGTTTACAAAAAACGCACCGCAATATTTTGCGGTGCTGTTCAATTGCGCCACAATATCTGGATCTCCTGTACCTGTTAAGTAGTATAGCGCAGTTATCTGCCCGCCGCAACAGGAAAATGGAAAAACGGCCATTTTCGTCGACTTGCCAAAAAGGGCGGCGGAACGGGGCGGAAAAGAGGCCAGATGACACAGGTTCGGGGCGGAAACCCCCTCTGGGTTCCCGCCCCGGAAAAACTGTTATTTTTGTTGCCGTTGGTCACCGTTTGCCGGCCGGATGCGTTCCGGCGGGAACGCCCTCAGATGTTCAGCTGGCGGCGGCGGCTGAGGTTGATGGTGCCGTCCTGCATATTGGCCAGGTTGTCCAGGCTGCTGCCGGTGCCGTAGGCCACGCAGGAGATGGCGTCCTCGGCCACATGGGTCTCGATGCCGGTGTGGGACTCGATCAGCTTGTCAAAGCCCCAGATCAGGCTGCCGCCGCCGGTCATGACAATGCCGTTG
>CAZAIF010000064.1:0-9638 GCA_964485125.1 uncultured Oscillospiraceae bacterium | reverse complement strand
GGATGGCGGCCCCGGTCAGCTTGTTCAGCAGGGTGGATTTGCCCGCGTTGGTATAGCCCACGATGGCCACCACCGGCACCTCGTTCTTGATGCGCCGCTCCCGCTGCACCCCCCGCACCCGGCGCACCTCCGCGAGCTCTTCCTCCAGCTTCTGGATCTTGCGGCGGATATGGCGCCGGTCGGACTCCAGCTGGGTCTCGCCGGGGCCGCGGGTGCCGATGGGGGATTTGCCGCCGGCGGCGTTCTGACGGGTCAGATGCTTCCACATGCCGGTCAGCCGGGGCAGCAGATACTTGTACTGGGCCAGCTCCACCTGGAGGCGGCCCTCTTTGGTCCTGGCCCGCTGGGCGAAGATGTCCAGGATCAGGGCGGAGCGGTCCATGACCTGGACCCCGATCCGCTCGGTGAGCACCCGGACCTGACTGGGGGACAGATCGTTATCAAAAATCACCAGGTCCGCCCCGGCGGAGCAGACCAGCTCCTTCACCTCGTCCACCTTGCCGTCGCCGATGAAGGTGCCCGGGTCCGGGGTGTCCTTATTCTGGATCACCACCCCCAGGCTCTCCCCGCCGGCGGTCTCCAGCAGGGCCTGGAGCTCCTCCAGGGTGGAGTCGGTGGCGTTGTCCGCCTTGGACAGACGGGGGCTGTTCAGCCCCACCAGTATGGCCCGGTTGATCTTTTCTTCCATGAGTTCCGGCATAGAAAAATGCCCTCCTGTGTGTCCTCAGGCCCGCTGCCAGGCCTCCACAATTTCCGCGATATACATGTCGTGATAGTCCTTCTGGGGATACCAGCGCCCGTCCTGCTCCCCGTCCAGGAAGCACGCCGGGTCCAGCCGCTGGCGGTAGAGCTTGCGGCACACCAGCACCAGCTCCGCCTCGGCAAAATAGGGGGCGCCGCAATCCGCCGTCTGGACCGTAAAGCCGCAGCGGGCAATCTTGTCCTCGTCCCGGCCGCTGACGCTGCCGCAGTAGCGCAGCTCTTTGCGGTACCGCTCCGGCAGGAAGGACAGGGTGAAGCAGTCCTGACCGTCCACAAAGGTCTTGGTGCAGCGCTGGGGGCGGATATAGACGGTGGCCACCGGCTTGCCCCACATGATCCCCACCCCGCCCCAGCTGGCGGTCATGGTGTTGCAGCGCTCCGCCGTGCCGGCGGTGATCAGCATCCACTGCTCCCCGATGGCCTGGAACGGATTCAGGGTCAGGGTCTTGGGGTCTATTTTAGCTAACATAATCAATTCCTCCCGATCCAAGGGTGACTGAACTGTCCCGAGCTATTGTATGCAGGACGAAGCAAAAACCCCGCATCGATGCCGATGCGGGGTTTTTCCGTCTCATTAGTTGCCCAGGCCGAACTTCTTGTTGAAGCGGCTGACGCGCCCGCCGGTATCGAGCACCTTCTGCTTACCGGTGAAGAAGGGGTGGCACTTGGCACAAACTTCCACACGGATATCCTTCTTGGTGGAGCCGGTGTGATACACGGCGCCGCAAGCGCAGCGGATGGTGGTCTGCTGATAGTTGGGATGGATTCCTTCCTTCATGACTTGTTTCACCCCTTTCGAAAAATCACAGATTGGACACGAACGGTGAGCACACCTCGTTGCGCACCACGTGAGCCTAAGTATTTTACCACGCCGGGGGAAAAAATGCAATGATTTTTTTGCTTTTTTCTCACACCTCCACCCCGGCGCCGGTGGCGAAGTACCATAGCACCCGCCGCTCCACCGGGGCGCCGGTGATCCGCCCCAGGGCGGCGGAATAGGCCTCGATCTGGGCCCGATAGCGCTCCGAGTGGGCCCGCTCCTCCCCGGGGCGCACCTGGTCGGTCTTGAAGTCCACCACGGTGAGCCCCCCGGGGCCGGTGAAGCAGCAGTCGATGACCCCCTGGAGCAGCACCCGCTCCTCCTCGGGCAGCCCGGGGTCCAGCCGGGCGGCGGGGATCAGCAGGGAGAACTTGAACTCCCGGCGCAGGTCCGGGGCGGCCAGGGCCTCCCGGCCCAGGGGGGAGTTGAAAAAGGCGGCGATGGGGGCGGGAGACACCGCCCGGGCCGCCTCATGGCTCAGGCTCTCCTGGGCCTCCAGCCGGGCGATCTCCTCCGCCACCCCCTCGGGGGTGTCCGCCCTGTCCAGCCGGATCAGCTGCATGACGGTGTGGACGGCGGTGCCCACCTGGCTGGCCGTCAGCCCCCGCCGGGCCTGGTCAAACCGGGGGCGGGCAAACTCCATGGGCCGCTGGAGCGGGCTCCGGGTGCCCTCCGCCGCCTCCTGGTCCAGCTCCCTGCCCTTGAGCTGGGTGGCCGTGGCCTTGGAGGGCACGTTGGCCAGGGCGGCATAGGGGTAGCGCCACTCCAGCCGGGCCCGCTCCTCCGCCGTGAGCCGGTGGCCCGGCCCGGAGCGCTCCTCCGCCCGGGGGACGCTCCGCCCGGGCTTTTTCGCCCCCTCCAGCCGGATGTCCCAGTGATCCCCGGGCAGCAGGGCCGGGCAGCTCACCCCCGACGCCGCCCGCAGCGCGGCGGCGTCGGGCCGGGAGAGCACCGGCAGCAGCAGCCACTCCCCCACGGTGCTCAGGGTGTTGAGGGCCTCCGGGTCGGGTCGGGGCCCGGCGTCCGGGGCCAGCTTGGCGCACTGCTTGGCCCAGTCGGCGCTGGCGCAGACCAGGATGAGCTTCTCCCGGGCGCGGGTCATGGCCACATAGAGCAGCCGCATCTCCTCCGCCTTCATCTCCCGCTCCAGCTGGAGGGCCACCGCCCGCCGGGCCAGGGTGGGATACTCCACCTGGAGCGCCCCGTCCAGCCCGCAGGGCCCCACCCCCAGCTTGGGGTGGAAGAGCACCGGGGCGCGCTGGTCGGTGCGGTTGAAGGAGCGGTTCAGCCCCGCCACCAGCACCACCGGGAACTCCAGCCCCTTGGATTTGTGGATGGACATGATCCGCACCCCGCCCCCGGCGGGGCGGCCCGGGCCGGGCAGGCTCTGGCCCGACTGGCGCAGCCTGCGCAGCTGGGTCACCAGGCCGAACACCCCCTGGTGGCCGCTGTGCTCAAAGCGCCGGGCGTAGTCGTGGAGCAGCCGCAGGTTGTCCTGGCGGGCCTGCCCCCCCTCCATGGCGCCGTAGATGGCCAGCAGGCCGGTGTCCTCGTAGATCTGCCAGAGCAGCTGGTGGCCGGGCAGGTCCGCCGCCCTGGCCCGCAGGGCGCTCAGCCGCTCCAGGAAACGGATGCACTTCTCCTCGCCCCGCTCCGCCCCCCGCTCCAGGCACTGGTACAGGTCCCCCTCCGGGCACTGGGCCCGCAGATGGGCCAGATCGTCCCCGTCGAACCCCCAGACCGGGCTGGTGAGCACGCTGAGCAGGGGCACGTCCTGGCGGGGATTGTCCACCACCTCCAGGAAGGCAATGGCCACCGCCACCTCGGTCTGGGCAAAAAAGTCCCCCGCCCCGTCGCTGGTCCAGGGCACCCGGTGCCGGTCCAGGGCCCGGGTCAGGTGGCCCATCACCGCGCCGGGGGAACGGTAGAGGATGGCGATGTCCTCGGGCTGTACCATGCGGAAGCCCTCCCCCTGGGTGACGGGGAAGCCGCTGTCCAGCAGCTGGCGCACCCGGCGGGCCACAAACTCCGCCTCCGCCGCGTCCCGGCTCACCTTGGCCTCCCCCTCCTCCCGCTCCAGGGCGGCCAGGTCCACCACGTCCAGCTCCACTCGGTCCTCCGGCTGCTCCGGGTAGGGCAGCCGGGGGTAGAGCCGCTGGTCGTCGGTGTAGTCCAGCTCGCCGAAGGCGGTAGACATAATGTTTTCAAAGACAAAGTTGACCCCTTCCAGCACCGAGGCCCGGGAGCGGAAGTTATAGGAGAGCACCACCCGCCGGGGCTCGCCGGGCCGGGCCGCATCCGCATCGGGGAAGGAGCGGTACTTGTCCAGGAAGATGGTGGGGTCGGCCAGCCGGAAGCGGTAAATGGACTGCTTCACGTCCCCCACCTGGAACAGCCGGCTGCCCCCGCCGCTGACCGAGCGGAAGATGGCGTTCTGCACCTCATTGGTGTCCTGGTACTCGTCCACCATGACCTCGGCAAAGCGCTCCTGCCACTGGAGGGCCAGGGGGCTGGCCTCGCCACCCTCCCCGGTCAGCAGCTGGAGGGCCAGGTGCTCCAGGTCGGAGAAGTCCACCAGGTTGCGCCGCCGCTTTTCCCGGCTGTAGGCCCGGTCGAAGTCGGCCACCAGCCCCAGCAGCTCCTCCACCACCGGGCGCACCGCCTCCATGTCCGAGAGCAGGTCGGCGCTGGAGTCGGCGAAGAGCTCTTTGAGCTTCTCCATGCGCCGTTTGCACTTGTCCCGGATGGATTTGACCCGCTCCTGAAGGGCCTTGTCCTCCACCTTGCGGGCGGAGCCCAGCCGGGGAAAGGCGATGCCGCACAGGGCCCGGGCGCTGTCCCAGCCCCGGTCCAGGGCGGAGAGGAAGTCGTCCATGCTGTCCAGGGTGCCGTCAAAGCTGTCGGAATAGGACTGCTCCAGGGCCGCGTCCTCCCGCAGCAGGTCCAGCACCTCCACCATGCGCCGCTGCCAGTAGGAGACCTGGCGGCGGACGTCCTCCATCAGCAGCCGCCCCCAGGCCGTGTGGCCCACGTCCCTGACCCCCCGCAGGTCAAAGGCCGCCGCCTGGTCCCGCAGCCAGCGCTCCGGGTCCGGGTGGCTCTGGATCCGGGTGTGGATGTCCAGCACGATGGAGGCCAGGCGGCTGTCGTCCCGCCCGGCGGACAGGGTGTCCACCAGGGCGGCAAAGCCCGGGGCCTGGTCCAGCTGCTCATAGCGCTCCTCCAGCAGCCGGGAGAGCACCCGCTGCCGGAGCAGGGCGCACTCGCTGTCATCCCCCACCCGGAAGTCGGCCTGGAGCTGGATACGGTAGCCCTCCTGGCGGAGCAGGGCGGTGCAGAAGGAGTGGATGGTGGAGATCTGGGCGCGGTAGATCACCAGCTTCTGGCGGCGCAGGAAGGCGTCCCCGGGGCGCTGGGCCAGCCGGGCGTTGAGCTCGTCCAAGATCTTGCCCCGCAGCTCCGCCGCGGCGGCCTTGGTGTAGGTGATGACCAGGAATCGGTCCAGGTCCAGGCGCTCCTGCTCCACCCGGTCCAGCAGCCGCTCCACCAGGATGCGGGTCTTGCCCGATCCGGCGGCGGCGGAGACCAGCAGCTCCCCGCCCCGGTTTTCCACCGCGGCGCGCTGCTGATGGGTCAGTGTGACAGGCATGGCTCATTCCCCTCCTTCCCGGCCCTCCCGGGCCTCCTCTTCGTCCAGCTGCTCCCAGAACCGGGTCCCCTTCACCGGGTAGAGGTACCGGGCCCGCTCCCCGCCCCGGCCGTCCTCAAAGTGGCAGGCGGAGGCGAAATCGCACCAGCGGCAGGCGGTGCGCTGATCGTCCCGGTACCAGGGGTCGGCCTGGATGCTGCCGCCCCCCACCTCCCGGGCGATGTCCCGCAGGATGCGGCGGATGTGCCGGCGCAGCTTGCCCAGCTGGGCGGCGGAGGCCAGGGCCTCCCCGGAGATGGCGCCGGTGCGCCGGCTCACCCGGACGGGCAAAAAGCGGGCCTCGCTGCCCAGGGGGACGTGCTCCATGGCCTCCACCACCGCCGGGTCATTCAAAATCAGGCCGCTGCGCCGCAGCTTGGCGTCCAGGGCCTTCCGGCGGCTGGCCTCGTCCATGGAGCGGCTGCCGGTCAGGTGCTCCTCCCGGGCGGGCAGGTAGAGCACCCCCGCCGGGACGATGGGCTCCTCCACCCCGGGCAGCCCCTCCTCCTCCAGGGTGAAGAGGTAGAGCAGCATCTGCAGGTTCAGCCCGTGCCACACGTCGGTCAGGTCGAAGGATTTGTGGCCGGTCTTGTAGTCCATCACCCGGACGTAGAGCCGGCCGTCGTGCTCCCAGCCGTCCACCCGGTCCACCAGGCCGGAGATGGACACAGTGATCCCGCCGGTCTCCAGCCGCACCGGGGGCAGGCTCTCATGGTCTCCCCCGCCGGCGCCGAACCCCAGCTCAAAGGCGATGGGCTGGAAGTCCGAGACCTGGAGCTCCTCCACCATCTGGAGCACCACCTGCTCCGCCGACTGGGCCAGGCGGCGGAACAGATAGCGGAAACGGGGGGTTTTGTCCTCCATCCCCCCCAGCTGGGTGCGGATATAGTCCCGGGTGGCACCCTCCGCCAGGGCGCGCACCCGCGCCCCGTCCAGGGCGGCCACGCCCCCCTCCTCCCGGGCGTCGGAGAGCACCCGCTCCAGCACATAGTGGACGAAGGTGCCCGCCTCCGGGGCGTCCATCCCCGCCTGCTTCCGGGGCCTCAGCTTCAGGCCGTACTGGAGGAAGTAGGCGTAGTGGCAGGACTTTATCTTGTCCATCCGAGAGGCGGACAGGCGCAGGGTGCCCCGGTAGAGCTCCTCCACCGAGGCGGGGGACAGGTCCCGCCGGCGGCCGTCCATGGCCGCCAGCGCCCGCCGGGCGGTCTCTCCCCCGTCCAGGGCGGCCAGATTCTCCAGCAGCTGCCGGTCGCCCCGGGCCGCCGCAGCGTCCAGGGCGGGGGCGAGGGCGGAGGGCAGCTCCGCCGCCCCGTCCCGCCGCTCCTCCAGGGTGGGGAACAGCTCCAGCAGCCGGTGGATCAGGAAGGAGGGGCGCTTTTCCCCGCCCTCCAGGCCGTGGGCGGCCCAGGAGACAAAGAGCCGCCGGGAGGGCATGGTGGCGCACTCATAGGCCAGCAGCAGCTCCCGCTCCAGCCGCCCGTCCTGGTCCAGGCCGGGCTCCATCCCGAACCGGGCCAGCAGGGTGCGGTCCCGGTCGGTGAGCAGCCCCTGTTCCCCGCCCACCAGGGGGAGGTTGTCGTCGTCCGCCCCCAGCAGGAAGAGCACCTTTCCCGTGCTATGGCTGACCCGGGCCATATCTCCGCAGGTAACCCGGTCCAGCGAGACCGGGATGGCCCCCACCTGGTACTGGCTGAGCACCAGCCGGAACAGCTCGGCAAAGGCCCCCAGGCCCATAGGGTCCTCCCCCAGCAGGTCGGAGCACTGCTCCAGGGCGCCGGTGAGGATCTGCCAGACCTGGCGGTACTCCTCCGCCTCCCCCAGCGCCCCGGCCTGGGCCAGTTCCCCGGCCCGGGCGGTCAGGCAGGCGGGCAGGTCGATCTGCTCCAAAAAGGCGTAGACCGCCTGGGCCCAGTCCCGGCCGGTGGCGGCCCCGCACCGGCGCAGCCCCTCCAGGGGGGCGGCGATCCGGCGGCGCAGCATGTCCAGCCGGGCCACCAGGGCCTGGTCGGCCTCGGTCCAGCTCTGGCCGTAGCCTCCGGGATGCCAGCTCCAGGGCTTCTCCTGGATCCAGCGGCCGCCCCGGATGTCCCAGCGGAGCACATAGTTCTCCAGCGCGTCCCGGTCCCCGTCGGCCAGGCCGGTGAGGCCGGTTTTGAGATAGCGGAACACGTCGTCGTATTCATACCCCCCGGACACCGTGTCCAGGGCGGCGGTGAGCAGGGCCAGCACCGGCTTTTGCAGGATGTCATCCATCCGGCTGAGAAAGACCGGAATCCCATAGCGCCCGAACGCCCGCTCCAGCCGCCCGCCCCACTCCTCCAGGGTGCGGGCGGCCACGGTGATGTCCCGGAAGCGGCAGCCCTCCTCCCGGACCAGGCGCAGGATCTCCTCCGCGGCCCACTCCGCCTCCCGGTCGGGGGTCTCCCCCCGAAAGAGAACGATCGGCTCCGCCGGGCCGGGCCAGGGGGTGCCAGGCTCGGCAAACAGCTCCCGCTCCAGGGCGGCCAGGGCCTCGGGCCGCCCTTCGGCGGCGGGCAGCGCCTCAAACTCCATCCCCGCCCCGTTGTCCCGGGCCAGGGCGGCCAGGGCCAGGGCGGTGCGGCGGGTGGGGGCGAAGATCCCCGCCCCCGTGGGGATCAGGGTGTCGCAGCGCAGCCCCACGGTGACCTGCTCCGTCTGGCGGAGCACCTGCTCCAGCACCAGCTTCTCCTGGGGGGTGAAGTCAGTAAACCCGAACAGGCAGACCTGCCGGCCCCGGAGGTAATCCGTCCCCCGGAGCGCCCCGGCCAGCCGGGTCAGCCGGTCCCGGGGGTCCTCCGCCCGCTCCGCCACCAGGGCGTCGTAGGCGGCGAAGATCAGCCCCAGCTCCCGCAGGCGCTCCCCCTCTTCCCCCGCCGCCGCGCCGGCCTGCTCCAGCAGGGCCGGGGTAATACAGCAGCTCTTGCACTCGTCGGCGGTGGCGAGCAGGCCGGACAGAAAGCCCGCCTTCTCCCGGGAACGGCGGTACAGCTTCAGCTCGCCGGAGAGCCGGGCCACCGCAAGGTGCATCAGCAACAGCCGTCCACCCTGGTCCAGCACCGGGCGGGCGCTGCCCCCCAGCTCCTGAAAGGCCCGCTGGGCCAGCCGGGAGAAGGTAAGCACCTCCGCCCGGGCGGACACCCGGTCCCCGCCGAGTTCACATAATTTCCGCTCCGTTTCGTGGGAGTACTGTTCCGGCACAATCACAAGGACGCGCCCCTCCACCCCGGGGGCGGCGGCGCGGGCCAGAACGGCGGCGGTGATGGCGGCCTGATCTCTCCCCAGCAGCAGTTTCAGCATGACGTGTCTCTGTCCTCCTCCGAATCATAATGGGCCCAGTATACCACAGCTTCTGTCCCATAAACAGCCCATTTGGCCTATCTCATCCCTCCCAGCGGCCGGATAGGCTGGCGGATCACCGTCCGCCGCCGCTCCGGGGGCACTTTTCTGGCATCGGAAAGGTATATCTCATGGTGGCGGCGGAGCGTAGAAAAGTCCGGGGCATACCCCATCTCCTCCAGATACGCCTCCATCCGCGCCACCGTACGGGGCTCCTGGTCAAAGGGACCGTGGTGCATCATCTGTACACACAGCCCCTCCTCCACCGTCAGAAATCCGGCAGCGGAACAATCCAGCTTCTTCTTTTGGGTGGCGGTCTGAACTGCCCAGTCCAGGTCCGCCTTGGTGACGAACTCCGGCAGGCGGATGGCCGAGATCCAATGGAAGGCCGACTTATCCCGCAAGTCCACCTCCTGCGTCCCCTCCTGCCACCAAAAGCCCTCCAGCGGGGGCACCACATAGGCATAGAAGCCGGGAATGCTGCGGCCGGCTCTGTCGCTCATCTTCAGGGTATAGGACACCGCATAGAGCACGCTGACGGCCCGCTGGTATGCGCCTTCCGCCTCGTTGGGATCCCCTTGGCCCCACACCGCCACATAGTTGATCGCGGGCACGCGCAGAATCTCCGGCCGGTCCTTGGGCTGATAGAGGGCGCGGTATTCCCGCTTAAAATCAAATGCCATGATCTTTCTCCTCGTATAATATATTTACGATTTAGATGTGGTGGGAACCGCATGAAACCCACTTGTTGTTCCACAAGCCATGTGGGATAATAAGGCCAGCAGGCAGAGGGCGCAGATAGTCTCCTTGAAGCGTAGCTTCCAAAGAAAGAATAGCGCCTCTGTCTTTGCGGGTTGACACGAATGAGCTGGATCGCGAGTATGCGCTGCATATCTAACGAGGTTGTGTCCCGCAAAGAAGCGTGAGGGAACTCTGCCTGAAATTAGGTATCACTCATATCCCAAACTCCCGCTTGAGTTCCTCGTCCACCTCATCTACTGTATAGGCTCT
>CAZAIF010000063.1:0-9779 GCA_964485125.1 uncultured Oscillospiraceae bacterium | reverse complement strand
TCTGAGCCCTCCTCCGGGAATCTCATGCCGTGAACGGAAAAAAGACAGGCCGCCCATCCGGGCGGCCTGCTGCCATTTCTATGGAACGGGGCGGGGCAGTTACGCCCCCAGCCTGCCGTACAGCCAGGTCAGGTGGCGCAGCTTCTGGGCCACCTCGCCGTTGATGGCCTCGGCCCGCACCCGCCAGCTCCAGTTGTGCTCCCCCAGAGAGCCGGGCAGGTTCATCCGGGCGTTACCCCCCAGCCCCAGCACATCCTGGAGGGGGGCCATGGCCAGATTGCACACGCTGCCCCAGGCCCCGGCGATGACGCCCCAGCCGTAGCCCTCGTCGGCGCGCAGCCGCAGGTAATCCATGGCGTAGCGCCGCTGGTCCTCCCGGGCGATCTCGAACAGCCACTCCAGGAAGGTGGGGGTGTCGTGGGTGCCGGTGTACATGACCGCGTCGGGGACGCAGTGGTGGGGCAGGAACGAGGAGGAGCCCCCCAGGTCGTTGAAGGCGTCGGTGAGCACCCGCATCCCGGGCAGGCCGGAGCGCTGGATGAACTTGACGGCGGATTCCGTCAGATCCCCCAGGTCCTCGGCGATAAACTCCGCCTCGGGCACCTGCTCCCGGAAGGCCTTCAGCAGCTTCATGCCCGGGCCGGGGCGCCAGCGCCCCTCCTTGGCGGACTTGGCCCCCTGGGGGATCTCCCAGTAGGAGTCAAAGCCCCGGAAGTGGTCGATGCGGATCACGTCGTAGAAGGCCATGGATTGGCGGATGCGGCCGCACCACCACCGGTAATCCTGGGCCTTATGGGCCTTCCAGTTGTAGAGGGGGTTGCCCCAGAACTGGCCCTCGTCGGAGAACAGGTCTGGGGGCACTCCGGCCATCAGCTTGGCGTGGCAGTCCTGATCCACCTGGAACAGCTCAGGGTGGACCCACACGTCCACCGAGTCCCCGGAGACGTAGAAGGGGATGTCGCCGATGATCTTGACGCCCTGATCGTTGGCATAGGTTTTCAGCGCCTGCCACTGGGTGAAGAACAGGTACTGGAGGAAGATGTGGAACTCCACCTCCTCCGCCAGCTCTGCCCGGTACCGCTCCAGGGCCTCCGGCGCCCGGCGCACCAGGTCCTGGTCGGGCCACTGGCTCAGGGGCAGATCGAAATAGCCGTGGCAGGCCATGAACAGGGCGTAGTCGGGCAGCCAGTCGGCGTGGTCGGCGGCGAAATCCTCCGCGGCGGCGGCCTGGACGGCGGTGCGGCGGTCAAAGGCCTTTTTCAGCAGGGGGAGCCGGGTGTCCGCCACCAGGGTGTAGTCCGCCCGGTCCTGCTCCGGGGAGCGGACGGCTGCCAGCTCCTCCTCGGTGAGCAGGCCCTGCTCGGCGAGCAGATCCAGGTCGATGAGCCAGGGGTTTCCGGCGGCGGAGGAGGGGGACATATAGGGGGAATTGCCGTCCCCGGAGGGGACCAGGGGCAGGATCTGCCAGTAGCTCTGGCCCGCCTGGTGGAGGAAATCCACAAAGGCCCGGGCGCTCTTCCCCATGGAGCCCAGGCCGTAGGGGCCGGGCAGGCTGGTCAGGTGCAGCAGAATTCCGCTGGAGCGTGGGAACATGGTGATGCATCCTTTCTCTCTCAAAAAATTCGGGATCGGGCCGGGGTATGCCTCCCGGGCGGGAACCGGTGTAGCTGCCGCGTCTCCGGGGGCTGACAGGCGCGGCAGTGCCGCCTGGCGCCGGTTTGATCCACCGCTATTAAAAAAAGCGCCCGGAACTGTCAATTCCAGGCGGCAATAAGCGCCGCGCAAACCGCGCGGCGCCGTTCCTTTGGGGCGATGTGCCGAGGCGGCGCCGATTCCGGCGCAGTTGGGCCGGAGTGAACGGAACTCAGTCCTCGTCCAGCCAGCGGAAGGTGTCGTACCCGGCGAACATGTAGGCCAGGTCGTCCCGGGCCTCCTCGACCGTGTCGGTGGGATAGAGCCCCAGGTCGTCGCCGTTCTCGGACACCGCCACAAAGCCGGTCTCCACCCCCTCAATGGAAATGCGGATCTTGTCGCCGTAGGGCATATCCTCTTCGTTGTAGACTGCCACCCATTTCCTTGCCATGAAATGCCTCCCTTAGGCTGCGTAATTTCTCGTGCGCTATGATAGCATCCTATCCCAACAGTGTCAAGATACAAATGGAAAAAACAGTTGCATTCTGGGCGCAGGCTGTTATAATGGGGTTAGTGAAGGCAAAGCGAGGTACGGCAATGCGTCATTTCACCCAGTACAATTCCCACGTTTTCGGCTTTTCTTATGGCTGGGCCCGATTTACGGGCGCCGGCTTTGCCAGCGTGGTCTGAATTGGATGGAATGAATGAGTGAAGGGACGGCTCAGCCGTCCCGGTCGCCGCACAGTCTGGAAGTGGGACTCATTGATTCTGTCAATGGGTCCCTTTTTTCATTGCAAGTTTTAAACTGGAAAAGGAGAGAAGTACAATGGTCGTTATCATGAAGCCGGGCACGGAGCAATCTGACATCCGAAAGCTGGTGGCCAAATTTGAGGCGATGAATTTCAAGGTGGGGGTCACCAAAGGGGTGGGCTGCACCATCCTGGGCCTGGTGGGGGACACGGTGAGCCTGGACGAAGACGAGATCATGCTCAACGAGCATGTGGAGCGGGTCATGCGGGTGCAGGAGCCCTATAAAAAGGCCAACCGCAAGTTCCACCCGGAGGACACCGTGGTGGACGTCAACGGCATCAAGGTGGGCGGCGGAAAGTTCGCCGTGATGGCGGGCCCCTGCTCGGTGGAGAGCCGGGAGCAGATCGTCTCCATCGCCAAGTCGGTCAGCGCCGCCGGGGCTGGTATGCTCCGGGGAGGCGCCTTCAAGCCCCGCACCTCCCCTTACTCCTTCCAGGGCATGGGGGTGGACGGCCTGAAGCTGCTGCTGGAGGCTAAGGCGGAGACGGGCATGCCCATTGTCACCGAGCTGATGAGCCCCCAGTACTGCGAGCTCTTCGAGGAGAAGGTGGACTTGGTCCAGATCGGCGCCCGGAACATGCAGAACTTCGATCTGCTCAAGGAAGTGGGCAAGATGTCCAAGCCGGTGCTGCTCAAACGGGGGCTGGCCAACACCTATGAGGAGTGGATCATGTCCGCCGAGTACATCATAGCCGGGGGCAACGAAAATGTCATCCTCTGCGAGCGGGGTATCCGCACCTATGAGACCTACACCCGCAACACCCTGGACGTGTCCGCCATCCCCGCCATCAAGCGGATGAGCCATCTGCCCATCATTGTGGACCCCAGCCACTCCGGCGGCTATGCCTGGCTGGTGGAGCCCCTGACCCTGGCCGCCGTGGCCGCCGGGGCCGACGGGCTGATCATCGAGGTCCACAACGACCCCAAGCACGCCAAGTGCGACGGCCAGCAGTCCCTGACCCCCGATCAGTTCTCCGCCCTGATGAACAAGGTGGGCCGTCTGGCGGAGATGATGGGCAAGACCATGGTGCGCTGAGCAAAACGGGAGGTAGCGATATGACTCAGCTGAACATTCCCCTGCCCGGCAGGGACTATGACATCCTGATCGAGCCCGGCCTGCTGGACCGGGCCGGGGAACACTGCCGCCGGGTGCTGCCCCGGTGCGCCAAGCTGGCGGTGGTCACCGACTCCAACGTGGCCCCCCTCTACGGCTGCAGACTGCGCCGGAGCCTGGAGGGGGCGGGCTTTGAGGTCCATGTGACGGTGATCCCCGCTGGGGAGTCCTCCAAATCCATGGCCATGCTGGAGCAGCTCTATGACGAGTTTATGGCCTTCGGCCTGACCCGCACCGACGCGGTGGCGGCCCTGGGCGGCGGCGTGGTGGGGGATCTGGCGGGCTTTGCCGCCGCCACCATCCTCCGGGGGGTGGACTATGTCCAGATCCCCACCACCCTGCTCGCCCAGGTGGACTCCTCGGTGGGGGGCAAGGTGGCGGTGGATCTGAAGGCGGGCAAGAATTTGGCCGGCGCCTTCTGGCAGCCCAGGCTGGTGCTCATGGACCCGGAGTGCCTTGACACCCTCTCCGACCGGATCTTCAACGACGGCATGGCGGAGGTGCTGAAATACGGCTGCATCCGGGACGCGGACCTCTTTGAGACGCTGCTCTCCTGCGGCGGCCGTCCCGGCGTCATGGAGCGCATCGAATGGGTGCTCTCCACCTGCTGCGCCATCAAGGCCCAGGTGGTCCTCGCCGACGAGCGGGACACCGGGGAGCGCATGGTGCTCAACTTCGGCCACACCCTGGGCCACGCCTATGAGCTGGCCTATCACTACGAGACCTACACCCACGGCCAGGCGGTGGCCGCCGGCATGTGCCGGGCCGCCGAGCTGGGGGTGAAGCTGGGGGTCACCCCCGCTGAACTGCCGGAACAGATCCGCCGGGCCGTGGCGCTGTACCAGCTGCCCGATGCCATCCCCTGTGCCCGGGCGGATTACGAGGCCGCCATCGGCCTGGATAAGAAGGGCTCCGGCAGCCGGATCACCCTGGTGCTGCTGGAGGCCGTCGGCAGCGCCCGGCTGGTGCAGGTGGAGAAGGCCCGGCTGCTGGACATGATCGGGGACGCCTATGGAGATTAGGATCACCCCGGGCCCCCTGCGGGGGACCATTACCCCGCCCCCCTCCAAGAGCCAGGCTCACCGGCTCATCATCGCCGCCGCCCTGGCGGCGGGGGAGAGCCGCCTGGCCAATGTGGCCCTGTCCCAGGACATTGCCGCCACCTTGCACTGTATGCGGGCCCTGGGGGCCTGGGCCTCGGAGGACGGCAGCCGCATTCGGGGGATCGGCGGGGCAGGGCGACCCTCCGGGAGGCTGCCCCGGCTGGACTGCGGTGAGTCCGGCTCCACCCTGCGCTTTTTGATCCCGGTGGCCCTGGCGGTGGCCGGGGGCGGCGTCTTTAGCGGCCGGGGGCGGCTGATGGAGCGGCCCCAGGGCCCCTATGAGGCCCTCTTCGCCCAGCGGGACATCTCCTTCCGACGGGAGAAGGGCGCACTCCGGGTGGAGGGCACCCTTTGCAGCGGCACCTTTACCCTCCCCGGCAATGTGTCCTCCCAGTTTATTACCGGGCTGCTCTATGCCCTGCCCCTGCTGGAGGGAGACTCCGAGATTGTGCTGACCACGCCGCTGGAGTCGGAGGGCTATGTCAACATGACCCTGGACGCTCTGGCCCGCTTTGGCGTCCGGGCTGACAGGACGGAATGGGGCTGGCATATCCCTGGCGGACAGACCTACCGTCCCCAGAACGCCGCCGTGGAGAGCGACTATTCCCAGGCAGCGTTCTACTTCGCCGCCCGGCTGCTGGGCAGCCCGGTGGAGATCCAGGGGCTGAACCCGGACTCCGCCCAGGGAGACGCGGCCATTCTGGAGGACTACAGGCTGCTCTCCGGCTCTGGAACGGTCACTCTGGACGTCAGCCAGTGCCCGGATCTGGTGCCGCCTCTGGCGGTGATGGCGGCCCTGCGGGCGGGGGAGACCACCCGTATTGTGGGGGCCGCCCGGCTGCGCATGAAGGAGAGCGACCGGCTGGAGACGATCACCGCCCAGTTGAACGCCCTGGGGGCGGACATCGACCAGGGGCCGGACAGCCTGACCATCCGGGGGGTGTCCGCCCTGACCGGCGGCACGGTCTCCGGCTGCAACGACCACCGCATCGCCATGATGCTGGCCATCGCCGCCACCCGGGCCGAGGGGCCGGTCACCGTCACCGGCGCGGAGTGCGTGGCCAAATCCTATCCCGACTTCTGGGAGGATTACGCCGCCCTGGGCGGCAGGATAGAAAGGCTGGGATGAGAGATGAACTACACGATATTTGGCGAATCCCACGGCCCTGCCATCGGGGTGGTGCTGGAGGATGTCCCGCCGGGGCTGGCGCTGGACCTGGATCAGGTGGCCTTTGAGCTCTCCCGCCGGGCCCCGGGCAAGAGCCCTCTCTCCACCGCCCGGAAGGAGGCGGACAAGCCAGAGATCCTCTCCGGCCTCTTTGAGGGCAAGACCACCGGCACCCCCCTCTGCGCCGTCATCCGCAACGGCGACCAGCACTCGGGGGACTACGCCGCCATCCGCACCCTGGCCCGGCCCGGCCACGCGGACTATACCGGCCATGTGCGCTACAAGGGGTTTCAGGACTACCGGGGCGGCGGCCACTTCTCCGGCCGGCTGACCGCCCCCCTGGTGTTCGCCGGGGCGGTGGCCAAGCAGGTCTTGGCCCGCCAGGGCGTCCGGGTGGGCGCCCATATCAGCCAGATCGAGCAGGTAAAAGACGCCTCTTTTCTGGACGGCGGGGTCACCCTGTCGCCGGAGCTGTTCCAGGCCCTGGCCGCCAAGGACTTTCCTGTCCTGGACGACGGGCAGGGCCGGGCCATGCAGGAGGCCATCCTCTCCGCCCGGAGCCAGCAGGACAGCGTGGGGGGCGTCATCCAGTGCGCCGTGCTGGGCCTGGAGCCCGGAGTGGGTGCCCCCGACCTGGGGTGCAATGTGGAGGGGATCTTTGCCCGGCACATGTTCGCGGTGCCGGCGGTGAAGGGGATCGCCTTCGGCGCCGGGTTTGACTGCGCCGCCATGCGGGGCAGCCGGTACAACGACACCCCCTATATGGACGGCGGCCAGGTCAAGACCCGCACCAACGTCAACGGCGGCGTCAACGGCGGCATCACCAACGGCATGCCGGTGGTGTTTGAGGTGGCCGTACGCCCCACCCCGTCCATTTCCCGCCCGCAGGAGACCGTGGACATGGAGAGGGGCGAAAACGCCGTCATCGCCGTCCAGGGCCGCCACGACCCCTGTGTGGTCCACCGGGCAGTGCCGGTCATCGAGGCGGCGGCGGCCCTGGCCGCCTGGGAACTGCTGGAGAGGAGGAGCACATTATGAGTGAACTGGACACCCTGCGGGGGGCCATTGACGAGGTGGACCGGCAGATCGTTGCCCTCTTTGAGCGCCGGATGGCGGTGACCCGGCAGGTGGGAAAGTACAAGCAGAAGCGGGGCATCCCGGTGCTGGACCCACAGCGGGAGCGGGAGGTCATCGCCAACAAGCTGGTCTGCCTCCACGACCCCGCCCTCAGGACCGACGTGGCCCAGCTCTATGAGACCATCATGGCCCTGAGCCGCCGCCAGCAGCGGGCCATCGTCCGGGAGGGAGGGGAGGAGCCCTCCTACGCCCGGATCATGGCGGATATCGCCGGGGCCCGCCAGCCGGTCGCCCATTCCCGGGTGGTCTATCAGGGGGAGCCGGGGGCCTACAGCGAGATGGCGGCCATGAACTTTTTCGGGGAGGACGTGGAGGCCAAGGGTCTCAAGCAGTTTCAGGACGTCTTTGCCGCCGTCAAGAGCGGGGAGGCGGACTATGGGGTGCTGCCCATTGAGAACACCTCCACCGGCGCCATCCGCCAGATCTACGACCTGCTCACCGAGTACGACTGCTATCTGGTGGGGGAGACCACCGTCCGGGTGGAGCACTGCCTGATGGCCCTGCCCGGGACAAAGCTGGAGGACATCCGCACCGTCTACTCCCACGAGCAGGGCCTCTTCCAGTGCGAGCGCTATCTCAACACCCACCCGGACTGGAAGCAGGTGCCCCAGGCGGACACGGCGGGCAGCGCTTTGATGGTCTCCAGGAGCGGGGACAGGACCAAGGCCGCCATCTGCAGCCGCCGCAGCGCCGCCCTCTACGGCCTGGAGATTTTGGCGGAGCATATCAATAGCAACGCGGAAAACACCACCCGCTTCGTGGTGGTCTCCCCCCGGATGGAGCTGCGGGAGGGGCGGGACAAGATCAGCACCTGCTTCCGTATCCCCCACCAGAGCGGCTCTCTCCACGAAATTTTGACGATCTTCGCCGTCCACGGCCTGAACATGGTGCGCCTGGAGTCCCGGCCGATCCAGGGCCATAATTTTGAATACATGTTTTTCCTGGAGTTCACCGGAGATCTGCTCAGCCCGGAGATGCCCGGCGTCCTGCGGGAGCTCTCCCAGTCCTCGGACGGCTTCCGCATTTTCGGCAACTTTGTGGGCAATCTGGAGGACAAGGAGGGGGCACAATGAAAAATATCGTGCTTATCGGCATGATGGGCTGCGGCAAGACCACCTGCGCCAATCTGCTGCACAAAAGGCTGGGCCGCCCGGTTGTGGACACCGACGAACTCATCGTCTCCCGCCAGGGCCGCTCCATCAGCGACATCTTTGCCGCCGAGGGGGAGGGCTGCTTCCGGGATCTGGAGACCGCCGTGGCCCGGGAGCTGGCCGCCCGGGAGGGTCTCATCATCGCCACCGGCGGCGGCCTGCCTCTGAGGCGGGAGAATATGGACGCGCTGGGGGCCACCGGTACCGTGTTCTGGCTGCGCCGGGACCCGGCGGACACCTTCGTCTCCGAGTCCATGGAGGGCCGCCCCCTGGCTCAGGACGGCCAGGCCGCCTTCCTGGCCCGTTTCGCCCAGCGGGAGCCCGTCTACCGGGCGGCGGCGGATTTCGTTATTGAGGACTTCACCTCCCCTGAGATCACGGTGGAGCGCATCCTGGAGTGCCTCCAGGACTGAGGGGAGCGGTCAAGATGGGATTTCCAGGTCTGCTGATCCGCCGGGCGCGCTTGGCTCGGGACTGGAGCCAGAGGGGGCTGTGCCAGGGTATCTGCACCGTCTCCTATTTGAGCAAAATCGAGCAGGGCAAAGCCGAGCCCAGCGAGGAGGTGCTCTCCCTGCTGCTGGATCGGCTGGGGGTCGCCTGGCACACCGGTGAGACAGCCCGGCGGGCCCAGGCCCTGGCCGGGGACCTCTTCGACGCCTTCTGCTCCCTGGACCGGGGCCGGGAGGAGGCGCTGCTGGGGGAGTTGGCCGCTCATCGGGAGGATTATGTCAACTCTCCCGCCCTGCTGGACCTGCTCCTGCTGGAGCACGTCTGCGGCGGTACCCCCTGCCCGGAGTTGGAGGATTTCGTCTCCGTCATGGACGAGCGCCAGCGGTGTCTGTGGCTGGTGACGCAAAACCGTTTGGAGGAGGCCTTCCAGCTGCTGCCCCTGCCCGTCACCTGCGCCCTGGCGGGCCACGGGGACTATGTGGCGGGCCGCTATACCCTGGCCCAGGAGCGGCTGAAGCGGGCCTTTGACCAGGCCGCCGAGGAGTGCCGGCCCCATCTGATGCTCTTCTGCCGGCTGATCCTGGGCAACTGCTGCAGCGATAGGAACGACTATCCCGCCGCCCTGCGCCACTACACCGCCGCCCGGCGGCTGGCCCGGGCCCTGGGGGATGAGGGCGCGCTGCGGGACATCGGCTACAATCTGGCCGCCACCCAGATGCAGGTGGGGCGCTATGAAGAGGGCTACCAATATTTTGCCGCCCTGCCGGAGCCCTCCCTGCTGGAGCTCCACAAGCTGGCCGTCTGCTGCGAGACGCTGGGGCGGCGGGAGCAGGCCCTGGCCGCCCTGGACCGGGCCATGGAGGCATTCTGCGGCGAGAAACCGGACCGGGAGACGGCCCTGCTCATGTGCCGGGTGGTGCGCTACCGGCTGGAGCACCCGGACTATCTGAAGGACGCCGCCTACGGCGCGCTGCTCACGGGTTGCTTTGCCCGCCTGCGCCGGGGCCTGCCCCAGGGCTATGCCGCCTTCCATCTGCCCTGGCTGGAGGAGTGGTACACCGCCAACCGCCAGTACAAACAGGCGCTGGAATTGCTGAAGAAATTTCCTAAAATTCGATATTGAGCTGCCTTTAATTGCAGGAAAGCCCGTTGATTTTCCCAAATCAACGGGCTTTCCTGCGCCTCAAAACAGTGCTATGCTGAAGGGGAAAGGA
>CAZAIF010000062.1:0-10036 GCA_964485125.1 uncultured Oscillospiraceae bacterium | reverse complement strand
ACCGGTTCCGGTACCCAGGACTCCCCCAAAACGGGTGATACCGCTCCCCTGGTGATCCTCCTGGCCCTGCTGGCCGTCTCCGGCGGCGCCCTGGTGACCTTGGAGTATACCGTCAGGAAGCAGCGCAGGCATTGAAGCTGAAGGCTTCAGGCGATTATGACAACCAGCGGGCCGCCGGCAATGCCGGCGCCCGCTGACTATTTTGCGCGGCCAAGATGGCATACAGCCCTCAAAAACCAAGACGGCCGCCCCGGCATCGTGCCGGGGCGGCCGTCTCATCAATGCATCTGTCCGGCTGGGACGGGGTGCCCCTCAGCCCTAGGGCCGGGGGCCGGCCGCCAGCAGGGCGCGCAGCTCCGGGACGCTGTGGGCCAGGGTCTTCGCCCCGTGCTCCACCAGAAAATTCTCCCCCCGGAAGCCCCAGGTCACCCCGATGCACGCCAGGCCGGCGTTTTGGGCGGTGGCCAGATCCACGTCCGAGTCCCCCACGTAGACCGTGGAGGCCCGCTCCGCCCCCAGCCGTTCCATGGCCTCAAAGACCGCGTCGGGGGCGGGCTTGGGGGCCGCCCCGGGGCGCTGGCCGATGGCCACCGGGAACAGGCCGGGGAAATAGTGCTCCGCCAGCTGGGTCACCGCCTCGTCGGGCTTGTTGCTCACCACGGCGATGCCCACCCCCTCCCCCCGCAGGGCCCGGAGCAGTTCGGGCACGCCGGGATAGGGGGCGGTTTTGATCCGGGCGTGGGCGTCGTAATAACGCCGGTAGAAGTCCAGGGCCTCCCCCAGCCCCGGGTCCTCCCCGCCCCCGGGGACGCAGCGCTCGATCAGCTTGGCCGCACCGTTGCCCACAAAGGAGCGCACCTCCTCCAGGCTGCGGTGAGGATAGCCCATGTTGTCCATGGTGACGTTGACGCTGTCCCACATGTCCTCCAGGGTCTCCAGAATGGTCCCATCCATATCGAAAATCACGGTCTGATACCGCATCGAAACTACACCTCCAGCTCTGTTTGGAGGGTATTGTACCACACTTTCCCCTAGGATTCCAGCAGGGCGCGCAGATGCTCCACCGCCCGGCGCTCGATGCGGGAAACCTGGACCTGGCTCACCCCGATCACCCGGGCGGTCTGCTCCTGGGTGAAGGAGCGGAAGTAGCGCAGCTGGATGACCAGCCGCTCCCGCTCCGGCAGCTGGCGGATGGCCGCCCGCAGGTCCAGCCGCTCCACCAGCGCCTCCTCCATCCCCTCGTCCCCCAGCACCGACTCCAGGGTGAGGCCGTCCCCGGTCTCCGCCGACAGGGAGACCGCCGACGCCGCGGCGCTCTCCGCCAGGGCGATCTCCTCCGGCTCCAGCTCCAGGTACTCTGCCAGCTCGGAGAGGGTGGGCTCCCCGCCCCGCTGGGCGGACAGCTGGGCCCGGGCCTGGGCGATCCGGGCGGAGCGCTCCCGCAGGGTGCGGCTGACTTTCACCGTGCCGTCATCCCGGAGGAACCGCCGCATCTCCCCGGCAATCTTGGGGACGGCATAGGTGGAGAACTGGGTGCCGAAGGCCGGATCAAAGCCCTGGATCGCCTTCAAAAAGCCGATGCAGCCCAGCTGATACAGGTCGTCCTGCTCCACGCCCCGGCCGGCATAGCGGCGCACCACGCTCCAGATCAGGCGGCTGTTCTCCCGCAGCAGCCGCTCCTCCGCCCCCTTGTCCCCCTGCCGTGCCGCGTCCAGCAGCTCAAGGGCGGGCCCGCTCATGCTTCAGCCGCCGGGAGATGCGCTTGCGCAGGGTGACCGAGGTGCCCCGGCCCGGGGCCGAGGTCACCTTCAGGGCATCCATAAAACTCTCCATGATGGTGAACCCCATGCCGCTGCGCTCCTCTCCGCCGGTGGTGAACATGGGCTGGCGGGCCTGGGCCACATCGGGGATGCCCACCCCCCGGTCCCGCACCTGGATCTCCAGCAGGTTGTCCTCAAAGATCCGCAGCCGCAGGGTGATCTTCCCCAGGCTGTCCGGGTAGCCGTGGACAATGGCGTTGGTCACCGCCTCGCTCACCGCGGTGCGGATGTCCCCCAGCTCCTCCATGGTGGGGTCCAGCTGGGCGGCAAAGCAGGCCGCCACCCCCCGGGCAAAGCCCTCGTTGGCGGAGGTGCTGGGGAACTCCAGCTTGACTTCGTTTAATATTTTCATTATGTAAACCTCCCTTTTGATGAAGACGCTCCGCTCCCGGCGTCTGAGCCGCCGGCCGGGCGCTTTCCTGCAGCCTGCGGCCGGCGGAATCGGCCCGGACGCCGGGGTTCATCCGTCCGCGTAGGTGATGGAGAACAGGCGCCCCAGGCCGGCGGCCTTCAGCACCTTGGCCGGCTGCCGGGGCACCTTGACCACCTGGAGCCTGCCCCCGGTGAGGCCCAGGGAGCGGTAGAGCCGCAGCAGCAGCGCGATGCCGCTGGAGTCCATAAAGGTGACCCCGCTCAAATCCAGCTCCACCACCCGGGGGGACTCCAGATCCAGCCGCTCCTCCAGCTGGCCCATCAGCTGCCCCGCCCGGTGGTGATCGATCTCACCGGTCAGCCGCAGCAGCATCTTCTCCCGCTCCACTTTGCAGTCCACTGCCATCCCATTCCGTCTCCTTTCCCTTATCGCCCCGCCCCGGCCCTGCCGAAGGGCGGCGGAACAGCAAAAAATCACCCCGCATCTCAGGGATGCAGGGTGATTCTATCAAACTCGGCTCTAAAATGATGTCAACGTCCGTCGAGGCTGGAAAATTCTTCCCAATCAGCCCAGAGCCGCAGCGGATTCCCGCAGCTGGGCGATCAGGGCCCGGGTCTTCTCCTGGTTGTCCCGCTCCCGCTGGACCACCGCCTCGGGGGCCTTGGAGACGAATTTCTCGTTGGAGAGCTTCTTCTCCAGGGAGGCGAGATATTTCTCCGCCTTCTCGATCTCCTTGGCCAGCCTTGACCGCTCCGCCTCCAGGTCCACCAGCTCGGCCAGGGGGATATAGAGCTTGGCGGCGGAGGTGACCACGCTCACCAGCCCGTCCAGGCTGGCAGGGGCCTGGGCGGTGATGTTCACCTGGCTGGCATTGGCCAGCCGCTGCAGGAAGGGGATGCCGGCAGTGAACACGGCCTGCTCCTCGGTGACCACGGTGAGCTCCGCCTTCTTGGAGGGGGGCACGTTCATCTCGCTGCGGCGGGCCCGGATGGCCTTGATGGCGTCCATGACCAGCTCCATGGCCCGCTCCTCCTCGGGGAAGTTCAGGGCGGCGTCATACGCCGGCCAGGACTGGAGCATCAGAAAGTCCCCCTCGTGGGGCAGGGCCTGCCAGATCTCCTCGGTGATGAAGGGCATGAAGGGGTGGAGCAGCTTCAAAATCTGGGTGAGCACATGGCAGAGCACCTGCTGGGCCTGCTCCTTGGCGGCCTCATCCTCCCCGTTCAGCCTGGCCTTGGTCAGCTCGATATACCAGTCGCAGAAGGTGTCCCAGATGAAGTCGTAGAGCTTCTGGGCGGCCACACCCATCTCATAGGACTCCATGTTGGCGGTGACGTCCCGGATGACCGCGTTGAGCTTGGAGAGGATCCACTTGTCCTCCAGCTCCAGCTGCTCCGGCAGGGCGCAGCGGTCGATGGTCAGGTTCATCAGCAGGAAGCGGCTGGCATTCCAGATCTTGTTGGCGAAGTTCCGCATGGCCTCGCAGCGCTCGGTGTAGAAGCGCATATCGTTGCCGGGGGAGTTGCCGGTGATCAGGTTGAAGCGCAGGGCGTCGCAGCCGTACTTGTCGATCATCTCCAGGGGGTCGATGCCGTTGCCCAGGCTTTTGGACATCTTGCGGCCCTGGGCGTCCCGCACCAGGCCGTGGATGAGCACGGTGTGGAAGGGGGGCTGCTTCGTCTGCTCGCAGCCGGAGAAGATCATCCGGGCCACCCAGAAGAAGATGATGTCATAGCCGGTGACCAGCACGTCGGTGGGATAGAAGTATTCCAGATCGGCGGTCTTGTCCGGCCAGCCCAGGGTGGAGAAGGGCCACAGGGCGGAGGAGAACCAGGTGTCCAGCACGTCCGGGTCCCGGGTGAGGCTGGGGCTGCCGCAGTGCTGGCAGACCTCCGGGTCCTCCCGGGTGCAGGTCATCTGGCCGCAGTCGGCGCAGTACCACACCGGAATCTGGTGGCCCCACCAGAGCTGGCGGGAGATGCACCAGTCGTGGACGTTCTCCATCCAGTTCAGGTAGGTCTTGGAGAAGCGCTCCGGGACGAACTTGACCTCGCCCTCCCGGACCACCCGCATGGCCTCCTTGGCCAGGGGCTCCATCTTGACGAACCACTGGGCGGAGATGATGGGCTCCACGTCGTTGTGGCAGCGATAGCAGGTGCCCACGTTGTGGGAGTAGTCCTCGATCCTCTCCATCAGGCCCAGCTCCTCCATCCTGGCCACCACCGCCTTGCGGGCCTCGTAGCGGTCCATCCCCTCGAAGGGGCCGCCGTCGGCGTTGACCACCCCGTTGTCGTCCAGCACCCGGATGACCTCCAGGTTGTGGCGCAGGCCCACCTCGAAGTCGTTGGGGTCGTGGGCGGGGGTCATCTTCACGCAGCCGGTGCCGAAGTCCATCTCCACATAGTCGTCGGCCACAATGGGGATCTCCCGGTCCATGATGGGCAGGGTGACTGTCTTGCCCACCAGGTCCTTGTAGCGCTCGTCGTTGGGGTTGACGGCCACGCCGGTGTCGCCCATCATGGTCTCAGGCCGGGTGGTGGCTACCACCAGGTAGCCGGAGCCGTCGGTCAGGGGATAGCGCATGTGCCACAGGTGGCCGGGCTTGTCCTGGTACTCCACCTCGGCGTCGGAGAGGGCAGTGACGCAGTGGGGGCACCAGTTGATGATCCGGCTGCCCTTGTAGATCAGCCCCTTCTCGTAGAGGCTGACAAAGACCTCCCGGACCGCCTTGGAGCAGCCCTCGTCCATGGTGAAGCGGGAGCGCTCCCAGTCGCAGGAGGCGCCCAGCTTCTTCTGCTGCTCCACGATGCGGTTGCCGAACTTCTCCTTCCAGGCCCAGACCCGCTCCAGGAACTTCTCCCGGCCCAGGTCATATCGGGTGAGGCCCTCCTTGGTGCGCAGCTCCTCCTCCACCTTGATCTGGGTGGCGATGCCGGCGTGGTCGGTGCCAGGCACCCACAGGGCCGCGTAGCCCTGCATCCGCTTGAAGCGGATCAGGATGTCCTGCATGGTGGCGTCCATGGCGTGGCCCATATGCAGCTGGCCGGTGACGTTGGGGGGCGGCATAACGATGGTAAAAGGTTTCTTATCCGGGTCGGCCTTCCCCCGGAAGCAGCCGTTCTGCTCCCACTGGGCGTAGATGCGACCCTCCACCTCTTTGGGGTCGTACACCTTGGACAGTTCTCTTGCCATTTGCTTCATCTCCTTGTTCCATAAAAAAGCGCCCCGGGCCTTCCAAAGGCTCAGGGCGAAACGTATTCCGCGGTACCACCTGAATTCGGCGCCCAACCGTGCGCGCCGCACTCTGGCCCCGATAACGGAGGGCGCTCCGCCGCCCTCTAGCCACGCCTGGCACGGTTCAAGGGCGGTGCTCCGGGACGACCTTCCCCAGCGCCGAACAGGGCCTTGCAGCCGGACAGCCCCTCTCTTGGGATCGGCGGTTGGGTACTCCTTCCCTTCCTCGCAGATAACGCTTGTAGTATACCCAAAGGCCGGGAAATTGTCAAGTTTTTGCCCTCCGTTCCAGGACACTTTCCAGGGAAAGGCGGCATAGCCGGCATTTTTCTCCCTTCCGGTTGCGGCAGAGGCCCTTTAGGAGTAAAATAGAGCCGTCAGAAACAAAACCCGCCCGGGGCCGTCCCCCGGCTCTCTGTGGGCGGGACACCACGCGCAGATACTGGACAGGAGGATGCCAAATGGAATTTGACTGGCGCAAAGACACCCCCAAGCTGGGCTTCGGCCTGATGCGGCTGCCCAAGGGGGCCGACGGCAAGGCCGACCTGGAGACCACCAAGGAGATGGTGGATCAGTTCATGGAGGCCGGGATGACCTACTTTGACACGGCCTACGTCTACGATGACGGCGGCTCGGAGCGGGTGGCCAGGGCCGCCCTGGTGGAGCGCTATCCCCGGGACAGCTTTACCCTAGCCACCAAGCTGTGCGCCTGGCGGGACGCCCCCGATGAGGAAAGCGCCAAGCGGCAGCTCTACACCAGCCTGGAGCGCACCGGGGCAGACTACTTCGACTACTACCTGCTCCACGCCGTCCAGGTGGGCAATGTGGAGCGCTATGACAACTACCACCTCTGGGACTTTGTCCGCGCCCAGAAGGAAAAGGGGCTCATCCGGCGCTGGGGCTTCTCCTTCCACGCCGGGCCGGAGCTGCTGGACAAACTGTTGACGGAGCACCCGGACGCGGACTTCGTCCAGCTCCAGCTCAACTACGCCGACTGGGAAAGCCCCGGCGTAGCCGCCCGGGCCAACTACCAGGTGGCCCGCCGCCACAACAAGCCCATTGTGGTCATGGAGCCGGTCAAGGGGGGCGTGCTGGCCCAGCCGCCTCAGTCAGTCCGGGACATTCTGACCCGGGCCGACCCGGAGGCCTCCCTGGCCTCCTGGGCCATCCGCTACGCCGCCTCTCTGGAGGGGGTGCTGACGGTGCTGTCCGGCATGTCCACCCCGGAGCAGATGGCGGACAACCTGTCCTATATGCGGCGCTTCCAACCCCTGGACGCGGGAGAACTGGAGGTCATCCGGCGGACCCAGCAGGCCCTCAGCGCCATCGACTCCATCCCCTGCACCGGATGCCGCTACTGCGTGGCGGGCTGCCCCAAGCACATCCCCATCCCCCAGATCTTCTCCGCCCGGAACCGGCAACTGCTCTGGGGCCGGATGGAGGAGAGCCAGTCCGACTACGATCTGGCGGTGAAGGACGCCGGCCGGGCCTCCGACTGCGTCGCCTGCGGCCAATGCGAGCGGGTGTGTCCCCAGCAGATCGATGTGATCGACCGGCTGCGCTCCTGCGCCGGGCAGTTCGACCGATGATGGGCCCGGCTCAGATAAGCCCCGCTTATGGGAGCGATTCGGAACCGGAATTGCGCCCGGGTCAAAATGCGGTACAATAATAGATACCGGCAGTCTGTGCCGGAAACCAACACGGAGGACAGGTGAATGATATGCCTATGACCGAAAAGGCTGAAGAATACGAGGTACTCTCCGCCCGGGGCGTCCGGCTCCCCCTGGAGGGACAGTCCACCACCATCATGGACACCCGGCTGGCCGACGGGGAGCAGACCCAGGTGGACATCTTCGGCGAGGGGATGCGGGGCTTCTCTCGGTCCGGTCCAGAGGAGAGCCGCCATATCAACAAGCGGCTCTCGGACAACTGCTTCGGCGACTACTACACCCGCAAGGGGCTGGATTACCGGCAGCGGGAGATGATCACCTTCTGCTTCCTAGCCGCCCAGGAGGCGTGAGCCGGCCGCAAATCTGAGTCACAGGCTCAAGATCACTTTTCTCCCGCCGGGCCGGAGCGGCCCGGGGAGATCGAGGAGCGAACAACCTATGAAGAAAAACGTGAAAAATCTGGTCCTGGCGGCCATGTTCCTGGCCATCGGCCTGGTGCTGCCCCTGTTCACCGGCCAGATCCCCCAGATCGGCAATATGCTGCTGCCCATGCATATCCCGGTGCTGCTGTGCGGGCTGATCTGCGGCTGGCAGTACGGCGCGGCGGTGGGCTTTATCGTCCCTCTGCTCCGCTCCGCCATCTTCGGCATGCCGGTGTTCTTCCCCTCCGCCACAGCCATGGCCTTTGAGCTGATGACCTACGGCCTGGTGGCCGGGCTGCTCTACAGCCTGTCCCGCTGGCAGTGCGTCATCTCCCTGTACCGTTGCCTGATCGCCGCCATGGCGGCCGGCCGGGTGGTCTGGGGCGTGGTCCAGGTCATCCAGCTGGGGCTGACCGGCAGCCGCCTCACCTGGGAGGTGTTCATCGGCAGCGCCTTCCTGAACGCCATCCCCGGCATTATCCTCCAGCTGGTGCTCATCCCCTGCGTCATGGTGGCCCTGAACCGCACCGGCCTGGTCAAGTTCCGCAAGGCCAGCCCCGCCGCCGAGCCCGAGGAGCGGTGAGCATGACCCGGGCTGCGGCCTATCTGCTGGAGGAGCTGAAGGGGCGCATGGGCGCCCGCGCCCCCTTGCTGGCCGCCATCGACGGCCGGTGCGCCGCCGGAAAGACCTCCCTGGCCGCCGAGGTCAGCGCCCTGACCGGCTGGGGCGTGGTCCACATGGACGACTTTTTCCTGCGCCCGGAGCAGCGCACCCCCCGGCGGCTGGCCCAGAGCGGCGGCAACGTGGACTGGGAACGCCTGCTCTCCCAGGTGCTGCGCCCGCTGGGACGGGGGGAGGGCTGCTCCTTCCGGCCCTACGACTGCCACACCCAGGCCCTGAAGGCCCCGGTCACGGTGGAGCCCGGGCCGGTGGTGCTGGTGGAGGGCTCCTACAGCTGCCACCCGGAGCTCTGGGACTGCTATGACCTGCGGATCTTCCTGACGGCGAACCCGGAAGAACAGCTCCGGCGCATCCGGGCGCGGAGCGGGCCGGAGGCTCTGGAGGCCTTTCGGACCCGGTGGATCCCCATGGAGGAGCAATACTTCCGGGCTTTTGATATTCAGGAGCGGTGCGACGCCTGTTTTTCCACCGATTTGGCCTGAACACAAGAACTCCCCGGCTGTCCTCAGACAGCCGGGGTTGATTTGTTTTGATGCGGCGATCACGCCTGGGGCTTTGTCGGGGGGGCTTCTTCCGCCCCGGCCGCTTTGCGCTCCTCCCGGCGGCTGCGCTCCAGCTGCACCACGATGGACAGGGTCACCGGGACGCCAAACAGGCCCAGCAGGCCGAACAGGCGGGCGCCCACGATCATGCCGATCAGGGTGATCAGGGGGTGCAGGCCAATCATCGTGCCCACCAGCTTGGGCTCCACCATATTGCGGATGATGGTGATGACCACATAGAGGATGCCCACCCCGATGGCCATGGGGTAGTGCCCCAGCACCGCCGCAATGATGGCCCAGGGGATCAGCACAGTGCCCGTCCCCAGCACCGGCAGAATGTCGCAGATGGCGATGAGCAGCGCGATCAGCGGGGCGTAGGGGACCCGGAGCACCAGCATCCCCACCAGCAGCTCCCCAAAGGTCATCAGGAAGATCAGGGAATAGGATTTCAGATAGCTGCCAAAGGAGTGCTTCAGCTTGCCGCGCACCTTGGTGAGAAGGTTTTTCCACTTCTCCGGCAGATAGCGGAGGACGGCGGCGCTGACCCGCTCAAAGTCCGAGGCCAGATAGAAGCTGGACACCACCATCAGCACCAGATTGACGATGAAGCCCGGCATGCCCGTCAGCACATTGGTGACCCGGCCCACCGCCCAGGTGGAGAAGGAGGTCACCGCAGACCCCAGGCTGGAGGACAGGTTCTCAAAGGCGCTGTCGATGGACTCCACCAGCGCCGGGTCGAACTGGGCCGCCAGGGACTCCGCCCAGGCGGAGACCGCGTCGAAGGCGGGCAGGATGCTGTTCTGGTAGAGGGAGGGGATCTGCCCGATGAAATTGCCCACCCAGGACACCAACCGGGCCCCAAAGAGGGCCGACAGCCCGAAGAGCAGCACATAGAACAGGATCAGAAACCCCATGCGCAGCCAGCGCTCCGGGATCCTTGTTCTGCCCGACAGCCGTCTGGCCGGCCCCCGGAGCAGCAGCACGATCACAAAGGCCAGCACAAAGGGCATGACCACCGGCAGGGCGTACTGGATGCCGAAATAGATCAGCAGCAGGATCACGCCATAGTACAGCACTGCAATCAGAAATTTTACCTTGGGATCTGTCTGGGATTGACGCATCGCATTGTCCTCCCCGGCCTTCAGCGGGCATATGATACTGTTTGAGTCGGGCGGTGCGTTCCACCGCCCCATAATATACTCTACCCCATTCTCCCGGCCTGCGCAATGGAGCGGCGGAAATTTTTTGGTCATACCGGCGGCCCAGTTGCCCGCTTTCGATATTCAGGGACAA
>CAZAIF010000061.1:1316-10173 GCA_964485125.1 uncultured Oscillospiraceae bacterium | reverse complement strand
ACCTACATCGTTCCCGCCCATTATGGAGCAAAAACGGTTGAACTGTTCATATTTTCATGCTATTTTTTATAGAGAGCGACAAATTAGAAGATTTAGGAGAGAAAAATTGGTATTTGCAACATGTTCGTACACCATGACGAGCAAGGAATTTTAATTTATCAAGAGATGATTTGAATATGATAAAAATACTATTCATTTGCCACGGCAATATCTGCCGCAGCCCAATGGCAGAATTTGTGATGAAGGATTTGGTGAAAAAAGCCGGGCTGGAAGCTGAGTTTGAGATCGCCTCCGCCGCCACCAGTACCGAGGAGATCGGCAACCAGGTCTATCCTCCGGCCCGGCGCAAGCTGGCCGAGCACGGCATCTCCTGCGCTGGCAAGACCGCCCGGCAGGTGACAGACCGGGACTACGATTACTATGACTATCTGATCGCCATGGACCACAACAATCTGCGCAATCTGCGCCGGTTTGTGGGGGAGGACCCGAAGGGGAAGGTGTCTCTGCTGCTCTCCCACACCGGCCGGCCCGGAGATGTGGCCGACCCCTGGTACACCGGGGATTTCGAGGCCACCTGGCGGGATGTGCTGGCGGGCTGTCAGGCTTTGCTGGCGGAGCTGACCTCATAATACAGCCGTGCCCTGTCCGTCTGGACAGGGCACGCTTTGTGTAAACTTATTTGTGGGGCAGGATCTCCAGCCAGAAGCCGTCCGGGTCCTCGATGAAGTAAATGCCCATCTTGGGGTTTTCAAAACAGATGCAGCCCATCTCCTGGTGGAGCTGATGCACCGTTTCAAACTCCCCTGGTTCGGTGCCGAAGGCCAGGTGGAATTCACACTCGCCCAGATCGTATTTTTCCGGGTGATCCCGCAGCCAGGTCAGTTCAATTTCAAAATTATCCTCCCGGGCGCCCATGTAGACAATGATATAGGAGCCGTCCTCTGCCACCTTCCGGCGCTTTTCGTGCAGGCCCAGCGCCTTTTCATAGAATGCGATGGAGGTCTCCAGGTTGGCCACATTGTGGTTGTGATGCATGATGCGCAGATCCATGATTCGATTCTCCTTTTTCGATCAGGCGCTCCAGATTGTGCGCCGTTTTCCCTTGCCATAGGTCATGGGGCTTCCTTTGCCCCTGATTGTACCTCGCCTTCTGCCCGCCGTCAACCGGAGCTTTTTCGCCATCCCGTGTCCGGACAGAAATCATTTTGCTTTTCGTTTCATACTTCAAATTGATTTTACATTGGGGAAAACATGCGCTATAATATCCGCATCCCCGGGGAGCGGTTTCATTGCTTCTTCTGTGGGGGCCACGAAGTATATTGGATGTGAGAGCAATGATAGATGAGATAAAGATCCGCCAGGCGGTGCGCCTGCTGCTGGAGGGGATTGGGGAGGATCCGGACCGGGAGGGGCTGATCGGGACCCCGGATCGCATCGCCCGGATGTGCCATGAGGTGTTTGGCGGCCTGGAGGCTGCCCCGGAGGAACACCTGGACAAGACCTTTTCCGTGGAGGGCAGCGAGATGGTGGTGGAGAAGGACATCCCCTTTCACTCCATCTGCGAGCACCACCTGCTGCCCTTCTTCGGCAGGGCCCACATCGCCTATATCCCGGACGGCAGGGTGGTGGGTATCAGCAAGCTGGCCCGCACCGTGGAGGTGTTTGCCCGCCGTCCCCAGATCCAGGAGCGGATGACCGCCCAGATCTGTGACGCCATCATGGATGTGCTCCACCCCAAGGGCGTCATGGTAATGGTGGAAGCGGAGCACATGTGCATGACCATGCGGGGGGTGCGCAAGCCCGGCACCCAGACCGTGACCCTGGCCCGTCAGGGCTGTTTTGCCTCGGACGAGAGCCTGCAGGAACGGTTTTTCAGGATGGTGAAATGATGGAACGGGTCAATCAGATTTTGCGGCATCCGGCGTTCCGCCGTACCCTGGGGGAGATCGACCGGCTGGAGGCGGACCGGGCCTTCTGCGGCCATGGACTGGACCACCTGCTCAGTGTGGCCAGGCTGATGCTGATCTTTGCCCGGGAGGAGGGGCTGGACCTCCCCCGGGAGCTGATCTACGCCGCTGCCCTGCTTCACGACATCGGGCGGGGCGCTCAGTACACCGACGGGACGCCCCACGAGGACGCGGCCATGGATCTGGTTCTTCCGATCCTGGCCGACTGCGGCTTCGGCCTCAGTGAGGCGGCGCCCATCGTGTACGCCATCCTCGACCACCGGAAGGGGGAGAACCCCGCCGACCTGTCCCGCCTGCTCTATCAGGCGGACAAGCTGAGCCGGCCTTGCTTCGCCTGCCCTGCCGAGGGACAGTGCGACTGGCCCCGGGAGCGGAAAAATCTCACCTTGAAATATTAAATGCATGGATACTATGAAGATTGGAAACCGTGAATTTGAGACTGCCGGACACACCTATGTGATGGGCATTCTGAACGTCACCCCGGACTCCTTCTCCGACGGGGGGCGCTTCAACCGGCTGGATGCGGCGCTGGTCCATGTGGAGCGGATGTGTACCGAGGGGATGGACCTGCTGGACATCGGCGGGGAGTCCACCCGGCCCGGCTACACCCCGCTGCCAGACCAGCAGGAGATCGACCGGGTGGCGCCGGTCATCGAGGCGGTCCGGGCCCGGTTTGACGTGCCCATCTCCCTGGACACTTACAAGGGCGCTGTGGCCGAGGCCGGCCTCCGGGCCGGGGCCGACCTGATCAACGACATCTGGGGACTGAAGTGTGATCCGGCCATGGGGGCGGTCATCGCCCGGCACGGGGCGGCCTGCTGCCTGATGCACAACCGGAGGGTGCCGGATTACCGTGCGCTGATCCCGGACATGTGTGCCGATCTGGAGGAGACCCTGATCCTGGCCGACGGGGCGGGCATTTCCCGGGAGCGGATCATCCTGGACCCGGGCGTTGGCTTTGGCAAGACCTATGCCCACAACCTGTCGGTGCTCCGCCACCTGGGGGAGTTCCGGCGCTTCGGTCTGCCCCTGCTGCTGGGCGCCAGCCGGAAGTCGGTCGTCGGCAATGCCCTGGACCTGCCGGTGGAGGAGCGGCTGGAGGGCACGCTGGCCGCCACGGTGCTGGCGGTGGAACAGGGGTATATGTTTGTCCGGGTCCACGATGTGAAGGAGCATGTCCGGGCCATCCGCATGACCCGGGCCATTTTGGAGGCCGAGTAATGGATCAGATCCGCATAGACAATCTGCGTTTTTTTGCCCGCCACGGGGTGTTTGACTTTGAGCGGGAGCAGGGGCAGTCCTTCGTCCTCTCCGCCCGGCTGGAGACCGACACCCGCCCCGCCGGCAGGAGCGACAACCTGGAGGACAGCACCAGCTACGCCGAGGTGGCGGAGTTTTTGGTGGAGTTTCTGACCGGGCACACCTATCGCCTGCTGGAGGCGGCGGTGGAGCAGGCCTGTCGGGCGCTGCTGCTGCGCTTTCCCCGCATTCATGGGGTGGAGCTGGAGCTGAAGAAGCCGGATGCCCCCATTGACCTGGAGTTTGCATCCGTCTCGGTGCGCATCCGCCGCACTTGGCATACCGCCTATGTGGCCCTGGGGAGCAATCTGGGGGACCGGGAGGGCTATCTCCGCTCGGCGCTGGCGGGACTGGGGGCGGATGAGCATATCCGCCTGGGGGAGGTTTCCACCTTGATCACCACCGCGCCCTACGGCGGGGTAGTGCAGGATGATTTCCTGAACGGGGCCTGCCGGATCGAGACCCTCTATACCCCGGAGGAGCTGCTGGAGGCCCTGCACCGGCTGGAACAGCAGGCGGGCCGGGAGCGGAAGGTGCGCTGGGGCCCCCGCACATTGGATCTGGATATATTACTTTACGATAATATTATTATGTACACAGAAGACCTGGTGGTCCCCCATATTGACCTGCAGTACCGGGACTTTGTGCTGCGCCCCATGGCGGAGATCGCCCCCTATGTGGAGCATCCGGTGCTCCACAAGAGCATGCTCCAGCTGTGGCGGGAGCTGGAGGGCACATGGAACTGATCGCCGCAGTGGACCGCCGCTGGGCCATCGGGAAAGGGGAGCGGCTGCTGTTCTCCATCCCGGAGGATCTCTCACGTTTTAAAGCGCTCACCCTGGGCCGCGCCATCGTGTACGGTCGAAAGACGCTGCTGACCTTTCCGGGGCAGCAACCCCTTCCGGGCCGCCGGAACTATGTGCTCACCCATGCCCCGGAGACCGTTCCTGCCCCGGCCCAGGGCTATGCCTCCGTTCCGGCGCTGCTTGCGGCGGCAGAGGGGGAGGAGCGGCTCTTTGTGGCGGGGGGAGAGCGCGTCTACCGCCAGCTGCTGCCCCGCTGCACTTTGGCCTGGGTGACCCAGGTGGACGCGGACGGGGCGGGGGACAAGTTCCTTCCCGATCTGGACGCCGCGCCGGAGTGGCGTCTGGAGGAGGCGTCGGACTGGAAGCGGTGGCAGGGCCTGGGCTACCGCTTCTGCCGCTACCGGCGGCTGTAGAGGACGCGGGGGCCATCGGCGCGGTGCACTGCCACGGCTGGCAGACGGCCTATCGGGGGCTTCTGCCCGACCGCATGCTCGATTCCCGCACCGAGGAAAAGAGCGCGGCCATCTTTGCGCGCACCGGGCAGGACAAGGGCGGCGAACCGGTCGTGGAACACCGGATGCGCCGGGTGCTGTAAACGGCGGGACGCCCCGAAATCGCAAAACATATCCACACCCAAAAGACAGACCGTACCTCCCGGAAAAGGGGCGCACGGTCTGTCTTTTTACTTTACTGACAGCCGGAGCGCGGCATGGCCTACCCCCGCACAGGCGGCGGGTTGGCCGGCGGATCAAATTTAATCTTCCTTTTCTTGTTTTCCCCGCCGGCGGCATGGTATGCTATCGGTGCAAACCAGGACTAAGTGGTTCCGACGAGGAGTTGTCATTATGGCAAAAGAGAAGAAAGCGAAAAAAGTGAAGGCCGAGCCCGTCTCCAAAGGGAAGAGGACGGTCACCGTCAAAGGCGTGCTGATCAGCCTTCTGGTCACTCTGGTGTTCGGCGGGGCCTATTTCTATCTGGCCCTGCCCCCGCTGAATCCCCAGTCCGGGGAGTTCTGGCTGTTTCTGGTCCTGCTGCTGGTGGTCTATATGGCCTGCAGCCTGATCACCACCGGGGTTCGGGTACAGCGGGGTGACGTGTCCGAGCTGCCCCGGGCACTGAAATCCAGCTGTAAGGTTCCCCTGATGCTGACCGGGGCCATTCTGGCGGTGTGCCTGGTGGGCGGCCTGATCTCCGCCCCTATCTTCAATGCCCAGGGCTACTACAACCTGCTGGACGTCCAGGACGGCAATTTTGCCGAGGACGTGGCGGAGATCTCCTACAGCGAGATCCCGATGCTGGACAAGGACTCCAGCGTCCAGTTGGGCCGCCGGGCCCTGGGCGCCCTGGGGAGCGACAGCAGCCTGGTCTCCCAGTTTGAGATATCCGACGAGGAGTACTCCCAGATCAACTACCAGGGGGAGCCGGTCCGGGTGGCCCCGCTGGTCTATGGCAACATTATCAAGTGGTTCAACAACCGCGCCCAGGGCCTGCCCGGCTATATCATCGTAAACATGGTCACCCAGGAGGCCGACCTGGTCCAGCTGGAGGAGGGCATGAAGTATACCACCGGGGAGCACTTCGGCCGCAACCTCTACCGGCTGCTGCGCTTCCGCTACCCCACCATGATGTTCGGGGACGTGAACTTTGAGATCGACGAGGAGGGCACGCCCTACTGGATCTGCTCCCGGGAGGTGCGCCGCATCGGACTGTTCGGCGGGGCCGACACCCGGGGGGCGGTGCTGGTCAATGCCGTCACCGGCGAGAGCCAGTATATGGAGGAGGTGCCCACCTGGGTGGACCGGGTGTACTCCGCCGACCAGCTGGTGGTCCAGTACAATCACCACGGCACCCTGGTCAACGGCTGGATCAACTCCTGGCTGGGCCAGAAGGGGATCACCACCACCACCGAGGGGTATAACTACATCGCCATGAACGATGACGTCTACCTCTACACCGGTGTCACCTCCGCCGGCGGGGACCAGTCCAACGTGGGCTTCATCCTGATCAATCAGCGCACCAAGGAGGCCCGCTATTACCCCGTCTCCGGTGCCACCGAGTACTCCGCCATGTCCTCGGCCCAGGGTGCGGTGCAGCATCTGAACTACACCGCCACCTTCCCGATCCTGCTGAACATCTCCGACCAGCCCACCTACTTTATGTCCCTGAAGGACTCCGCCCAGCTGGTGAAGATGTACGCCATGGTCAATGTGGCCGACTACCAGATCACCGCCACCGGCGCCTCGGTCGCCGAGTGCCAGCAGAACTATGAGCAGCTGCTGGCGGAAAACGGCGTCCAGGTCACCGATCCCACGGTGGACACCGACGGGACCGTGGAGGTCACCGGCACCGTTGCCGAGATCCGCTCCGCTGTGGTGGAGGGCAATACCATCTTCTACTTCTCCCTGGGGGACGGGGTCTACTACGCCGTATCCGCCGCCGACTGCCAGGAGGCCGTTACCTTCGACGCCGGGGACCGGGTCACCATCACCTACTACCCGGGGGAGGGCAGCATCCTGACCGCAATCAAGGTGGAATGAGCACCGTGCTGAGGCGCGGGGGATTTTCCTCCGCGCCTTTATCTCACGCGCAGGCGTTGATGCGCATAGAATGGCGCATCTGACGACGCACGCTGAAGGAGGTGGAGTCGTGTACAGCAGAGACTGCGCCCGATCTCTGAGGCCGGTGCCCTATACCCCCGGCCTGCGCACGCTGAAAAACCTGCTGGCCGCGGTTCTGGTACCAGTGGGCAGGACCCTCTACGTCTATGGAGGGGGCTGGAACCGGGAGGATACCGGCGCCGGCCCCCAGGCCGTCACCATCGGCCTGCCCCGGAGCTGGGTCGAATTTTTCCGGCGGCAAGACGTCAATTACCGCTATCGGGACGACGGCTGCCCGGAGCGCAATTTCTACCCGTCGGATGGCGTCAACCGCTGGGGGTGGGCCGGCGCGGACTGCTCCGGCTATCTGGGCTGGGCGGTCTATCAGGTCATGCACACCCGGGACGGCTGTCCCGGCTATGTCTGCCCCTCCACCCGGATGGCCCGCCATCTGGCGGAGAATCTGGGGCTCGGCGTCTGGCGCCGCGGAGCGGATGGACACTCCTTCCGCCCGGGAGACATCTTCAGCATGACCGGCCACGTCTGGATGTGCCTGGGCGCCTGCCGGGACGGCAGCCTGGTCATCCTCCACTCCACCCCATCCCCCAGCCGCAACGGCTGCCCCGGCGGCGGTGTCCAGCTCTCCGGGGTGGGGGAGGGCCCGGACTGTCAGGCTATGGCCCTCTCCCGCAGGTATATGGCGGAGTATTGCCCGGAGTGGAGCAGCCGCTATGAGGCGGTGTGGAAGCCGCTGGGGGAGTATACTGCCCTGACCGGCCCGGATACAGGCCACTTTTCCTGGTATCCCGGCCCCGCCGGCCTGATGGACCCGGAGGGCTATGCCCGCATGGACGCGGAGGAGATCTTGATGGACTTGTATGGCCCATGGGGGACGCCATAATGAAGTTGGAAAAATTAAAAAAAGTACTTGCATTTTCTTCGGCTCTGTGGTAATATATCATCTGTCGCCGAGAGGCGTACATTGTTCCGGGTGTGGCGAAGTTTGGTATCGCGCTTGAATGGGGTTCAAGAGGCCTCGAGTTCGAATCTCGACACTCGGACCAAAAGTTACGGGAATCTGCTAACTATACGCAGGTTCCCGTATCTTTTTATATTACCGTTTTCTGTTCTTAGTTGTATAGTCCACTGTTTTGATGGCAATCCACGTCGTGTTGGGTCGTCTCTAGACGTTGCCTTGACCGTTTCCGTGGATGCGTATGTTATACTGGGCGCCGCACAAAGGACAAAATACGGTCTCTAGTGTCAATTCCGTTTTGCGCCTCTGGCATTTCTCTGCAAAACGTCTGCATTGCTGTACTGGTCCAGTCCCGGTCGTATCTGTCCGCCCCTTGGTGTTCCTGCACCGGGGGTTTTTGTTTTATTTTTTGGCTTGTTCAGCTAGTTTCAAAGATTCTCTGTATTGCGCTGCGGGCGGTACGTCAACAAATTCGACTGTTTTGTCATAGTTTTTGCGGACAACTTCTTTGATTTCATCCAGCGAAACCCGAAAGAACTCCCGGCGCTGGTTGACAAAGTTGATTTTCCGGTCAGCGAAAGCCGTATGTAGCGCTGTTTCTAGGCTAGGGGCGTCATCCGAGAAGATCATAGCATGAACATCAAAGTTAAATGGGACTGAGGCATCGCCCAATTCATCCACCCGCTCCATGGGGTCCAGGCGGCGGGTCATGCCGATTTTATAAACGCCCTCTCCAAAGGCTCCGATATTAGAGATGATGTAGACATAGCCAGCGCGCTGGTTGGCCGCCCGGTAATCCACATCGGAAATTTGCTGGACAATGTCAGACAAATGGGACTCTAGTTCAAGCTTCTTCTCTTCCAACGCAGTTCGATCCGCATCGGAAGATGCTGCCGCGATTTGCTGATTGAGCTTGTTCAAGGCATTTTGGTAATGAGACTGCTCCTTCTCAAGTTTTTTGCGCTCCTCCTCCATTTCTTTGCGGACTTTGGCCTCTTCCCGCTGGCGGGCTCTGGCCTCTTTAGCCTCTTCTTTTTCCTGCTGCTTTTTCACTTGGTACTCATGCATCAGACGCAGTTCAATGAGCTTCAATTCGACATATCTGGCCGTCACAGCAATCCCCATCATGCTGCCAAGTTTAGAGATGGCATCCGCAGATGACTGAATTTTCTTTTCACATGCCTCAATATTGTTAAAACGGACGTGTTCGAT
>CAZAIF010000061.1:0-1216 GCA_964485125.1 uncultured Oscillospiraceae bacterium | reverse complement strand
GAGGCATCTGAAAGGAAAAAGCACTCGAACGATATTTGATCGGTATGACCAAGAGCCTGTACACATACGCCGCCCCCTGCCCGCATACCTTGAGAGGGAAGGGGGCGTTCCTATGACCATCAACCGGGACAGGCACACCGCTGCCGCGGCCAAAAAGCGGACAAACCGTGGGACGGCGGGCAAAGGGGAGCGCAGGCTCAACCGGCTGCTGCTCCAGCTGATCGCCTCGGCGGCGATCTTTCTGCTGGTCTTTGTGGGGGGCGGCCTGATCCCGGATCAGGTCTTTGACGTGTTTGGCTCCGTGCGCCAGGTGATCTCGGGGGACCAGCCGCTGCTCCAGTCGGTGGAGGCCCTGGGGCAGGCCATCAGTGAGGGGGAGAGCTGGTCCCAGGCGATGCGGGAGTGGTGCATGGAAACCTTCCTGCCCGGGTCTGGGGAGCAGGCTGAGGATACGGAGAGCCCGGCCCAGCTGAGCCAGGCGACGGAGTATCACCGCCATCTGCTCCCACAGGTCTCGGACAGCGCGGCGGAGCAGCTGTCTCCGGCGGTTCTGCCCAGTCCATGACCCTGTTCTCCCGCCGGGCGGTGGTCACGCCGGGCTTTGCCGTCCTGCTCAGCGCCACCGCCTATTTTGGCAGCCTCCGGCTGCTGTTGACGCTGCTGCTGGCGGCGGCTTTCCATGAGGTGGGACACGGGGCGGCGGCGCGGCTGACCGGTCAGCGGCTGGCGGGGATCAGGCTGACCGCCCTGGGGGCGGAGCTGACGCTGGAGGAGGCGGGGCACACCTCCTTCCTCCAGGACCTGCTCCTCAGCCTGTCCGGCCCGGCGGCCAACCTGCTTCTGGCCGCTCTGCTGGCCGCGCTGGGCCGCTTTCCGCTGGCGCTGGGGGCCAGCCTGCTGCTGGGCTGCTTCAACCTGCTGCCGGTGTACCCCCTGGACGGCGGCTGCGCCCTGTTCGCCCTGCTGTCCTGGCTGACCACGCTGGAGTGGGCGGACCGGCTGGTCCGGCTGTTCTCCCGGTCCTTCGCCCTGGGGGTGGTGCTGTTTGGCATGCTGCTTCTGCTGGCGGAAAACGGCCGGCCCTGGCTGCTGCTGATGGGGGCATGGCTGACGGCGGCCAGCTTCCGGCGGCGATAGGGCGATAGTATGTACAGATGGGAACGCTCTGCCGCGCCCCGGAGAGAGACCGGAGCGCGGCCTTCTTCGTTCTATATGG
>CAZAIF010000060.1:0-10194 GCA_964485125.1 uncultured Oscillospiraceae bacterium | reverse complement strand
AAAAAACAACGCCGGTTCGGACGAACCCAGCGTGATCTCAACGGCATGACTGCCGGTATTTTCTGTTGGCCGAAAATCCCTCACCGCTCGCTTGCGTGCCAGTCATCCGTATAGATCAGATCGTCCAGATCAATGCGCTTGGTCTGATCCATGTCTATCCCTCCTTTCGCCGATTTCCCTTATAGCTTACCACAAGCCGGCGGAGGGCGCAAGGGCGGAATGGGTAAATTTTATGTTAACTTTTTGTGAAAAGGGAGGCCGCCCCTCTTGCACGGCCATCCCGCCCCGCCCGGTCTGACGGGCTCATCCCAGGGGACAAAACGCCGCCGTCGCCCCTGGGGGCTGCACGGCGGCGCTGTCTGTACTCCCGCTCCTTCAGCGGTTGGCGGCCTCGTAGATGCGGCGGATGTCCTCCTGCCCCAGCACCCGGAGGGTGCCGATGGTGCGGGTGCCCTCGTAGGCGCAGCGATAGGCCATGTCGGCCAGGGTCTCCGGGGTCTGGACGCCGATGCAGGGCCCAAAGCTGGTGGGCATGCCCAGGGCGGCGAAGTAGTCCACCGTGGCCCGGATGCCGGCCCGGGCGGCGGCGTCCTCCTCCTCCCGGACGTCCCAGACCTGCCGGGCATAGCGGGCGAAGCGCTCCGGGCGGGCGGGCATCACATACTCGGCCCAGCTGCCCCAGACGGCGGCCAGGGATGCCCCGTGGGCCAGGTCAAACCGGGCGGAGAGCTCATGGCCCAGCTGATGGACCGCCCAGTCCCCCTTGCCCCCCAGGCCGGTCAGGCCGTTGTGGCTCAGGGAGCCCGCCCACATCAGCTCGCTCATGGAGCTGTAGTCCGGCCCCTGGGCCAGAGCCCGGCGGCCCTGGGCGACGGCGGTGCGGAGCAGGCCCTCCGCCAGGGCGTCGGTGAGGGGGTTGTCCAGGGGGTTGAAGTAGCGGTCCAGGGTGTGCATCATGATGTCCACCACTCCGCAGGCCACCTGATAGGGGGGCAGGGTGAGGGTGAGTTCGGGGTTCAGAATGGCGAATTTGGGCCGGTTCAGGTCGGTACTCAGCCCCCGCTTCCGGGGCAGGTCCTCGTTGGTGAGCACTGCGGAGTCGCTCATCTCGCTGCCGGCGGCGGGGATGGTCAGGACGGCCCCTACCGGGGTGGAGCGCTCCAGGGCCGCCTTCCGGCTCCAGAAGTCCCAGAGGTCCCGCTCCGGGTTGGCCGCGCCGTGGGCGATGGCCTTGGCGGTGTCGATGGCGCTGCCGCCCCCCACCGCCAGGACGAAATCCGCCCCGAAATCCAGGGCGGCCCGCACCCCCTCCCGGGCGTGGGCCAGGGTAGGGTTGGGTTTGGCGCCCCCGAAGCCGGTCCAGGCCAGGCCGGCGCCGGTCAGGGCCTCCCCCACCCGGTCCAGCAGGCCGGAGCGGCGGGCGCTGCCCCCGCCGTAGACCACAAGCACCCGGCTGCCGCCGTATTTCTTGACATATGTCCCGGCCTTTTCCTCGGTGCCGGGGCCGAATACCACCTCTGTGGGAGCGTAGTAGGTAAATGGATGCATTCCATTTTCTCCTTTCCGATCGGTATAAAAAGGCGCGCCGCAGATCGCGGCGCGCCTATTCTGCATTGCATTGGGATCAAACTGCCAGCTCGGCACCGGTGAGCAGGCGGTAGGCCTGGAGGTACTTGGCGCTGGTCTTGTCCACGATGTCCTGGGGCAGGGTCCAGCCGTTGTCCGGGTTGGCCTTGAGCCAGTCCCGGGCGAACTGCTTGTCAAAGGAGGGCTGGCCGTGGCCGCTCTCGTAGCCCTCGGCGGGCCAGAAGCGGGAGGAGTCCGGGGTGAGCATCTCGTCCCCCAGCACGATGCTGCCCGCCTCGTCCAGGCCGAACTCGAACTTGGTGTCGGCGATGATGATGCCCCGGCTCAGGGCGTACTCGGCGCACTTCTTGTACAGGGCGATGGTGTAGTCCCGCAGCTTGGCGGCGTACTCCGCCCCATTGCCCGGGAAGCGGCGCTCCAGGTAGTCCACGCTCTGCTCATAGGAGATGTTCTCGTCGTGGTCGCCGATCTCCGCCTTGGTGCTGGGGGTGTAGATGGGCTCGGGCAGCTTGTCGCTCTCCTTCAGGCCGGCGGGCAGGGTGATGCCGCAGACGGTGCCGTCCTTCTGGTAGCCGGCCCAGCCGCTGCCGGTGATATAGCCCCGGACGATGCACTCCACCGGCAGCATCTCCAGCTTGCGGCAGAGCATGCTCTTGCCGGCGAACTCCGGGGTGCGGAAGAACTCGGGCATGTCCTTCCCCTCCACCGAGATCATATGGTTGGGGATGATGTCCCGGGTCATGTCAAACCAGAACTTGGACATCTGGGTGAGCACGGCCCCCTTGTGGGGCACCGTGTTGTGCAGGATCACGTCAAAGCAGCTGATCCGGTCGGTGGCCACCATGATCAGGCTGTCGCCGTTGTCATAGATCTCCCGGACCTTGCCTTCCTTAATGGGCTTGTAGTTGGTCATCTCTTCTATCCCGCCTTATCATAGCATTCAAACCGGCTCATTCCAGCTGGCGTTCCTCTACAGGTTATCGCATTTCCCCGCAAATTGCAAGGGGCCGGGGCAACTTTCCCGGCCCCCTGGGCAAAAAAGCGCCCCGCCGGGGCACCCGGCGGGGCGGGGGTGTCTCAGGGATAGGCGATGATCAGCCCGTCGATGCGGCTGAAGTCGCTGCTGTCGATGGAGTAGCGGCCGTCCTCCCCCTTGGTGACCTGGACGGAGATGGTCTGGGGATCCAGATAGCCGATGGAGTCCAGCCGGGCGGACACCATGTCGATGATGCCCTGGGCCCAGGCCGTCTCAAAGGCCTCCTCGGTGGCGAACTCGCCGGCCTCCACCCGCTCCTGCCACTGGGTGACAAAGGCGTCGGCGTCCTCCTCCATCACCTTCTGCATGATGTCGATGGGATAGACGGTCAGCTCCACCAGGTAGGTGTCCCCGCTGCGGGTCTCGCTGCCCACCTCATACTTGCTGTGGTCATAGATCTGATGGTACAGCTCGGTGATCTGGGGCTCGACGGTGTCGTCGCAGGACTCCAACACCACTTCAAAATAGGTGCAGAAGTAGTCCACCTTCACGGCAATGCCGTCCTCGTACTCCTGGCCGGCCTCCTCCTTGGTGAGGTTCACGCTGTCCAGGTACTCGCCGGTGTACTGGTTCAGGTAGATCAGGTCCAGGTTGCCCTGCACCAGATCGGCGGCGGAGAAGGTGCTCCCGCAGCCCGCCAGGACGCCCAGGCAGAGCAGGGCGGACAGGGCCAGGGCCAGCCCCCGCTTGATGTAATGCTCCATTTCTTTCGCTCCTTTCCAACACCGGCGCCGGTGCCGGTATTGCTGGCCCTATTATAATGCGGAGGCGAAATAAATGCCAGCGAAAGAAAGATTAAATTTTATTAAGATTCGAAAGAAATTCCGCCGCCCTCCCCGGGCTGCCCGAACCGGACGGACACCCCGTTGACCTCCACGGCATCGGTGGCCCGGATGACGATGCACCGGGCCCCGTCCACCATGCGGGTCTGCACCAGCTCGGAGCGCTCCGGGTTGACCTGGATGACCACATCGGGCAGCTTGACCTCCAGGCGCTTGGTGTCCACCAGGTTCTGGGGGCTCAGCTCGGAGCCCGCCCCGAACTGGGCGTCAAACTGCTCGTCGAAGGCCTCGGCGTGCTCCTGGCTGACGCCGCTGGCGGTGAGCAGGGCCCGCAGCCCCTGCTTGGAGACGGTGAGGGGCTCCACCTCCCGGCTCTCCCTGTGCACCTCGATCATCTGGGCCAGGTGGTCCTGGAGGGCGCAGACCACCGGATAGCTGCACTCCTCCCCCAGGGTGTCCTCCAGGATGGCCTGGAAGGTCTCCCGCTGGGTCTGGGCGGGCATGGGGGCCGGGGTGTGGAACAGGGCGTCCACAAAGCCGGCGTGGGCCTCCCCGGGGCTGCGGGTGTAGTAAAGGGCGTTATAGATATTTGTGGCCCGGTCGTCAAAGGCCGGGAACAGGAAGCCCAGCTCCGGCGACCCCACCGCCTGGCCCGGGGCCCGGAGGTGGAAGCGGCTCTCCCGGCTGTCGTAGTTCAGGGAGGGCTTGGTCTCCTTCACCGGGCAGACCGCGCAGAGCAGATAGCGGAACTGCTCCGAGGAGTTGTCCTGCTGCTCCAGGCCGTCCTTCCCCTTGTAGCAGACGTCGTAGGTGTTGTAGGTCAGCAGGATCAGGCAGTTGCCCTCCAGGTCCAGCCCCTGGATGGCCCGGCTGAAAAAGGCGTGGACCGCGTTCTCGTCCTCCAGGGCGGAGTCCCGCAGGGCCATGAGCAGCCGGTGCTCGTCGCTGTCCACCACCTGCTGGGTGCGGAAGGACAGGTCCAGCAGGCTGCGGCCGATGGCGCCGGTGAGCACCTTGCGGAACAGGGACAGGTATTTCTCCCCGTCCTCCGCCCCCATCAGGGCCAGCGGCTCCCTGAACTGGGAGATGATCTCCTTGCGCTCGTTGACGTAGCACCCCAGGATGTGGGTGATGTTGCTCTTATCCGGGCGGAGGCGGCGGCGCAGCTCCGCGACTTCTTTTTCATTCATATCGTATCCCTCGCATTGTATCCCTCGCATTGCAACTCGAAACAAACTGACGTCCGGCAGGCCCGGCACGAGAGAACAGTATAACACACAGCGCCCCCCTTTTCCAGAGGATTTTGCCCCGGGGCCAATTCCGCACTGCGGCCCCGCCGGGCGCTCCCGTGCGGGGGCCGGCGGGGCCGCAGTTTTTCCCTGTGTGTACGCCGGTCAGTTGGCCTCCACCTGGCCGGTGACTGTCCCGGCGGAGACGGTGTAGCTCTGGCCGGAGACGATGTCCGGGCTGCTGTAGATGACCACGGCGAAGGACAGCTCCGGGGCGTACTCCAGCAGCACGTTCCCCTCCGAATCGGTGATCACCACGGAGGCGCCGGCGGACTGGCTGCCCACCTGGACGGCGATGACCCCCTGCTCCGAGCTGCTGAAGCTCTGGGCCATGCCCGCCCCGCCGGTGCCCAGGAAGGTGCCGCCGGTGATGGTGGCGGTGGTGTCATAGTCCAGGGTGGAGGTATCCCCCTGGGTGGGGCCCACCACCACCGTGTCCCCGCCGGTGATCTCGATGGAACCGTTGGCGTCGATGCCGTCCCCGGAGGCGTTGATATACAGGCTGCCCCCGGAGATCACGATGGTGCCGTCGGAGGAGGAGGCAAAACCGCCCCCCTCGGCTCCGCCGCCGAAGCGGCCGTCCCGGCCGCCGGTGACGCCGCTCTCGTCCGCGCCGCCGGCGGCGTTCAGGCCGTCGTCACTGGCCGTCAGGGTGATCTCGCCCCCCTGGATCAGCACGTGCAGGGCCTCCAGCCCCTCGTAGCTCTCGGTGATCAGGATGGAGCCCCCGGAGACGGTCAGGGTGTCGTCGGCGTGGAAGCCGTCGTCGCCGGTGGCGATCTCAAAGCTGCCCCCCTCCACCGTAATGGAGGCGTTGGAGTGGACGCCGTCGTCGGCGGAGTCGATGGTGAAGCTGCCGCCGGTGACCACCAGCGCGCCCCCCGCCTTCAGCCCCTTCATGCTGGTGCTGGAGTCGCCGCTGCCATCGCTGTCTCCGCCGTCCTCGCTGTCATCACCGCCGCCGCTGAGGTCGGCCTGTTGGCCCGACCCGCCGCCCCGGCCCATGAAGCTGCCCCAATCCTCGGAGGACTCATTCTCCCCGTTCTCGCTGCCCCCGCCGGCCAGGATCTGATAGCTGCCCTCCGACGCGCGCAGCCAAGCCCCGGCGCTGATGCCGTCGCCCTCCGCCTGGATCTGGAAGGTGCCGCCGGAGAGGTAGACGAAGCCCAGCTCGGTGTCCTCGTCGTTCTCCGCGTGCAGCCCGTCCTTCCCGGCGGTTACGGTGAGGACGGTGTCCCCGGTGACCCGGATGCTGTCGTTGGCCTCCAGGCCGTGGGAGGCGGCGGTGATGGTATAGCTGCCGCCGGTGATGACCAGGTCATCCTTGCAGGTGATGCCGTGGCCGGCGGGGGAGGTGACGGCGAGGGACCCGGCGCCGTTCAGGGTCAGGTCATCCCGGGAGAAGAGGGCGGCGTCGATGTTGTACTCGTCGATGGCGGTAAAGCTCCCGCCGTTGGCCAGGCTGTTCTCCGTCCCCTCGGCCAGGGTCACAAAGACCTTGTCCGCCTGGCGCACATAGAGGGCGGCGGAGGTGGCGCTGGTGATGTCCACCCCGGCCAGCACCAGCTGCACCTTGGCGCTGTCCGGGGCGTCCACGATGACCATACCGTCCTCCAGGGTGCCGGTGAGGAGATAGGTGCCCTCCTGGGTGATGGTGACGGTGGAACCGCTGATCTGGACGCTGTCGGAAGAGGCGGAGGCCGAATCCCCCTCCAGCTGGATCAGCACGCTGCCGCTCTCCTCATAGCTCCCGTCCAGATCCCGGTCGGTGAACATGTCCCCCTCCTGGACCGAAAGCGCCGTCTCCTCCCCGGTATCGGCGGCATCGGCCTCGGAGGCGGAGGAGGTGGCATCGGAGCTGACGGCGGCGCTGTCCTCGCTCAGGCTCTCTCCCCCGCAGCCGGTCAGCAGGCCCAACAGCAGGGCCAGCCCCGCCAGGGCAAACAACCATTTTGTCACGTTCGCCCCTCCTCACAGCTCCGCCGGGCCGAACTCCCGGCTGGAGACGGAGATCTCCAGGTTGCCGTTGCGGCACCGCAGCCCGTCGATCAGAGCCTTTTCCTGCCCCGCATCCCGGAGGGTGACGTGATAGGTGAGCCGGAACAGGCTGCCCATGTTGGTGGTCTTGACCCGCACCAGCTCGTGGGAGCGGGTGTAGGTGCGGAACAGGTCGTCGAACACCCCGGTGTAGTCCAGGTCCTCCGGGATGGTGACGGTAACCGTCTTCTCCCGGGCGGCGCCCCGCCGCTCCCCCAGGTCCAGCCTGCTGTAGAGCAGGAACACCCCGCACATGACGGCGGTAAAGAGGGCGGCAAAGCCCAGGTACCCCATCCCGGCGATCAGCCCCGCCCCCATGGCCAGGAAGAGGGCGCAGATCTCCTTGGCGGTGCCGGGCACCGAGCGGAAGCGCACCAGGCTGAAGGCCCCCGCCACCGCCACGCCGGCCCCCACATTGCCGTTGACCAGCATAATCACCACGCACACCACCGCGGGCAGCAGCGCCAGGGCCACCACAAAGCTCTGGGTGTACCGGGTGCGGTACATATAGGCCAGGGCCATCACCAGCCCCAGCACCAGGGCGCATCCCAGGCAGAGCAGGAAGTTGACCGGACTGATGCCGCCGGTCAGATCGGAGTCAAACACGCCCCGAAACAGCGTTTGGAACACGGCGCGCCCCCTCCTTTCTCAGTGTGGGATAGATCATACTCCGGTAGGCCGCCCCGTATTTGGAAAAGGAGGTCTGGTAGATCCCCGCCCCGGAGAGGGCGTGAGCCATCCAGAGGGGGATGCCTCCGGCGCACTTGAGCTCCATCAGGGTGGTCCCCTCAGGCAGGATGGGCCGCCCACAGGCCTCCGACTCCAGGGAGAGGTCCTCCCGGCGGCAGAGGATGTGCTCGTCAAAGGTCACCCGGAAGTCGGGCTCGTCCCCGGCATAGTAGGCCTCCCGCTCATAGGAGAGGAACACCTTGGGCCCCAGGGGGCGATAGTACTCCAGGAAGTAGTCCACCTCGGCAGCGATCTGGCTGCACTCCCGGCAGCGGGCCTCCCCGGTCAGCCAGGCCATGGCCTCCCGCTCCGGCAGGGTGATCCGCCGCTTGTAGACCACACCCCGGTATTTCTTCTTCAGCTCCACAAATACGCTGTCCTCCGGTCCCACCTGGCTGTAGCTGCGCAGGCGCAGCTTCTCCTTGTAGGCGGGCTTCTCCAGAGAGCGGCGGATCAGCCGGTAGTCGTCGGTGTCAAAATAGATATTGCGGATGGTACTCCGCCCGTATGGGTCCAAGGCCATATGGGGCTCCATCGCCCGGAGCACCGCCCGCTTCTGTGCCTCGGTCAGCAGATACTTCAGCTCGTAGCGTCGGAAAACGGTCTGAACGGTCATAGTAGTCCCTCCTGTCACATGATGCTGCTATGGTACCAGGGGAAGATTGAAACTGGATTGAACCGGACTCAATCCCTCCGGCCCCGGCCCGTCAGGGGAAGCTTCACCCGGAATTCCACCGTGCCGTCCCGGCAGGCCACCTCAATGCTGCCCCGGTGAGCCTCGGCGATGGCCTTGGCGATGGCCAGCCCCAGGCCGTAGTGCCCCCCTTCCCCGCTCCGGGCGTCGTCGGATCGGTAGAAGCGCTCAAAGAGCTGCCTGCGCTGTTCCGGCGGGATGGGCGGGCCGGCATTGACCACCGAGAGGACCGCCCAGCCCCGCTCCGTCCCCAGGGAGACGGCCACCCGCTCCCCGCCCTGGCTGTGGCGGATGGCGTTGTCCAGCAGGATGGCGGTCAGCTGCTTGAGCTGCACCCCGTTGCCCATCACCTGGACCCCCTCGCCCAGGTCCGTCTCCAGCCTCAGCCCCTGCTCAAAGGCCACGCTCTCAAAGGGGAGGGCCTCCCCGCAGACCAGCCGGCTCAGGTCCACCGGCTCCATGGGGGGCTGGACGTTCTCCGTCCGGGCCAGCTCCAGCAGCTGCAGGATGAGCGCCGACATCCGCCCTGTCTCATACTGGATGTTGGACAGCCACTGGTTCTCCCCGATCTCCCGGGCCAGCAGCTCGGCGTTGGCCCCCACCACCGCCACCGGAGTCTTGAGCTCGTGGCCGGCGTCGGAGATGAACTGGCGCTGGTGCCGGTAGCTCTCCTCCAGCGGGGAAACGATCCGTCCGGCCAGGAAGCGGGCCAGGAAGAACAGCAGCACCAGGGTGATGCTGCCGAAGATCAGGGTGTAGTTGATCAGGGTGCGGGCGCTCTGGGCCATCACCGTGTTGTCCAGGAAGGCCACCAGGATGTACTCCCCCTTGTCCGCCATCCGGTAGAGCAGCCGCCCCTCCGAGCCCTCGCCGGTTCCGGCCGCGATGATCTCCAGGGCCAGCTGGGTCAGGGCCTCCTCGTCCAGGGTGGAGACGTCGGCGGTGTCTACCGCCAGCACCTCCCCGGCATCGGACACCGCCACCGAGTAGACGGTGGACAGCTCCAAAACCGGGGGCTCCAGCGGCCGGCCCTGACCGTCCTGCTCCATCTGGGCCCCGTCCTCCGCCTCCGAGACCGGGATCTCCTCCTCCCTGCCGTCCCGGAGGGCATAAGCCTCCACATACTGCCGCAGCACCGCCCGGTTCTCCCGGGTCATCTCCCGGTAGCTGGCCAGATAGATGATGCACAGGGTGCCGAACAGCAGCACCACCAGCACCGACAGCAGGGCAGCCACGATCTTTCTCCTGGAGCGCTTAAACATCCTCATACCTCAGCTCGTATCCGATCCCCCGCACCGCCTTGATCTGGGTCCTGGAGTGGACGAAGTGCAGCTTCCGGCGCACGAAGGACATGTACACCTCCACGTTGTTGTACTCCGCCTGGCTGTCATAGCCCCAGATCTTCACCGCCAGCTGCTCCCGGGTCAGGATCTGGCCCTGGTTGGCGATCAGGTACTCCAGGATGTGCAGCTCCTTCTCGCTCAGGCGCACCTGCTCCCCGCCGCAGCGCAGCATGGAGGAGGCCTGGTGGAGCGAGATGTCCCCGAAGCCCAGCGCCCCGTCCGGCACCGGCAGGGTCCGCCGGGTCAGCGCCCGCAGCCGGGCCAGCAGCTCCTGGGGCAGGAAGGGCTTGGTCAGGTAGTCGTCGGCCCCGCTGTCCAGGCCGGTGACCTTGTCCTCCAGCTCGCTCTTGGCCGTCAGCAGCAGGATCGGGGTGCGCACCCCCTGGCCCCGGGCCTCCCGCACGATTTCAAAGCCGTTTTTGTGGGGCAGCATCACGTCCAGCACCACCAGGTCGTACACGCCGCTGGCGATGGCCTCCAGCCCCTCCAGCCCGTCGGCGCAGCAGTCCACCTCATAGTGCTCCTGGCGCAGCAGCTCCCCCAGCGCCTGGGCCATTCTCCTCTCATCCTCCACCAGTAGCAGCCGCATCCCCGGCACCTCCTTATTTTTGTCTATTATATCACGAAAGGTTGAAACAGAATTGAAATCCGGGCCCGGGCGGCGGATGACGTCTTTTTTGCCGCCATAGGCATAAAA
>CAZAIF010000059.1:0-10220 GCA_964485125.1 uncultured Oscillospiraceae bacterium | reverse complement strand
GTGTCCGGCACCTGCTTCATGCAAACAACGATTTTCATGTCTTACGTTTCCTCCTATCTCACAGGGAACCGGCGATGACCATGCGCTGGACCTCGCTGGTGCCTTCGTAGATCTCAGTGATCTTGGCGTCCCGCATCATGCGCTCCACGGGATAGTCCCGGGTGTAGCCGTAGCCGCCGAAGAACTGGACGGCCTTGGTGGTGACGGCCATGGCGGTCTCGGAGGCAAAGAGCTTGGCCTTGGCGGCGGCCACGGCGTAGTTCTGGCCGGCCTGCTTGGTCATGGCGGCGTTGTAGACCAGCCACTTGGCGGCGTCGGTGCGGGCCGCCAGGTCGGCCAGCTGGAACTGGGTGTTCTGCTGCTTGAAGATGGAGCGGCCGAACTGCTTGCGCTCCTTGGTGTACTTGACGGTCTCGTCCAGGGCGCCCTCGGCGATGCCCAGAGCCTGGGCAGCGATGCCGATACGGCCGCCGTTCAGGGTGGCCATGGCCAGGTTGAAGCCCTTGTTCTCCTTGCCCAGCATGTTCTCCTTGGGCACGACGCAGTTCTCCATGATGAGCTCGCAGGTGGAGGAGCCCCGGATGCCCATCTTCTTCTCGTGGGCGCCCACGGAGAAGCCGGGGAAGGTGCGCTCCACGATGAAGGCGGTCAGACCCCGCTGGCCCCGGGTCTTGTCGGTCATGGCGATGATGATGAACACGTCGGCATAGCCGGCGTTGGTGATGAAGATCTTGGAGCCGTTCAGGATGTAATTCTCGCCCTTCTCGTCCAGCACCGCCATGGTCTTGACGCCGCCGGCGTCGGTGCCCGCGCCAGGCTCGGTCAGGCCGAAGGCGCCCAGCCACTCGCCGGAGCACAGCTTGGGCAGATACTTTTTCTTCTGGGCCGCGGTGCCGAAGTCATAGATGGGGTTGGCGCACAGGCTGGTGTGGGCGGAGAGGATGACGCCGGTGGTGCCGCACACCTTGCTCAGCTCCTCCACGGCCATGACGTAGCTGAGGTAGGAGGCCCCCTGGCCGCCGTACTCCTTGGGGAAATAGATGCCCATCATGCCCAGCTTGGACATCTTTTTGACGGTCTCCTCGGGGAAGCGCTCGTCCTCGTCCACCTCCTGAGCCAGGGGCTTGACCTCGTTTTCAGCAAAGCTGCGGAGCATCTGCTGGACGAGGAGTTCTTCTTTAGACAGATTAAAATCCATGGATCGGTTCCTCCTAGTGATTTATTTATATATGAGCCGGCCTTTGAAAAGCCGACTCATACAGAAATACGGGTGTGAACTTAGTGCTTGAAGAAGCCCTCGCCGGACTTGTTGCCCAGCTTACCCGCCCGCACCATCTTGCGCAGCAGCAGGGAGGCGCGGTACTTGCTGTCGTGGGTCTCCTCATAGATGGTGTCCATGATGGCCAGGCAGGTGTCCAGACCGATGAAGTCGGCCAGGGTCAGCGGGCCCATGGGGTGGTTGCAGCCCAGGCGCATGGCGGTGTCGATGTCCTCGGGGGAGGCGACGCCGTTCTGGACCAGCTCCACTGCCTCATTGATCATGGGGATCAGCAGGCGGTTGCAGACGAAGCCGGGGGCCTCCGCCACGGTGACCGGGGTCTTGCCGATCTCCTGGGAGAGGGAGAAGATGGTGTTATAGGTCTCGTCGGAGGTGTTGCCGCCCCGGATGACCTCGATCAGCTTCATGGCCACAGGGGGGTTGAAGAAGTGCATGCCGATGACCTTGTCCTTGCTCTGGACGGCGGAGGCAATCTCAGTGATGGAGATGGAAGAGGTGTTGGTGGCCAGGATGCATTCGGGCTTGGTGGCGGCGTCCAGCTTCTGGAAGATGCTCTTCTTCAGGTCCAGACGCTCCACGGCGGCCTCCACCACCAGATCCACGTCGTTCAGGATGCCCTCGTACTCGGTGGCAGCCACAAAGCTCATGCGGCCCTTCAGCTCATCCACATACTCCTGGGTCATCTTGCCCTTGGAGATCATCTTGGCGAAGCCCTTGTCCAGCGCGGCCTCGGAGGCGGAGATGATGGCGTCGTTGACGTCCACAACGGTGATATGCTTGCCGGCGGTGGCAAAGACCTGGGCGATGCCCCGGCCCATCTGGCCGGCGCCGATGACGGCAACTTTCTCGATAGACATAGCGTTTTCCTCCTATTTTTATCAAATCATATTGCGTGGTGTACGGATTCAGCAGACTGCGCCGGTGCTCCTGTCACCGGCCGGTGTAGGGGACCACCTTGAGCTTCTTGCTCTTGTCCTTTTCCAGGAAGTTGGCCATGCCGGCCCGCTGGTCCTCGGTCTCAAAGCAGGCGCCGAAGAGCTTCTCCTCGGTGACGATGGCCTCGTCCATGCCCTGCTCCAGGCCGGTGTTGACGGCCTGCTTGCAGGCCCGCACGGCGATGGGGGCGTTGGCGGCGATGGCGGCGGCCAGCTTCCTGGCGGCGGGCATCAGCTCCTCCTGGGGGTAGACGGCGTTGACCAGGCCGATGCGCAGGGCCTCGTCGGCCTTGATGTTCTTGGCGGTGTAGAGCAGCTGCTTGGCCATTCCGGGGGAGACCAGGCGGGCCAGGCGCTGGGTGCCGCCGAAGCCGGGGGTGATGCCCAGGCCGGTCTCGGGCTGGCCGAAGACGGCGTTGTCGGAACAGATGCGGATGTCGCAGCTCATGGCCAGCTCGTTGCCGCCGCCCAGGGCGAAGCCGTTGACCGCGGCGATGACCGGGATGGGCAGGGTCTCGATCTTGCGGAAGATGTCGTTGCCCTTCTTGCCGAAGGCCTCGCCCTCCGCCTTGGACAGGGTGCTCATCTCGCCGATGTCGGCCCCGGCGACAAAGCTCTTCTCCCCGGCGCCGGTGATGATCAGGGCCCGGACGTCGCTGAGATCCAGCGCGTCAATGGCAGACTCCAGTTCTGCGAGCACCTTGCTGTTCAGGGCATTGAGGGCCTCGGGGCGGTCAATGGTCAGCACCGCCACATAGGCTTCCGAAGTGACCTGGATGTAAGACATGATTCTTCTACCTCCAATGACTGAGCTTGTTAATTTTTTAACTAAATTCAGTATAATCAATCCGATGAAAAATGGCAAGAGAAACTTTTGAAAAACTGAATAAAAAAAGCGAAAAAGTATGGAATGAATTGTACAAAATTGTATGGGCCGCCAGAGGACAGGGCGGGCGCCGCAAGTTGACAAACCCCTGCCCCCATCGTATAATGGAATCAAAATTGGAGCAATGACCAAAACAGCGGTTCTGGAAAGGGGCAGATTTATCATGGGCGTACAAGCCGGCTGTGTCGTGCGGGTGGAACAGCTCAGGACGATCTATGACAGCTTTACCCAGTCGGTTCAGGACCTGGGCAATAAGGCCAAGGGCCACGCGGGCAGCAGCTTCCTCCGCTGGATCGGCGGCAGCCATGTCAGGACGGACCGGGACCGGCTGTGTGAGGAGTTCCTGGAGCAGGTGCAGGGCTGGCTGGAGGGGTTCCAAAGCCTGCTGGAGACCCTGCCCCGGGAGGAGGCGGCGGAGCTCTGCGGCCGGGTGGCCGACGTGATGCTGGAGCCCATCCCCCCCAAGACCAACGCCACCACCAACCTGATGAAGCGGGCCATGCGCTCCCAGTTCAAGCCATACCTGGCCTATCTGACCCCGGAGCGGCTTCAGCAGGCCGCCGGACAGCTCCAGGAGGGGTATCGCCCCCGGGATCTGCTGCCTGTGGAGCGGGAGATGGTCAAAGAGATTGCCCGGCTGTCGGCGGCGGCGGGCTGAGCCGGGCCGTCGTGGACGCCAGATATAACAAATACATTCACAAAAGTCTCTTTTTCTATCATAGCACGCATTCCGCCGCCCCGTCAACCTCGGAAAGAGCGGAACGGGGATTTTTCGTAGGATCGCCCGGCCTGGCGCCGGGCGCCCGGTCATGCAGAGAATGCCGGAGCGCAGTCTCCTGACTGCGCTCCGGCCGTATCGTTTTTTCGCTGTTCTGCTTTGCGGGGGCGCTGCGCCCGATCCCGTCCGGGGCGTATCTCAGCCCTGGGGGGCGGCCACGGCGGCCTCCGCGCTGCCCGCCTCGACCAGGGCCTCGCCCACCTGGTAGATGTCGCCGGCGCCCACGGTCAGGATCAGGTCTCCGGGCCGGGCCAGCTCCTTCAGCCGCTCCGTGACGTCCTCCAGGGTGGGACTGTAGATGGCGCCGGGGATGGCGTCGGCGATATCCTTGGAGGAGATGCCCACGGTGTTTTTCTCCCGGGCGGCGTAGATCTCCGCCAGCAGGGTGATGTCGGGCCGCTTGAGCTCCTGGACGAAGTCGCCGAACAGGGCCTTGGTGCGGGAGTAGGTGTGGGGCTGGAAGGCGCAGATGACCCGCTCATAGCCCAGGGTCCTGGCGGTGTCCAGCAGCACGTGGAGCTCGCCGGGGTGGTGGGCATAGTCGTCGTAGATCATGGCCCCGTGGTACTCCCCCTTGTGCTGGAAGCGGCGCTCGGCCCCCCGGTAGGCGTGGAGCCCGGCGGCGATGGCGGCGGCGGGAGCCCCGATGGTCAGGGCGGCGGCGGCGGCGGCCAGGGCGTTTTCCACGTTGTGGCGGCCGGGGACGCTGAGCTCGATGTGGGTCAGCCGCTCCCCCTCCCGCATCAGGTCGAAGTGCCCGTTGCCGTTGACATACTCCAGGTGCTCGCAGTAGACGTCGGCGTAATCCCCCATGCCGAAGGTGATGATGTGCCGGTTGATGCCGTCCAGGGTGTCCATGGTGTTGCGGTCGTCGGCGTTGGCCACCACCACCCCGTCCTCGGCGGGGACCAGGCCGGCAAAGCGGCGGAAGGAGGCCTCCACATCGGTCAGGTCCTTGAAGAAGTCCAGATGGTCGGCCTCAATGTCCAGGATGACGGCGGTGGTGGGCCGGAAGGAGAGGAAGGAGTTGCAGTATTCGCAGCTCTCCAGGATGATGGTGTCCCCCTTGCCCACCCGGTGCCCGGCGTGGAGCAGGGGCAGGGTGCCCCCGATCATCACCGTGGGGTCCATGTGGGCGGCCATCACGATGTGGGTGCACATGGAGGTGGTGGTGGTCTTGCCGTGGGTGCCGGAGATGCACAGGGCGTGCTTGTAGTCGCTCATCAGCGCCCCCCAGGCCTGGGCCCGCTCGTAGACCGGGATGCCCGCCTCCCGGGCGCCGGCGATCTCCGGATTGTCGTCGTGGACGGCGGCGGTGCGGATGACCAGATCTGCCCCCTTGATCCCGTCGGGGAAGTGGCCGATGGACACCGGGATGCCCAGGGATCGCAGGTGTTCCACGGTGCGGCTCTCCTTCATATCGGAGCCGGAGACCAGGATACCCTGGCCGTGGAGCACCTCGGCCAGCGGCGCCATGGAAACGCCGCCGATGCCCACCAGATGGGCGCGGCAGCCGGGTTTGAGAGAGCGTTTGAGTTCGGCAACGGTCATGAAACAGGCCTCCTAATGCAGCCGGTGTAATCCATATCAATTCATAAGCCTGAATATTATATTCCCTTCCCCGGGGAAATTCAAGCTGTTTCCTCGGAATTGGGGCACATTTTTGCAACCCCACGATTTCAGTTGAAGCGGGCGGGGGATTATGGTACAATTTGCAGCAAATCACAGGACAGCCGCCCGTGCGGCTGGAAAGGGAGCGGACAGGGATGAAGCAGGAGCGGGAGTATCCCAAGGTGTTGATCACCGCCAAGGCGGAGCGCAGCGTCAAGGCGGGCCACCCCTGGGTCTACGGCGAGGAGATTCGGGGCAGGGAGGGCGTGCCGGAGAACGGCGGCCTGGTGGACGTGATGGCGGGCAGCGCCTGGCTGGGCACAGGCTTTTATAACGACGCCTCCAAGATCACCGTGCGGCTGATCTCCTGCAACGCCAACGACCGCTTTGACGCCGCCTTCTGGCGCCGCCGGGTGGAGTACGCCCTCCGCTACCGGCGCACCGTCATGCCGGGGGAGGACTTCCGGTGCTGCCGGCTGATCCACGGGGAGGCGGACCAGATGCCCGGTCTCACCGTGGACCGCTACGGGGATGTGCTGTCGGTACAGGTGCTCTCCCTGGGGATGGAGCGGGTCAAGGACCTGGTCTTTTCCGCCCTGGTGGAGGCGCTCCGGGAGATGGGGGAGGAGATCCGGGGCATTTTTGAGCGCAACGACGTCTCCCTCCGCGCCCGGGAGGGGCTGAGCGAGGGCAAGGGCTGGTATAAACTGCCCGGGCTGGCCCATCCGGACACTCCGGTGGTGGAGATTGTGGAGAACGGCATGCGCTACCTGGTGGACGTGGAAAACGGCCAGAAGACCGGTTTTTTCCTGGACCAGAAGTACAACCGGGCGGCGGTGGGCCGGATCGCCGCCGGCAAGCGTGTGCTGGACTGCTTCACCCACACCGGCTCCTTCGGGCTCAACGCCGCCCGGGGCGGGGCGGAGCGGGTCACCAGCGTGGACATCTCCCAGTCCGCAATCCACATGGCCGAGGAGAACGCCCGGCGCAACGGCCTGGAGGGGAAGATGGACTTCCTGTGCCGCAACGTCTTTGAGCTGCTGACCGAGCTGAGCGAGCGGAAGTGCCGGGACTACGACTTCATCATCCTGGACCCGCCCGCCTTCACCAAATCCCGCCAGACCGTCCAGTCCGCCATCCGGGGCTACCGGGAGATCAACCGCCGGGCCATGAAGCTGCTGCCCCGGGGCGGGTATCTGGCCACCTGCTCCTGCTCCCACTTTATGACCGGCGAGCTCTTCCGCAAGATGCTCTCCTCCGCCGCCCACGACGCCGCCGTCTCCCTGCGCCAGGTGGAGGAGCGGCAGCAGAGCCCGGACCACCCCATCCTCTGGAACGTGCCCGAGACCAACTATCTGAAATTCTATATCTTCCAGGTGGTATGAGGATCGCCCCGTTCTTTTCTCCGGCCCCGGCGCATACAATGCACCGAGAAAACCGAGGAAAAGGAGCGGCAATATGCATACCTACTGGAACGAGAACACGGGGCGCTTTGTGGGCACGGTCCTGGACGGGCCCGACTTCTCCCACGAGAACCACGGGGAGGACTATTACCGCCTGCCCCTGCGGGTGCTGCGGCTGTCCGGGGCGGAGGACGTGCTGCCGGTGCTGGTGAGCCGGACCCAGCTGGAGATGCTGCCCATCCACACCGGGGACCATCTGGCGGTGACGGGGGAGATCCGCTCCTTCAACAACCGCTCCGGCAGCGGCAGCCGGCTGGTGCTCACCGTATTCGCCCGCCAGCTCTCCCCGGCGGAGGGGGAGGACCGGAACGGGGTGGCCCTGGCCGGGGTGCTGTGCAAGCGCCCGGTGTACCGCCGCACCCCCCTGGGCCGGGAGATCTGCGATCTGACTTTGGCGGTCAACCGGCGCTATGGGCGGGCCGACTACCTGCCCTGCATCGCCTGGGGTGCGGTGGCCCGGAGCTGCGCCTGCCTGGACGTGGGGGACGCCCTCCGGCTGGAGGGCCGGTTCCAGAGCCGGGACTATCTCAAAAATCTGGACGGCCAGCTCATCCGGCGCACCGCCTACGAGGTCTCCGTCATGTCCATGCAGCATCTGGCCCCGCCGGTGTTCGCGGGGGAGTAGAAAAAATAAAATCCGGTCCGCCGTGAAAAAATCCTTGACAATAGGGTATACTTGGTTTTACAATGTCAACATTCACACAGGCGTTGAAGGAGACCGCTCCCGGGCGGCGCAACAGAGAGGCAATGGGCCGCCGACTGAAAGCCCCGCCGGCGCGAAACGGGAAATGCGCAACACTCCGGAGCCTGCCGTCTGAGCGCCTCTCGGGGCAGGTAGGGCGGCACGTCTCTCCCGCGTTAAGGGGGGCAGAGGGGCGTTTCCAAAGAGGGAGGCGCTATGCGGGTGGTACCGCGGAATGACCATGTCGATTCCGTCCCGGGCTGTTTTGAGCAAACAGCCCGGGACTTTTTTATCCCTGCGGGGGGTTTGAGACCGAATTTTGCGAAAAGGATGTGACAGAAATGGAATTCATGACCGGAATACGGAGGCAGACCCATTTGAGCGCCGCCGATCTCAAGGGAGGTGCCTATTTGAATCAGACCGTAGCCGTCCACGGGGCCGTCCACGCCCTCCGGCCTATGGGGGCCATCACGTTCCTGACCCTACGGCTCCGGGACGGGGCGGTGCAGTGTGTGGTGGAGGACCAGGCCATGCTGGAGGGGGTGGTCCAGGAGTGTGCCGTGGTGGTTACCGGCGCCCTGAGGGCCGATGGGCGGGCCCCCATGGGGGTGGAGCTCCGGGCGGAACAGCTCCGGGTGCTCTCCTCTCCGGCTCAGCCGGTGGGGGTGCCCATCGAGAAGTATAAGCTCCACCTGAACCTGGACACGGAGCTTTCCCTGCGGCCTGTGGTGCTGCGCAACCTGCGCAAGCGGGCTGTGTTCAAGATCCAGGAGGCCGTCGGCCGGGCCTTCCGGGAGGAGATGGTCGCCGGGGGCTTCACCGAGATCCACACCCCCAAGATCGTCCACGCCGGGGCCGAGGGGGGCAGCAACATCTTCCGCATGGAGTATTTCGGCAAGAAGGCGTTTCTGACCCAGTCCCCCCAGTTCTACAAGCAGACCATGGTGGGGGTGTTCGAGCGGGTGTTTGAGGTGGCCCCGGTGTTCCGGGCGGAGAAGCACGCCACCCCCCGCCACCTGAACGAGTACACCTCCCTGGACCTGGAGATGGGCTATATCGACTCCTTTGCCGATCTGATGGAGGTGGAGACCGCCTTCCTCCAGCGCCTGGTCACGCTGCTGGAGACAGAATATGCCGACGACATGACCCGGGCCGGGGTGGCCCTCCCCCAGGTGGGGCGCATCCCCACCGTCCGCTTTGACGAGGCCAAGCGGCTGGCCAGCGAGAAGTACGGCCGGCCCATCCGGGACCCCTACGACCTGGAGCCGGAGGAGGAGCAGAACATCGGCCGCTATTTCCGGGAGGAGTGTGGTTCCGACTTTGTCTTTGTCACCCACTACCCCTCCAAAAAGCGCCCCTTCTACGCCATGGACGACCCGGAGGACCCGAGGTATACCTTGTCCTTCGACCTGCTCTTCCGGGGGCTGGAGGTCACCACCGGCGGCCAGCGCATCCACGACTACGGCCAGCAGGTGCGGAAGATGCTGGACCGGGGGATGCACCCGGAGGAGTTTGAGAGCTATCTCATGATCCACAAGCACGGCATGCCCCCCCACGGCGGCCTGGGCATCGGCCTGGAGCGGCTGACCGCCCAGCTGTGCGGGCTGGACAACGTCCGCTACGCCAGCCTGTTTCCCCGGGACCTGCACCGGATGGAGCCCTGAGCGCCCTGTACCGGGCGGCGCCTTTCAGAAAGGATGAGACAAATGGAGATCACAAAGGAAATGGTAGATTACGTTTCCGAGCTCTCCCGGCTGCGGCTGGATGAGCAGAGCAAGGAGAAAATGCGGGGCGAGCTGGAGCAGATCATCGCCTATATGGACGTGCTGAACACCCTGGACACCGAGGGCGTGGAGCCCATGAGCCATGTGTTCCCGGTGAAGAACGTGCTGCGGGAGGACGAGGTGAAGCCCTCCACCCCCCGCCAGGCCCTGCTGGCCAACGCGCCTGCGCCCGATGAGGCGGCCTTCCTGGTGCCCAAGGCCGTGGAGTGAGGGGGAGTGGATATGAGTATCTTAGATCTGACCGCCCTCCAGCTGGGCCGGGCCATCCGGGCCGGAGAGATCGCCCCGGAGGAGGCCGTCCGGGCCGCCCTGGAGCGCAGCCGGGCCAGGCGGGACGGCAACGCCTATATCACCCTTCTGTCCGGCCGGGCCCTGGAGCGCGCCCGGGCCATGGCGGGCCGCCTGCCGGACAGCCCCCTGGCCGGCGTCCCCGCCGGGGTGAAGGACAACATCTGCACCCTGGGGGTCAAGACCTCCTGCGCCTCCAAGATTTTGGGGGATTTTGCGGCCCCCTATGACGCCACGGTCATGGAGAAATTCCACGCCGCCGGGGGGATCATGCTGGGCAAGCTGAACATGGACGAGTTCGCCATGGGCTCCACCACCGAGACCAGCTTCTACGGCCCGGTGCGGAACCCCTGGGACCCGGAGCGGGTGCCCGGCGGCTCCTCCGGCGGGGCCGCCGCTGCGGTGGCGGCAGGGGAGTGCTGGTACGCCCTGGGCAGCGACACCGGAGGCTCCATCCGCCAGCCCGCCTCCTACTGCGGCGTCACCGGCATGAAGCCCACCTACGGCACCGTTT
>CAZAIF010000058.1:0-10292 GCA_964485125.1 uncultured Oscillospiraceae bacterium | reverse complement strand
AACAGAACAAAGAAATGCGGAGGTATGCCATGAGAAAAGAAGGTGGATGGGTATTCATTTCGCACTCCGGGGCACAGACCCCCTGCGTTCCTGCTCACTCCCAATACTTACAGGTGCTGCTCCCGCTTAACTTTTTCGCACCCTTTTGCTTCACTTTTTCCTTGACGAAAACAATTTTAGCACACTTTTTCCGGAATGATAAATCCGTCTTCGTCCCCGCTTTCCGGGGCAGAACTCTTGTATTTCAGCACCTTCTTTGCTATAATGATTCAAAATATTCTTTTTCTGCCGTCCGATCGGGACGGCCGGCGAGGTTATCAATCCATGAAATATGAACAATGGAATTCAGCGCCCCGGGATGAGGCGGCAGAGCATGCCCTGCGGGATGCCGGCATCTCCCCCCTGGCGGCGCTCACTTTGGCGGCCCGGGGGGTCCGCTCCCGGGCGGAGGCGGCCGCTTTTTGGGCCGCCGGGCCGGAGCTGCTCCACGACCCCATGCTGCTGCGGGATATGGACGCGGCGGTGGAGCGGCTCCATCTGGCCCTGGAGCGGGGGGAGACCATCGCGGTCTACGGCGACTACGACGTGGACGGCATCACCTCCACCTGCCTGCTCACCTCCTATCTGACGGCCCGGGGAGGCAAGGTGATCCCCTGCATCCCGGACCGGCTCACCGAGGGCTACTCTCTGAACACCGACGCCATCACCCGGCTGCGGCTCCAGGGAGCCAGAGTGCTGGTGAGCGTGGACTGCGGCATCACCAACGTCAAGGAAGCCGATTTCGCCCGGGGCATCGGCATGGACGTCATCATCACCGACCACCACGAGTGCAAGGAGGAGCTGCCCCGGGCTGTGGCGGTGGTCAACCCCCACCGGTGCGACTGCCCCTATCCCTTCAAGCATTTGGCCGGGGTGGGGGTGGCCCTGAAGCTGGCCTTGGCCCTGGCCCCCGCAGACCAGCGTCCCCAGGTGCTGGAGGAGTACGCCGACCTGGCCGCCATCGGCACCGTGGCCGACGTGATGAATCTGACCGGCGAAAACCGCGCCATCGTCTCCCTCGGCCTCAAGTCCCTGGCCCACACCCGCCGGCCCGGGCTTCAGATGCTGATCCGGGAGTGCGCCCTGGAGGACAAACCCATCACCTCCACCGCCATCGGCTTTACCATTTCCCCCAGAATCAACGCCGCCGGGCGGATGGGCTGCCCCCAGGTGGCCGCCCGGCTGCTGCTGACCCAGGACCTCCAGGAGGCGGCCGAGCTGGCCCGCAGCCTGTGTGAGCTCAACCGGCAGCGCCAGAACATCGAGCAGGAGATCTTCGCCCAGTGCCTGGAGCTGCTGGAGCAGCACCCGGAGCTGGCCAAGGACGCCATCGTCCTGGCCGACAGGCGCTGGCACCAGGGGGTGGTGGGCATTGTGGCCTCCCGGCTGGCGGAACGCTTCTCCGTGCCCGCCTTTATGATCTGCCTGGGGGAGAACAGCCGGGGCAAGGGCTCCTGCCGCTCCTACGGCGATCTCAACCTGTTCCACGCCCTGGAGCAGTGCGAGGACCTGCTGGAGGGCTTCGGGGGCCACGAGCTGGCCGCCGGCTTCACCATCGCCGAGGAGCGCATCCCCGCCTTCCGCGCCAGGATGCAGCGGCTGAGCGCCATCTGGCGCCGGGAGCACCAGAGCGTGTCCGCCCTGGCGGTGGACGCGGTGCTGGAGGACGCGGGAGTGCTCACCCTGGAGAACGTGGCCGACCTGCAGCGCCTGGAGCCCTTTGGCGCCGGCAACCCCCAGCCCGTCTTTGTCCTCACCGGGGCCACGGTGACCTCCATCACCCCGGTGGGCAAGGGGCGCCACACCCGGCTCAAGGTGGCCCGGGACGGGTGCACCTTCGACGCCATCCTCTTCTCCTTTCCCCCGGAGGCCACCTCTCTCCAGCCCGGCGCCCGGGCCGACCTGGCCTTCTGCCCTCAGATCAACCAGTTCCGGGGAATGAGCACGGTGCAGCTCACCCTGTCCGACCTGCGGGGCGCCCCCTCCCTGTCCCAGCTGGACCGGATGCTGTATCAGCGCTGGAAGCAGGGGGAATCCTTTCAGGGGCGGGAGCTGGAGATGCTGCTGCCCCAGCGGCAGGATTTTGTGGCCGTGTGGCGCTATCTCTCCGCCCACGCCGCCTCAAACCGATTCCGGGAGTCCCCGGCCCGGCTGGCCCGGAACATCTCCCGCTCCGCCGGGCAGCGGGAGACCTATGCCCGCACCATGATCTGCCTGGAGGTCTTTCAGGAGCGGGGGCTGCTCCGCTTCACCGCCGGGCCCAACCTGGTCCAGATCCAGCTCCAGCCGGTCAGCGGCAAGGTGGATCTGGATGCCTCGGAGATTCTGCGGGCGCTGCGGCGGATGCTGGACTAGCCGGCATCCCGATCTTTCGTTTTGATTCTTTGCTTTTGATCAGGAGATGATCTGATGGACCCGATCCTGGAACAATATTACGCGCTGGAAAACAAGGTGGCGGCCTATACCCCCAATCTGGACAAGGCCAAGCTGTTTGACGCCTTCACGTTTGCCGACAACGCCCACGCCTCTCAGCAGCGCAAAGACGGTTCCCCCTATATTACCCACCCCCTGGCGGTGGCCAATCTGGTGGCCGATCTGGAGCTGGACCCGGACAGCGTCATCGCCGCCCTGCTCCACGACACCATCGAGGACACCGGCACCACCCACGAGGAGGTGGCCGCCCGCTTCGGCGAGCCGGTGGCCGACCTGGTGGAGGGGGTCACCAAGCTGACAAGGGTGCAGTACACCAGCCGGGAAGAGAAGCAGATGGAAAATCTGCGCAAGATGCTGCTGGCCATGTCCAAGGACATCCGGGTCATCCTGGTGAAGATCTGCGACCGGCTGCACAATATCCGCACCATGCAGTACCAATCCCCCAAGAAGCAGCGGGAAAAGGCGCTGGAGACCATGGAGATCTACGCCCCCATTGCCCACCGGCTGGGCATGCAGAAGATCAAGTGGGAGCTGGAGGACCTGTCCCTCCAATACCTGGACCCGGTGGGCTACAACGACATCAAGACCCAGCTGGAGTCCCGCTTCGCCGCCCACCAGGAGTTCCTGGCCGAGACCCAGGCCAAGATCCAGAAGCGGATGGAACAGGAGCACATCCACTGCACCGTCTACGGGCGCGTCAAGCACATCTACTCCATCTACCGGAAGATGTACACCCAGCACAAGACTCTCTATGAGATCTTTGACCTGTACGCCTTCCGGGTCATCGTGGACGACATCGCAGACTGCTACAACGTGCTGGGCCATATCCACGACATGTTCAACCTGGTCCCCGACCGGTTCAAGGACTATATCTCCACCCCCAAGCCCAACATGTACCAGTCCCTCCACACCACCGTCATCGGCAAGGAGGGCATCCCCTTCGAGGTGCAGATCCGCACCTGGGAGATGCACCAGATCGCCGAGTACGGCATCGCCGCCCACTGGAAATACAAGGCAGGGATGTCCAACCAGAAGCTGAGCAGCGAGGCCACCTACGAGTGGGTGCGCAAGCTGCTGGAGAGCCAGCAGGACACCGATGCGGAGGAGTTTGTCCGCTCCCTGAAGGTGGACCTGTTCGCCGACGAGGTCTTTGTGTTTACCCCCCAGGGGGACGTGGTCAACCTGCCCGCCGGGGCCACCCCCATCGACTTCGCCTACTCCATCCACTCCGCCGTGGGCAACCGGATGACCGGGGCCAAGGTCAACGGGCGCATCGTCCCCTTTGACAGCCAGCTCCACAACGGCGACATCGTGGAGATCATCACCTCCAACTCCTCCAAGGGCCCCAGCCGGGACTGGATGAAGATCTGCAAGAGCAACGAGGCCCGCAACAAGATCCGCCAGTGGTTCAAGAAGGAGCGCCGGGAGGAGAACATCGCCACCGGCCGGGCCGCCTTTGAGTCGGAGATGAAGCGCTGCGGGCTGTCCATGAGCCAGATGATGGACGAGGACGTGCTGCCCCAGGTGCTCAAGAAGGTTAAATACGGCTCCCTGGACGACCTGTACGCCGCCATCGGCTACGGCGGCACCACCGCCCAGAAGGCGGTCATCCGGGTGCGGGACGAGATCCTCCGCCTCAACAAGCTCCAGAAGGAGCAGGCCGCCCAGCAGGAGATGCTGGAGCGGGGGGAGGAGCTCCATGTGGCCTCCAACCCGGCGGTGCCCATCCCGGTGCCCAAGGCCCAAGCCAAAAACGGCATCATCGTGGAGGGGCTGGACAACTGCCTGGTAAAATTCGCCAAATGCTGCACCCCGGTGCCCGGGGACCCGGTGGTGGGCTTCATCACCCGGGGCTACGGCATCTCCGTCCACCGGCAGGACTGTCCCAACGCCGACCCGGCCAAGCGCAGGCCCGAGGAGCGGGGGCGCTGGGTGGCCGTCTCCTGGGGGGACACCCAGCAGGAGGCCTATCAGACCAGCCTGGAGATCACCGCCAAGGACCGGCAGAACCTGTTCCTGGACGTGGCCGCCGCCCTGTCCGCCGCCCAGGTGCGGGTGGACAGCCTGTCCGCCAAGGGCACGCCCGACGGCTTCGCGGTCATCACCGCCCTGCTCCAGGTCCACTCCCGGGACGAGGTCAACGCGGTGATGCGCAAGATCAACGGCGTCAACGGGGTCATGACCGTGCGCCGGGCCAAGGGGTGAGCGGGTATGAGAGCAGTCGTCACCCGGGTGCGCTCCGCCAGCGTCACCATCGGCGGCCAGGTCAACGGGGCCATCGGCCAGGGCTTCCTCGTCCTGCTGGGGGTGGGCCCCGGCGACACCCCAAAAGACGCCGCCCTGCTGGCGGATAAAATCTGCGGCTGCAGGGTCTTCGAGGACGAAAACGGCAGGATGAACCGCAATCTGGCCGCCGTGGAGGGCGCGCTGCTGGTGGTCAGCCAGTTCACCCTCTACGCCGACCTGAAATCCCGCCGCCCCGGCTTCTCCGGGGCGGCAAAGCCGGAACAGGCCATCCCCCTCTATGAGCAGTTCCTGCAGGAGTGCCGCGCCCGGGGCTTCCGGGTAGAACACGGGGAATTCGGCGCAGACATGCAGGTGGACTCCCGCAACGACGGGCCGGTCACCCTGCTCTTTGACTCGGAGGACTGGCCGGAGCTGCGCAAATAGACACCCAGGCCGCCCTTCCCGTACGGGCGCTGGGCGGCACAATGGAAGCGAGGTTTTGACGATGAAATTGGAATCCCTGGCCGTGGGGCTGATCGGCACCAACTGCTATCTGCTCTGGGACGAGACCGCCGGCAACGCCGCCGCCATCGTGGACCCCGGCGGCAACGCCGACCTGATCCTGGACAAGGTCAGGCGGGAGGGGCTGGACGTGAAAATGATCCTGCTCACCCACGGCCATTTTGACCATGTGATGGGGGTGCCGGATCTGCTGGCCGCCTATCCCGACCTGCCGGTCTATATCACCGAGGATGACTACCCGGAGGCCCGGGACGGGGGCCAGTTCGGCTACCGGATGGGCCAGGTGGCCTCGGTGCGGTTTTACGACGAGGGGGACACGGTGGCGCTGGGCGGCCTGAAGATCAACGTGCTGCGCACCCCGGGGCACACTCCCGGCTCAGTCACCCTGCGGGTGGAGGACGTGCTCCTCACCGGGGACACCCTGTTCTGCGGCTCCTGCGGCCGCACCGACTTCCCCGGGGGCAGCTTTGCCGATATGCAGCGCTCCCTCAAGCGGCTGGCCGACCTGCCCGGCGACTACCGGGTCTATCCCGGCCACGAGGGCTCCACCACCCTGGACTACGAGCGGAAGTACAACCCCTTTATGCAGCGGCTGTGAGGGCCGATATAAGCTGACATAAGTTTACCCGGCGGCGGGCCCGCCGGACTGCGGGGAGGGCCAGACGATGTTGGACGTGGTATTCAGCGACAGCGCCTGCGGCGGCTTGAAATATGCCCAGCACTACGGAGAGGGGCCATACCGGCCCGGCTGCATCGGGGTCATCTTCTCCAAGGAGGACGGTAAGCCCACCCCGGCGGAGATCGAGGCGGCCCAGCGCCGGGTGGAGGCGGCGGAACGGCTGGCCTGGGAGCGGGCCGTTCCCCTGGGGGGCGACCCGGCGGATGTGCTGGGCATCTCCCTGAACCTCAGCGCCGGGGACATCTCCGAGGAGGTCCCCGGGCCCAAGCGCCGCTCCGCCCTGCTGGAGCAGTTCGGCTTCGTGTCCCAGGAGGACATGGAGGCCGACGTGGAAAAACTGATGGCCCAGGCCAACCACGCGCTGGAGCGCATTCTGGCGGAGGCAGCCCGGGGGGCGGACATCCGGGTGTGGTACAGCGAGGCCCCCGACGAGCTGTGCGGCCTGTACTGGCTCATGGAGCGTCTGGAGGAGGCCGGGGCCTGCCGGGGGCGGGTGCTGGCCGTCCGGCTGCCCCAGCCGGACTACAACGAAAACGGCGACGCGGTCACCTACCGGGGCTGGGGCGAGGTGCCTCCAGGGGAGCTGCATCGCTTTGCTGAGCAGACCGCCCCCATCCCTCCCCTGCTGCGCCGGGCCTACAGCAGCTGCTGGCAAAATCTGCGGCGGGAGAACGCCCCGCTGCGGGCCTGCCTGAACGGCATTCTGGCCAGCGTACCCGCAGACTTCTACGACGGTTTCCTGCGCCGGGAGATCGGCCGGGAGGGGGAGGAATTCGACGAGGCCCGGGTGCTGGGCCGGACCCTGGGCGCCCTGCCCGGAACGGGGGACGGCTTTCTGGCCGGGCGCATCCAGGCCATGGTGGATGCCGGGGCGCTGGAGGTGCTGACCCCGGCCCCGGCGGACGGGGCCCGCTACTGGCGCAGGCTGGGCAAGACGGCGCGGTTCCGCCCCGATCGCTGAACCATCTGGAGGCTTCCATGTATCTCAAGCTGATCCATCACCAATACAAATACGCCGTGGAGCAGATCATGCTGATCCTGTTCCCCGGCCAGCTGCCCGACTACTCCCCCGCGCCCGCCGGGGCGGATCAGGCGGTGTCCTCTCTGTCGGTACCGGAAACCTGGGCCACCGCCCGGACCGAGCTGCACTGGCAGGGCCGCAGCGCCGTGGGGATCTCCCGGGTGCGGGCGGACAAGCTCACCGATGAACTGACCCGGGACAGGCTCCTACAGCGTATCCTGAAACAGTCCTTCTACAAGGCCGCAGTGGCCTGCACCGGCATGACGCCCCCCTGGGGGGCGCTGACCGGCATCCGGCCTGCCAAGCTGGCCAGCAAAGCCCTGAAGGAGACCGGCTCCCAGGCGGAGATGCGCAGGCTTTTCCGGCGGGAGTTCTTCGTCTCCCGGGAGCGCACCGAGCTGGCCCTGGCCGCCGCCAAGGCCAGCCTGGCGGCAGAGGAAAAGCTGGAGAAGGGCGACCTCTCCCTCTATGTGGGCATCCCCTTCTGCCCCACCCGGTGCGCCTACTGCAGCTTCGTCTCCACCGATGTGCAGCGCTCGCTGAAGCTGGTGGAGCCCTATCTGGCCGCCCTGGACCGAGAGATCGACGCGGTGGCGGAGTACCTGCCCCAGGCCGGGGCAAGGGTGCGCACCATCTACATCGGCGGCGGCACTCCCACCACCCTGAGCGCCGGGCAGCTGGAGCATCTGATCTCCCACCTGCGCCGGAGGCTGGATCTGTCCCGGCTGGCGGAGTTCACCGTGGAGGCCGGGCGGCCGGACACCATCACGCCGGAGAAGATGGCGGTACTCCGGGACATGGGGGTGGACCGGGTGTCGGTCAACCCCCAGAGCATGAGCGACGAGGTTTTAAAGGCCATGGGCCGCTCCCACACGGCCTCGGACATTTTGAATGCCTATGAAATCGTGCGCCGCAGCGGCATCCCCATCGTCAATATGGACCTGATCGCCGGGCTGCCCCGGGACACGGCGGAGGGCTTCCGCAGCACTCTGGACCAGGTGATCGGCCTGGGGCCGGAGAACATCACCGTCCACACCCTGGCCCTCAAAAAGGGGGCCCGGCTCATGATGGAGCGGGAGGGCCTGCCCTCCGGAGAGGAGACCGCCGCCATGCTGGACTACGCCTGGCGGACCCTGGCGGGGCGGGGGCTGATCCCCTACTACCTCTACCGGCAGAAGTACATGTCCGGGGCCCTGGAGAACATCGGCTGGTGCACCCCCGGCACCGAAGGGCTGTACAACATCTGCATCATGGAGGAGCTGCACACCATTCTGGCCCTGGGGGCCGGAGGCTCCACCAAGCTGACGGACCCGGCCACCGGAAAAATTGTCCGCATCACCAACCCCAAATACCCACAGCAGTACCTGGAGCGCATCGACGAGCTCTGCCGGGCCAAGGCCGAACTCGTCCCCTTCCAGCGGGAGCTGTGAGAGAGGAGTTTTGTTCACCTATGGCCTATCAGCTCGGCAAGATCAACGGGGCCATCCGCTCCGACGTCAAGGGCTTCCTGGCGGAATGCGACGCTGCCTTTCAGCGCAAAGTAGACAACGCGGCGGAGCAGATCATCCGCAACCTGCCCAACAGCCCGCTGGTGCTGCTCAGCGGCCCCTCGGGGTCGGGCAAGACCACCACCGCCATGAAGATCGACGACGCCCTGGAGAAGCGGGGGGTCATCACCCAGACCATCTCCATGGACAACTATTTTCAGACCGTCTCCCCGGAGAGCACCCCCCGTACCGCCGACGGGAGCTATGACTTTGAGTCCCCCCTGTGCATGGACATGGAGCTCCTGAACGAGCACTTCGACGCCCTGGCCCAGGGAAAGGAGATCCGCATCCCCCATTACGACTTCTGCCGCCAGATGCGGGACACCAGCCGGTGCACTACCCTCCGCCTGAAGAAAAATGAGGTGGCGGTGTTCGAGGGCATCCACGCCCTGAACGACGACGTGGCGGGCCGGCACCCGGAGGCCGCCAAGATCTACATCTCCGCCCGGAGCAACATCCTGGACGGGGAGCGCATGGTGTTCAAGGGCACCTGGATGCGGCTGACCCGGCGGGCGGTCCGGGACATGAACTTCCGGGGCAGCGACATCCTGACCACCCTGGCCCAGTGGGCCAATGTGCGCCGGGGGGAGAAGCTCTACATCTCCCCCTTCAAGCACCGGGCCAACATCATCCTGGACTCCTCCCTGCCCTACGAGGTGTCCGTCATGCGCCACTACGCTCTGCCCCTCTTTGAGGCGGTGCCGGCGGAGAACCCCCGGCGGGAGGAGCTGCTGGAGATGATCGCCGCTTTCCAGGCCCTGGAGCCCATCGACCCGGAGCTGGTCCACCCGGACTCCCTGATCCGGGAGTTCATCGGCGGCGGAAGCTATCACTATTAACCGGTCAATACTGCCCCGCCCCAGGGCGGGGCTGGAAAAAGGAGATACACAACTATGAGCGAAGAATACGAAGCCCAGGACTGCGCCCAGGAGGACTCCGCAGAGTGCACCCATGACTGCTCCTCCTGCGGCCACAGCTGCGGCCAGCCCCAGGACCTTCACGAGCCCTGCAACCCGCACTCCGTGATCCGCCGCGTCATCGGCGTAGTCAGCGGCAAGGGGGGCGTGGGCAAGAGCATGGTGACCTCCCAGCTGGCGGTCACCATGGCCCGGATGGGCTATCGGGTGGGCATCCTGGACGCGGACATCACCGGCCCCTCCATCCCCAGAGCCTTCGGCATCCATGAGCGGGCCATGGGCAGCGAGCAGGGCATCCTGCCCGCCCTGACCGGCACCGGCATCGCCGTCATGAGCCTCAACCTGCTGACGGAACACGAGACCGACCCGGTCATCTGGCGTGGCCCGGTCATCGCCGGGGTGGTCAAGCAGTTCTGGACCGACGTGTGCTGGGGCGAGCTGGACTATCTGTTCGTGGATATGCCCCCCGGAACCGGCGACGTGCCCCTGACCGTGTTCCAGACCCTGCCGGTGGACGGCATCATCGTGGTCACCTCCCCCCAGGATCTGGTCAGCATGATCGTCACCAAGGCTGTCAAGATGGCCCAGATGATGGACATCCCGGTGCTGGGCCTGGTGGAGAACTTCAGCTACTACACCTGCCCCCACTGCGGGGAAAAGCTGAGCATCTTCGGCCCCAGCCACGCCGCCGAGACCGCGGAGGCCAACGGCACCTCCCTGCTGGCCCAGCTGCCCATCGACCCGGAGCTGGCCCAGGCCTGCGACGAGGGCCGGGCGGAGGATTTCAAGCAGGACTACTTGGCCGACACCTGCAAGATGATCAACGCCCTGATGAAGTGACGGGATTCCGCCACAGGCCGACTTTGGCACTGTAGTGTAAACGCCAAGTGAAAAAGCGGCGCCGCAGT
>CAZAIF010000057.1:0-10359 GCA_964485125.1 uncultured Oscillospiraceae bacterium | reverse complement strand
CTTAGTATCTGGCAGGGATGGTGTTGAGCAGGCATTTGACCAAAAGGAACTCACGAAAGCCATTGATACATTTCTGGATGGTCTTTCACCAGAGAAAAGGAGCATTTTCATCAGACGATACTGGTACACCGATCGCATTTCAGAAATCGCTGCCCGGCACAATATGAGTCATGGAGCAGTATCAACGGCCCTTAACCGCCTTCTCCTGAAACTGCGCAACTACCTTTTAGAAAGGGGCTTTGAGCTATGACGAACGAAAAACTGTATGAAGTCCTGGGCGGCATCAATTTGTTTCTTATTCTGCTGTTTATGAAAACCCATACCGGCTTCATGTTATTGTAACATCACATGCGGAAAATGATTTATCAAAGTTAAAAGCCTTTGACACGATTGGCGGAGCTTTTGAAATCGAGTATAACGCAACAGAAGATACAGAAGATATTGTAACAGAATAAGAGAGAACAAACCTCTACTCAAAAGGGGCAGCCGAGAAAATCGGCCGCCCTTTTGCCTTTCTTGAAAAGGGAGATGCTGGCCGGGCCAAAATGGGCAGTAAAAAACCGCCTGTCCCGGACAGGCGGTGATTTACACGCTCGTTTTCTGTGGTCCCGCGGCGATCACTCAGCGACGGCATTCAGCTTGATGGTCAGCTGGCTCTTCTTGCGGGCGGCCTTGTTGGCATGGATCAGGCCCTTGGCGGCGGCCTGGTCGACGGCCTTGACGGCCACCTTGTAGGCGGTCTCGGCCTCGGCCTTGGTGCCCTCGGCCACAGCGGCGTCAAACTTCTTCAGCTCGGTCTTCAGTGCGGACCTGGCGGAGCGGTTCCGGGCGGTCTTGGTGTTGATGACCAGAACGCGCTTCTTGGCGGACTTGATATTCGGCAAAGCAAACACCTCCTCATCATATGATCTTCCACGCGCCGGCGGGGCGGGGCCGGCCGGGGCGTCGTTTCGATCTCAGGGCACGGGAAACGGCACACGATACCCGTGCAGATATGTATTTTAGCACTCTCCGGCAAAAAAAGCAATGTTTTTTCAAAAAATTTTCCGCCCGCCGCATCATTTCCCCAAAAGCGCAAATACTGGGAGGGCAGGATTTTCCCGACTACAAGATATAGCGGAGAGGAGTGGTTCCCATGGCCCAGATACGCACCGACCTGGCCCTGGAGTCCGGGGCGCTGGCCGGGGGCGGCCAGGTGTCCGGGGTGGAAGTGAACCGGGAGGAGGTGGCCGGCTTCCCGGTGACGGCGGTGCGGGTGGCCACCGAGGCGGGGGCGCAGGCCCTGGGCAAGCCTCGGGGCAGCTACCTGACCCTGGATCTGAGCGGCTACCGGTCCCAGGGGGCGGACGCCCTGCCCCGGGCGGTGGAGGCGGTGGGGAAGCTGCTGGGGCGGCTGGTGCCCCAGAGCCCGGAGGAGGCCGGGGAGGCCCTGGTGGTGGGGCTGGGCAACCGGAGCGTCACCCCCGACGCCATCGGCCCCCGGTGCGCCGACCACGTGCTGGTGACCCGGCACCTGCGGGGGCAGGACCCGGAGCGGTTCGGCTCCTTTTTCCCGGTGGCCGCCCTGGCCGCCGGGGTGCTGGGCACCACGGGGGTAGAGAGCGGCGAGCTGGTGCGGGCGGTCAGCGACCGGATCCGCCCCGGCTTCATCCTGGCGGTGGACGCCCTGGCGGCCCGGAGTGTCCAGCGGCTGTGCACCACGGTGCAGATCGCCGACACCGGCATCACCCCAGGCTCCGGGGTGGGCAACGCCCGCTTCGCCCTGAACCGGGATACCCTGGGGGTGCCGGTCATCGCCCTGGGGGTGCCCACTGTGGTGGACGGGGCCACCCTGGCCCGGGACTTCGGCGGGCGGGCCGAGGGAGAGCTGGAGCAGGCGCTGGTCACCCCCAAGGACGTGGACACCCTGGTCACCGAGCTGGCCAAGGTGCTGGGCTACGGCATCAACGCCTGCCTTCAGCAGGGGCTCACCGTGGCGGATATGGACTACTTCCTGGGGTGATTTTCCCCCCTTCACCCTTCCGCCTGTTCCCTCATCGGCCCGGTCCCCGGGCCTGTTCCATATCCGGCCTGCATCATCAAGGCCGTCCCGCGCCCGCCGGGAGGTTCCCCGGGCCGCCCGCCCCCGGCGGGGCAATCCGAACCGCCGCACCCGCCCCCTCCCAACCGGCGGGAGGGGATGGGGCAATCCGGGGCCGGTTAGTTTGTATTTACAAAGAATTCATAATTTGGTCACGGTTTGGAAACGAATGTCTTTTATGATATAATTGTTCCAAAGGAACAGCAACAAATACCTCCCTCTCTCTTTTCTCTCTCAAAAAGGGTTCCGGTCCGGCGACGGACCGGGATTCTTTTTGCCTTTTCGTCTTTTACCCCTGCGCCCTTCCCCCCTTGCCGCCGGAATCCGGCGGCAAGGGGGGAAGGGCGGGAAAACGGCGGCTCCGCCTGTCCTGCGAGGCCGGTATCTTGATACAAAAAATTCATTTTTGGGTCACGGTTTGGAAAAATTTTTATTCTATGATAACCTTGTTCCAAGGGAACACCAAGAAATCCTCTCTCTTCTTTCTTTTCTCTCTTTTCTCTCAGAAAGGCGCCCGGTCCTCTGCGGACCGGGCGTCTTTCTGTCCCTCTCCCCCCTCCGCCGCTCACTTTACAAAAGGTTCACACCTGGGTCACGATTTGGCCGTATTTATCGGGTATCCTAGCATTGTTCCCAAGAGGAACAGCAGGAATCACAAATACCTCCTTCTTTTCTCTCTCAAAAAGTGGACGGACTTCCGGTTCAGGCCCGGAGGTCCGTCTGCTTTTTTGTCTGCCCGGCGCAAAATCCGGCCCGGCGGGCGGCTCAGCCGGGGATGCCGAAGAAGGCCAGGGCATTCCGGGTGGTCTGTTCCTCCAGCGCCTGAGGGCTCACCCCCCGGAGCTGGGCGATCCTGTCCCGGATATAGACCAGGTTCCGGCTGTCGTTGCGCCTGCCCCGGTTGGGCTCCGGGGCCAGGTAGGGGGAGTCGGTCTCCAGCATGATCCGGTCGGCGGGCAGGGCGGCGGCCACCTCCAGGGCCCTCCGGGCGTTTTTGAAGGTGACCACCCCGGTGAAGCTGATGTGCCAGCCCAGCCGCACCAGCAGCCTGGCGTCCTCCAGGCTGCCGGAGTAGCAGTGGAACACCCCCCGCACCCGGGGGAACTCCCGGACGATGGCCACGCTGTCCTGGTGGGCCTCTCGATCATGGACAATGACCGGCAGATCCAGCTCCTCCGCCAGGGCCAGCTGGGCACGGAACACCTCCCGCTGCCGCTCCCGGGGCGGGTTGTCCTTCCAGTAGTAGTCCAGGCCGATCTCCCCGATGGCCACCACCTTGGGGCAGGACTGGGCCAGGGCCCGGACGTCCTCCAGCCAGTCCCCCTCACAGCCGCCGCAGTCGCTGGGGTGGAAGCCCACGGCGGCGTAGACGTGGGGGAATTGTTCCGCCAGGGCCACCGCCGTCCGGGAGGTGGGCAGGTCGCAGCCCGGGTTCACCACCCAGCCGATCCCCGCCCCGGGCAGGGCGGAGAGCAGCTCCTCCCGGTCGGCGTCAAAGCGGCCGTTGTCGTAGTGGGCATGGGTCTCAAAGAGCATATCATCAGGTCCTTTCTCCGCCCCGGCACCGCCGGGGCCGTTCGTCTGTCCGCTGTCCCCAGTATACCAGACCGGGCCCGGCTTGTCACCCCGGGCCTTTTCGCCCACGGCGGACGGGGGGAAAACGCCGGGCAAGACAAAACCGGCCGCCCCATTGACAGGGCGGCCGGCGTTCCCGCTGAAAAATGCCGGGGGAAAATCAGATGTAAAACAGCTTCCGGGCCTCTTTCCGCAGCTCGGCGCGGTCATCGGGATGGGCGATGGAGATCAGCCGCTCGCAGCGCTCCTTGACGTTGCAGCCCCGCAGGTGGGCCACGCCGTACTCGGTGACGATGTAGTCCACATAGTTCCGGGGAATGGTCACCGCGGCGCCGGGGGTCAGCATGGGCTTGATCTTGGGCTGGCCCTTTTTGCTGTGGGAGGCGAAGGCCAGGATGCCCCGGCCGCCCTTGGAGTGCAGGGCGCCATAGGCGAAGCAGAAGCCGCCGCCGGAACCGGAGTGCTGCCGGGGGCCGATGGACTCGGAGCAGACCTGGCCGGTCAGATCCATCTCCAGAATGGTGTTGATGGACACCATGTTGTCGTTCTGCATGATGGTCATGGGGTTGACCGCATAGGAGCCCGGGACGATGCGCAGGTTGGGGGTGTCCCGCATCGTCTCATACAGGGCCCGGTCGCCGCCGGCGAAGGTGCCCACATGGACGCCCTTGTAGTAGTTCTTCCGCTCGCCGGTAATGACCCCCTTGCGGATCATCTCACCCATGGAGGAGACGAACATCTCGGTGTGCAGGCCCAGGTCCCGCTTGTCCATCAGGTGGTGGGCCACCGCGTCAGGCAGGGAACCGATGCCCAGCTGGATGGTGTCGCCGTCGTGGACCAGCTCGCTGACCAGGCCGCCGATGGTGTCCTCCACCTCGGTGGCCTCCATGGGGGCCACCTCATAGAGGGGCTCGTCCACCTCGTAGAGGCAGCTCACATCCTGGATGTTGATCTCCAGGCCGCCCTTGACCCGGACCTGCTGGGGGTTGACCTCCAGGATGACCCGGTGGTCGGGCTGCTTGAGCACCGCCTCAAAGGACTCGGTCTCCCACATCAGGCACAGGCCGATCTGGAAGTTGCCGTTGGCGTCCATGGGGGTGACCTGGGCCACAAAAACGTTGGGGGGCCGGTGCTCGGCTACAAAGCGGCCGAAGTCGGGCAGGTCGGTGACAATCAGGGAGGCGTTGCCCTTCTGCTGGCCCACCTTGAAGCTGGGGCCGTAGAAGAAGCCGCCGGTGTTGATGTGGCCGTTCATGCCGTCGCCAACAACGAAGTCAAAGTTGCCGTAACGGGACTTCATCACCGCCACGTTCTCCACCCGGGGGGCGATCTTGTGCAGGTTGGCGCAGAACACCGCCGGCTCGTTGCAGTCGCCGCCCAGGCAGATGGTGTCGTTGCTGCGGATGTAGCTCAGGGCGTCCTCCAGGGAGCCCTTCTTGCTCTGGTACAGTTCCTGAAAAGTCATGTGCAGAATCCTCCTGTCAAAATGATGTGGGTTCGTTCACTGGGTCATTTTTTGCAGCAGCGCTGCCAGCTGCCGGTTTTCCTCCGCCGTCAGGGCGGCGGTGCAGCGGCGGTCGGTGTCCCGGATCAGCGCCCGGAAGGTCTCCGCCTGGCGGCGGCCCTCCTGGGTGGTGCGCAGGGCGTAGCTGCGGGCGTCCCCCGGGTCCGGGGTGCGCTCCAGCAGCCCCAGCCGCTCCAGGCCGGTGATCAGCTTGGTCACCCCCGGATTGGTCAGCTGGGTGAAGCGCTCGATGGCCCGCTGGTTGACGGTGCGCTCCTCCTCGTGGTCGGCCACATAGATCAGGCTCATGGCCTGGTACATGGTCACCCCGTAGGGCTCCAGCAGCCGGGCGTTTTCCCGGTTGAGGATGTGGTCCGCCCGGTGGATCAGATAGCACACCGTATGCCGCAGGCCGACAGATGCGCGGGGCATGTTCCGGCCCACCTCCTCCCATCAGCGTGCATGGCAAAGCCGCAGGCCCGGACAGCCGCAGAGGTTCCGGCGGATGCGGCGATATATAACCATTTATATAACTGGTTATGTATCTATTATACCGCGCCATCTATGGTTGTCAATAGGGGCGGGCATTTTTGGAACATATTTTTGCCCCGGGGCAGCAAACGGGGAAACGGCGGACAAAAGGGAACCGCCGCCCCGGTCTCGGGGCGGAGACGGGGCGGCGGGGAAAACGCGGGGGAAAAATCAGACCTTCAGGGACTCCAGGTCCAGCTCCATGGGCTTCAGATCCGGGGAGACGATCAGGGTGGCCTCGGTGGCGGCCTGGATGGCGGCCACGGCCTCCTCCTGGGCGCCCAGCTCGGGGTTGTACTCGGTGAGGACGATGCCCTCGCCCTTGACGATCTTCATCACGCCCATCTCGGTGATGATCATGGTGACGCAGTGGGAGGCGGTCAGGGGCAGCTTGCACTTCTTGAGGATCTTGGGGCTGCCCTTGGCGGTGTGGGTCATGGCTACGATGACCTCCTTGGCGCCGCAGCACAGGTCCATGGCGCCGCCCATGCCGGCCATGCTCTTGCCGGGGATGATCCAGTTGGCGATGGAGCCCTCCTCGTCCACCTCCATGCAGCCCAGCACGCAGGCGTCCACGTGGCCGCCGCGGATCAGGCCGAAGTTGGAGGCGGAGTCGATGAAGCAGCCGCCGGGGGCCACAGCGGCAGGGGAGCCGCCGGCGTCCACCACGTTCATGGGATCATAGTTGGCGTCACCGGCCACAGGGGTGGCGCCGGCGCCCACAATGCCCACCTCGGCGTGGATGCAGATCTTGGTGCCCTCGGGCAGGTACTTGGTGCACAGGGTGGGCAGACCAATGCCCAGGTTGACCACATAGCCGTCCTTCAGCTCCTGGGCGGTACGACGGGCGATAAAATCTTTGATGTACTTCTTATCCATTACTTCTGCACCTCCACGATATAGTCAACCAGGATACCGGGGGTCATGACGTCCTCGGGGAGGATCTCGCCCACTTCCACCAGGTTCTCAGCCTCCACGATGACATGCTTGGCAGCAGTGGCCATCAGGGGGTTGAAGTTGCGGCCGGTGCCCTTGTACCAGACGTTGCCCTGCTTATCCACCTTGTAGCCCTTGATGACGCACCAGTCGGCGGTGACCGGCTTCATCAGCAGGTAGTCCTTGCCCTCGATGGTCTGACGGCCGATGCAGTAGGGGGACTCCTCCACCAGGGTGTCCACGCCGGTGGGGGTGACCACAGCGCCCAGACCGTAGCCGCCGGCCCGGATCATCTCAGCCAGGGAGCCCTGGGGCACCAGGTCCACCTTCAGCTTGCCCTCGGCCTGCATCTTCTGGGCCTCGGGGTTGGTGCCCAGGTGGGTGCCCAGATAGCTGGTGGCCTGGCCGTTGTGGAACAGCTTGGCCCAGGCGTAGTAGTCGTCGCCGTCGGGGCCGTTGAGCTTGGAGGAGTCGTTGATGATCAGGTGCAGGTCCTTGGTGGGGAGCTTGGACAGCTCGTCGATGACCTGAAGGGCAGCGCCGCAGCCCACGAAGCCGCCCAGCATGACGCTGGCGCCGTCGGGGATCAGAGCGGCAGCCTCTTTGGCCGTGATGAATTTGGGATTCAGGGACATTGAGATTACCTCCTTGTTGGGTGTGGATTTATAAAAGTGTATAACTTGTCCGTGGAATTGTCAAGGAGCGGGGGAGAGGCCAGCCCTCTCCCCCGCCGGAGACGCCGGTCCGGCGGTCAAATCGGGGGGAAGCACACCCTGCGGTTTGGCCTCAGCCGGCCATCCTCTGTTCTGTTTCCGGGGCGGTGCCGGGGCGTCCGGGGGAAGGGGTCAGCACTTCTCCCAGATGGTGGCCACGCCCATACCGCCGCCGATGCACAGGGTAGCCAGGCCGTACTTGCTGTCCCGCTTGAGCATCTCGTGGATCAGGGTGACGATGATCCGGGCGCCGGAGGCGCCCACCGGGTGGCCGATGGAGATGGCGCCGCCGTTGACGTTGACCTTGCTCATATCGAAGCCCAGCTCCCGGGCCACGGCGATGGACTGGGCGGCAAAGGCCTCGTTGGCCTCCACCAGGTCGATGTCCTCGATGGTCAGGCCGGCCTTTTTGAGGGCCTCACGGCTGGCGGGCACCGGGCCCACGCCCATGATCTTGGGGTCCACGCCGCCCTGGCCGTAGGAGACCAGCTTGGCCATGGGCTTCAGGCCGTACTTTTCAACCGCCTCGCCGGAGGCCAGGATAATGGCGGCGGCGCCGTCGTTGATGCCGGAGGCGTTGCCGGCGGTGACCCGCTGGGTGCCTGCGTCGGCGGCGGGGCCGTGGATGGCCTTGGGCTCAAAGGTCAGGGTGATGGGGCCCTCGGCGTTGACGTCGCCAGCGGCAATCTTCCGGCCCTGCTCCTGGATGGCGGCGGACTCGGGGCCCACGGGGAAGGCGCCCTTCAGTTTGGACAGGCTCTCGAAGGTGGTGGAGGCACGGGGGAACTCGTCCACCTTGAACTCCACGGTCTCCTTCTTGACCTTCACGGGCACCGGAACGATTTCGTCGTCAAACTTGCCGGCGGCCTGGGCCGCGGCGGTCTTGGCCTGGCTGGAGGCGGCGAACTCGTCCAGATCCTGGCGGGTGATGCCCCACAGGTCGCAGATGTTCTCGGCGGTGGTGCCCATGTGATAGTTGTGGAAGGCGTCCCACAGGCCATCGTTGACCATGGTATCCACCATCTGGGTGTTGAACATACGGGCGCCGCCCCGGGCGGTGGGGACGGAGTAGGGGGCGGCGGTCATGTTCTCCTGGCCGCCGGCCACGATGACGTCGGCCTCCCCGGCCAGGATGGCCCGGGCGCCCTCGATAACGCTCTTCATGCCGGAGCCGCACACCATGCCCACGGTGTAGGCGGGGACGGAATAGGGGATGCCGGCGTTCAGGCAGGCCTGACGGGCGGGGTTCTGGCCCAGGCCGCCGGTCAGGATGCAGCCGAACATGACCTCATCCACGTTCTCGGGAGCCAGGCCGGCGCGCTTCAGGGCCTCCTTGATGACAATGCCGCCCAGCGTGGGGGCAGGAACCTTGGACAGGGAGCCCTGGAACTTGCCCACAGCGGTGCGGCAGCAGTTGACCAGATAGACTTCTTTCATCGTGAATAACCTCCAGTATGTCATTTATTTATGGAAATCACCTTTAAAAAACTGGGATCAGAACAATTATAAAACTTTATATGGAAAAAATCAACGGAAAAGCGGCCAACGGCCTCGTTATTTTTTTCACAAGATGCACAATTGTCCGTCCCAGGACACACTCCGGCCCGGGCTCCGCCCCGACTGCCGGCCCGGCTTCTCCGGACAGGGGCGCGGCGGCCGGGGCGGGGTGCGAAAACCGCCCCGGGCGGGTATCCCGTCCGGGGCGGCAGCATACGGTATGGGCGGGTTGCGGGAAAAGGCGTTTACTTGATGGCCTTGGCGTCCACCTCTTCGTGGAGCTTGGCGGCGAAGCCGGCCAGGGACATGGCCCCCAGGTCGCCCTCGGAGCGGTGGCGGGGGGAGACGGTGGCGTTCTCCACGTCCTTGTCCCCCACGATCAGCATATAGGGCACCTTCTCCCCCTGGGCGGCCCGGATCTTGTAGCCCAGCTTGTTGGAGGTGTGGTCCACCTCCACCCGGAAGCCCTGCCGGTCCAGCTGGGCGGCCACCTGGTCGGCGTACTCGGCGGCCCGGTCGGTGACCGGCAGCACCTTGACCTGCACCGGGGCCAGCCAGGCCGGGAAGGCCCCGGCGAAGTGCTCGGTGATGACGCCGATGAACCGCTCGATGCTGCCCAGCACCACCCGGTGGAGCATGACGGGCCGGTGCTTCTGGCCGTCCTCGCCGGTGTACTCCAGCTCGAAGCGCTCGGGGAGCTGGGAGTCCAGCTGGACGGTGCCGCACTGCCAGGTGCGGCCCAGGGAGTCGGCCAGGTGGAAGTCCAGCTTGGGGCCGTAGAAGGCGCCGTCCCCCTCATTGATCTCGAAGGTCTTGCCCATCTCGGTGACGGCCTCCTTCAGGATCTCCTGGTTGTGCTCCCACTGCTCCACGGTGCCGATGTGGTCCTCGGGCATGGTGGACAGCTCGATCTTGTAGGACAGGCCGAAGACGGAGTAGACCTCGTCAAACAGCCGTACCACGCCCTTGATCTCGTCCTTGAGCTGCTCCGGGGTCATGAACAGATGGGCGTCGTCCTGGGTAAAGCAGCGCACCCGGAACAGGCCGTGGAGGGCGCCGCTCATCTCGTGGCGGTGGACCAGGCCCAGCTCTCCCACCCGCAGGGGCAGATCCCGGTAAGAGTGGGGCTCGCCGGCGTAGACCAGCATGCCGCCGGGGCAGTTCATGGGCTTGATGGCGTAGTCCTCATCGTCGATGACGGTGGTGTACATGTTGTCCTTATAGTGGTCCCAGTGGCCGGAGCGCTCCCACAGGGCCCGGTTCAGGATGATGGGGGTAGAGATCTCCACATAGCCGTATTTCTTGTGGACCTGGCGCCAGTAGTCCAGCAGGGTGTTCCGCAGCACCATGCCCTTGGGCAGGAAGAAGGGGAAGCCGGGGCCCTCGTCCCGGAGCATGAACAGCCCCAGCTCCCGTCCCAGCTTCCGGTGGTCCCGCTTCTTGGCCTCCTCGATGCGCTGGAGGTAGGCGTCCAGCTCGTCCTTCTTGGGGAAGGCGATGCCGTAGATCCGCTGGAGGGTCTG
>CAZAIF010000056.1:0-10383 GCA_964485125.1 uncultured Oscillospiraceae bacterium | reverse complement strand
CCAGAAACCCGGTCTACCTATGTGCGTAGACCGGGTTTCTCGACAGACTGAAGCGGCCCGCCCCTCAGAGGGGCGGGCCGCTTGTCATTATTCGCTTCCGACGCCGTCTGCCCTGGGGGCAGCGGAGCCCCCCCGGCGGGCTGGGGAGGCTCCTGACAGAAAAAGAGACAAAATTTTCCTTTCGCTGTTGACAGAGACAGGACGGTATGATATGTTTTGCGTAAAGAGATGGTTAAAAAAAGGTTTTCTTTGGTCAAAACGACGGCTCGGCCCCTGTGGAGGTGATCCCCATGCAGAATTGGACTGGAAACAGAGACGATTTGACTTGCGCGAATGGAAAGGGGGTGATGAAAAGGCTGAGCAGGAAAAGCGCACCGGTTCCCGTGTCAAACGCCTGACGCGCTTCCTCCGCTGGACGTATATCATGCTCTATGCGTATGCCATTGTGGACACGATCCCCGAAATTTTTACGTGGATGATTGTAAATTCAAGTTGAACACCTGACGGCGTTCGTTCCATACATCCATGCGCCGCATTCAAAATGATGGACAAGGAAACGGCAATCCAGTCAGCAGCCATGGAAGCGGGATTTGATCTTAAGGCCATCCCGGTAATGATGTTGGACGGGTGTACAGCTGGCAGCCGCCGGGTGACCAGCGGCTGCCCGTGCCCGTGGACAGCGCGAACACCCCTGGTGTGCCCGGCGCCTATACCGGCCTGATCCAGCCATCCGTGCTATAAATACTTAGCAAATAAAAATTGGCGAGACAACCAAAATATAATCAAAAGTTTCGGCAAATTGACAAAATTGTTCTCGCAAGTTGACAAAAGCTTAATAAAAGTTTAAAATATTTAATGCCAGACCCTGAATAAGGGCCGGAACAACCCATGCGATTATAAAGGAGGACAAAAATGACAAAATTGAAAAAATTGCTAGCACTGTGCCTGGCGCTGGCGCTGGTTCTGTGCCTGGCCGCCTGTGGCAGCACCTCGGAGGGGGATGCCGGAACCTCTAGCGGAGATGCCGCTTCCTCGGATACCAATGATACCAACGACACCGATGACACCGATGACGATGACTACAAGGTGTTCAACTACGGCACCGACGCCAACTCCACCACTTTTGACCCAGCCTCTGACCTGCAGACCAACTCCGGCAACTTCCTGGTCCACGCCGTGGGCGAAACCCTTTGGACGGTGGATGAGGACGGCAATATGACCCTGAAGCTGGCGGAGAGCGTGGACTATACCGCAGAGGCGCTGACGATCACTGTGAAGCAAGGGATTCAGTTTTCCAACGGCAATGAAATGACCGCCGAGGATGTCCTCTTCACGATCAATCACATGGCCAGCCAAGCTCGCACCGAATCCATGTATACCGCTTTGAACCTGGCGGAGGCCGAGATTCAGGACGAATATACCCTGGTCATCCCCATGAACAACTACGACGCGGCCCTCATCGACCTGCTGGGCAACGCCAGCTGCATGATCCTGGACAGCGAAACCTTTGACGCGGACAACGCCGACTGGCTGATCGGCACCGGCCCCTACATGCTCCAGGGCGACGGCGAGACGGACACCTCCGGCTGGGAGGAATCCGTGAAGTACACCCTGGTCCGCAATCCTTATTACTGGGGCGAAGAGCCTTACTATGACGAGTTCAACGTGTACTTCTACTCTGAGGAGTCTACCCGCTATGCCGATTTCCAGGATGGCAATCTGGACGCCATCTATGTGACGGACACTACCTACATCAATAATCTGGGCGATGGCGCCGTTTCCGGCGCTTCCCTGATCCAGAAGGCTGAAAATGCCGTTTACGGCTTCGCGCTGGCCTCTGGGGATAACACCACCGGCACCTTCAGCGACATCAATGTCCGCATGGCCTTCGCCCATTGCCTGGACGTGGAGAGCATGGTCGAGTCCCTGGGTGAGGGCGTCTACATGACGGCCAGCTCCCTGGTGGGAGAAGATTGCTGGGCGTATGAGGATTTGGGCGTCTATGAGTATGATCCCGACGCCGCCGCCGCGTATCTGGCCGAGGCCGGCTATTCCACCGACAACCCCCTGACGATCTACGTCTATGCGGAGAGCACCTCTTGGAACTCCGCCCTGTTTGAAGCGGCCCAGGCCTATGCCTCCGCCATCGGCATCAACCTGGATCTGACCGGCCTTGCCGACTTTGCCACCATCCTGCCCACGCTGCTGGCCAACGAGCACGATATGACCATGAGCACCGGCTCCAACGGCTCCGGCAACGACCCCGCCAACCTGCTGCAGCAGTTTGGCCCCCTCTCGAACAACGAACTGCTCCGGGTGACGGATTCCACCTTGGTAGAGCTGTATGAGACCGCGCAGGCCAGCGAGGATCAGGCGGAGCGGACGGAGCTTTATCAGCAGTTCATCGAGACCATCTATGAGAATTACCTGTATGTCCCCGTCTATGTCGGCACCAAGAACTACGGCGTTCTGGATACCCACTCCAGCTTCGAGGCCGCCATTGACACCTCCAACCAGGTCGATCCTACCCTGCTGACCGACTGAGGTCTGTAGCTTCTTCAGCCCCCCACGATACCTAAAGCAGAGTGGCGGCAGAATAACCTGCCGCCACTTTGATTTCCCTATTTCCCCAAGGAGGCAAATTTATGACCAAATATATCATCCGGCGCCTTCTGATGATCATTCCTGTCCTGCTGGGAGCGGTGATTGTGATTTTTACCATCAACTTCTTCAGCACCACGGACCCCGCCATGGTTAAATTGGGCATGGCCGCCAACGACCCGGAAAAGCTGGCGGCCATGCGCGAGAGCATGGGGCTCAACCGGCCCTACATTGTCCAGCTGGTGGACTATATTTTGGGCCTTTGCCGCGGCGACCTGGGTGATTCCTATGTGTACGCCAAGTCGGTCTGGGAGCTGCTGGGCGGCCGGATTCCCAATACCCTGAAGCTGGGACTGGGGGCCATGGCGGTTTCCGTCTGTGTCGGAATCCCGCTGGGCCTGATTGCGGCGCTGCACCAGAACTCCGCCCTGGACTATATCACCACTGCCTTTGCCGTCATCATGAACGCCATGCCCGGCTTCCTGGTGGGCGTGATCCTAATGGTTGTGTTCGCCCTGACTTTGGGCTGGTTCCCGGTCTCCGGCGCGGACTCCTGGAGGAACTTTGTGCTGCCCGTTGTCGCGGCGGGCATCGGGCCCATTACGCAAAATGCCAGGATGACCCGATCGTCGGTGCTGGAGGTCATCCGTCAGGATTATGTCCGCACCGCCCGGGCCAAGGGCATCACAGAGGGCAAGATCATCTCCCGCCATGTGCTGAAAAACTCTCTGATCCCGATCCTGACCATGGTCGGCTCCGGCCTGGGCACCTGTCTGGCGGGCTCCATCCTGGTGGAGATGATCTTCAATATCCCCGGCATGGGAATGCTGATCAACAGCTCCATTATGTCCAAGGACTTTATCACCGTCCAAGGCTGCGTGGTGATCTGCGCCATTGTGGTGGCCCTGGCAAACCTGCTGACGGATATCGCCTACGCCTTTGTGGATCCCAGGATTATGGCGCAGTATACCGGCGGCAATAAGAAAAAGAAGAAGGCGGTTCCGGCCGCAGAGGAGGGCTGAGCGAGATGGCGACAAAACTTCCACCTGTCAAGAAGCCGGACACCGAGCCGGTGCGCCTGAAAAAGCGCAGCAATATGGGCGAGGTCTGGCACCGCCTGAAAAAGAACAAGGTGAGCATGGCGTGCCTGATTTTTCTGGTCATCCTGTTGCTGGCCATCATCTTTTCCACTTTCATCAGCCCCTATGACTACACGGCCCAGGACCTGTCGCAGCGCTTCCAGCTCCCCAGCAAGGCCCACTGGATGGGGACTGACGATTATGGCCGCGACCTGCTGACCCGCCTGCTGGTGGGCGGCCGCTATTCCCTGCTGATCGCAATCCTCTCCGTGGCCATAGGCATTGTGGCGGGCATGATCATCGGCTCGCTGTGCGGCTTCTTCGGCAAGTATGTGGACTCGGTCCTGATGCGGGTCATGGATGTGATCATGTCCATTCCGGGCATGATGCTGGCCATCTGCGTCTCCGTGGCCCTGGGCTCCGGCGTCATCAGCACCGCCCTGGCCCTGGCTGTGGGCACCGTGCCCATGATTGCCCGCCAGCTCCGCTCATCCACCATGCTGATCAACAGCCAGGAATACATTGAGGCGGCTCGCTCCTTTGGAGAGAGCAACGCTAGGATCATCCTGACCCATGTAATCCCCAACACCCTGGCCCCCATCATTGTGCAGACCTCCCTGTATATCGGCGGCGCCATCATGGGCATTGCCGGCCTGTCCTTCCTGGGCCTGGGCGTCCAGCCCCCCACCCCGGAATGGGGCAATATTCTGAACAACGGCCTGGACAATATCTATAACTTTGCGGACCGTTGGCACGTCATCGTGTTTCCGGCGCTGTTCATCGTGGTTGCGGAGCTGGCCTTCAATCTGCTGGGCGACGGCCTCCGCGATGCCATGGACCCGCGCATGCGTAAGTAAAGAGGGGGCGCATCTATGAGTTTGTTAGAAATTCAGGATCTGACGATCCATTACCAGACCGAGGACGGCGACGTCCGGGCGGTCAACGGCATCAGCCTGTCCGTAGACGCGGGCAAGACCCTGGGCCTGGTGGGAGAGACCGGTGCGGGCAAGACCACCACCGCCCTGGGCATCCTCCGCCTGGTGCCGGAGCCGGGGAAGATACTGTCCGGCTCCATCACCTATAAGGACAGGGACATCATGCAGATGTCGCAAAAGGAGGTCCAGGATCTTCGGGGAAACGAGATTTCCATGATCTTTCAGGACCCCATGACCGCCCTGAACCCAGTCATGACCGTGGGCGACCAGGTGGCGGAGGTGATCCTGCGCCATCAGAACTGCACCAAGGCTGATGCCCAGAAGCGCATGATTGACATCCTGGGCAAGGTGGGCATCGGCCCTGACCGGGCGGGGGATTATCCCCATCAGTTTTCCGGCGGCATGAAGCAGCGTGTCGTCATCGCCATCGCCTTGGCCTGCAACCCTAAGCTGCTGCTGGCGGACGAGCCTACCACCGCCCTGGATGTGACTATTCAGGCGCAGGTCATGGAGATGATCAACGATCTGAAGAAGGAATTCAACACCTCCATGATCCTGATCACCCATGACCTGGGCATTGTGGCGGAGTCCTGCGACTGCGTGGCGATCATGTATGCCGGCCAGATCGTGGAGTACGGCAACCTGGAGGATATCTTCGATCACACCGCGCACCCCTATACCCAGGGCCTCTTCAATTCCATTCCCTCCCTGGAGAAGGATTCGGAGCGCCTGATGCCCATCCGGGGTCTGATGCCGGATCCCGCCAACCTGCCCACCGGCTGCCCATTCCACCCCCGGTGCCCCTATGCAGACGAGCTCTGCGAGAAGGAGATCCCACCAGCGAAGGAGATCAGCCCCGGCCACCTGTGCCGCTGTCATCACTGCGACAAGGGCATCGGGCTGTATTTCCCCGATGAAAAGATCAACGAATTAGCCTACAATCACGGCCTGCCCACCTCCAATCCGGGCAACGATGTGCTGGGAAAGGAGGACAAGTGAGATGAGCGACCATAAATTGGTGGAGGTCGTGGACCTCTGCAAATACTATAAGACACCCAAGGGCCCGCTGCACGCGGTAGAGGCGGTGAACTTCTCCATCAACGAGGGCACCACCCTGGGCGTGGTGGGAGAGTCCGGCTGCGGCAAGTCCACTCTGGGCCGCACGGTCATGTCTCTGCATGAGTCCACCAGCGGTTCCATTTACTTCAACGGGGAGGATGTAACCCGGCCCACCAAGGCCCAGAAGAAGACCATTCACAAAAACATCCAGATGATCTTTCAGGATCCCGCCTCATCCCTGGATCCCCGCAAGTGCGTCAGCGACCTGATCGCGGAGCCCATGCGGGTTATGAAGCTCTGCAGGAACAAGAGGGAGCTCGAGAAGCGGGTCGCGGAGCTGATGGACACCGTTGGCCTGGCCCGGCGGTTTGCCTTCTCCTACCCCCATGAGCTGGACGGCGGCCGCCGCCAGCGCATTGGCATCGCGCGGGCGCTGTCCGTAGAGCCCAGGTTCATTGTCTGCGACGAGCCTGTTTCCGCCCTGGATGTGTCCATCCAGGCCCAGATTCTGAACCTGCTGCAGGATCTGCAGCAGGAGCGTGGCCTGACCTACATGTTCATTACCCACAACCTGTCGGTGGTGAAGCATATTTCAGATGACATCATGGTCATGTACCTGGGCTGCATGGTGGAGAAATGCCACTCCAAGGAGCTGTTCCAGCAGCCCCTGCACCCCTACACCAAGGGCCTGCTCTCCGCGATTCCGATTCCTTCCATTCATGTGGAGCGCAAGCGCATTGTTATGAGCGGCGAGGTCACCTCCCCCATCAACCCGAAGCCAGGCTGCCGGTTTGCCGCCCGCTGCCCCCATGCGACGGAGAAATGCCATACCCAGCTGCCCCGGGTCGAGGAGGTTCAGCCCAACCACTTCTGCGCCTGCCACTATGTTAGGGAGCTGAACAACCTGTAAACCAACTGCAAACAAATTCGGCAGCCGTATTCTGGCGGATGCGTCGGCATCCGAAGGAATGCGGCTGCAGCGCATAGGAGGACGCGATGAAACCACGCGGGAGCTGGTATTTTGACGGATATAAGCGGGAGAAACAGCCTAGGAAAGATGGGAAGGGAGCCCGTTCTGTTCTGGTCTATGTGGGGGAGTACTACGGCTTCCGAGAGAAGGGGCTACAGCGGCGGCTGAAATGGCAGACTTCCCTGGCTGTTACGGCCAGTATCGCGGCCTATCTTTACGCCCAGCTCACCCCCGCTGAGGGTGGGATGAACCGTTTTGTGGCTTTGCCTGGAATCTTAGTCCTGGTGCCCATGATATTTTTGCTGATAGGGCTGTTCAATTTCCTCATCGCCAGGGAGAAATGGGAGATCCGGAGCTATTACGCCGGTTACCGCCGCCTGGGCCGCTTTGCTATAGCCCAGATGGCGATCCTGGCCGTCTGGGCCCTGATGGAGGCGGGCTTTGTGGCGCTGAATCCGTCCCTGTTTTTTGAGGAGCTGCACTATCTGCTGGGCGCTCTGACCAGTCTGGGCGCGTCCATCTGGCTGGTGGCACTGGTGCGCAGGCACCCGGCCGTCCAGGTGCAGGGGCCCAGAGTAGAATAAAAGGAAAGGAAGCGAGTACCGGATGTATACCACTGAACAGCTGGTCCAACAGTGGGAGGACCAGCGAGCGATCAAAAATCTGATGGGCAAGTATGTCAATCTGGTGCTGCTGAACCGGGAACAGGAGATCCTGGGCCGGTTCTGGAGCGCCGGCGATGATCTCTGCCTGGGCTTCAACGGCGGCTACTATGTGGGCCGGGAGGCGGTAGCGGGCTATTATCAGGCTGTGGAGGCCAGGAATCTTCTGGTGGCCAAGGCCTTGCAACAGAAGTTCCCCGAGCAGCTGGGCGGTAAGTCCGATGAGGAGATCTACGGCATCGGACCCTTTAAGGTGGAGCCGCTGTACAGCCCCCTGATCGAAGTGGCCGGTGACGGCCGGACTGCCAAGGGGCTTTGGGCCAGCTTGGGGGCCCACAACGAGGTGGGCGGCGCCGGGCCGGTGGCCAACTGGACCTGGGGGTACTTTGCCGCCGACTTCCGTCGGGAGGCGGAGGGCTGGAAGATCTGGCATCTGCTCTATGTCAACGACGTGGACTGCATCTGCGGCCAGTCCTGGGGCAAGCCGGAGCAGCCCTATCCTCAGCTGCCGGAGTTTGCCGATGTGGCGGCCTTCTCCTATCCGGCCTTTACGGTGGAGAAGACAGTGCGGGAGTATTACCGGCCTGACCGGCCCCTGACGCCGGTTCCGGAGCTGCCGGAGCCCTATCAGACCTTTTCCGATACCTTTAGCTACGGAATTTGAGAGGAGGCGCCGACATGAGACAGTTTACAACGGAAGAGACCATGCTCCGGGTCTGGGATGTGGAGAACATCAAAAAAGTGATGCACCGCCGGGCCTATTATATCGCTAACGAGTGGCGCGCCCGGGAGCTGGACGAGCTCTGGGTCTCCGAGCCAGAGCACCGGAAGACCGCCTCCTTTGGCCGCAACACAGGCTATTATGTGGGTATGGACGCCATCCGAGATTACTATGTGGACCGCCATGCTGCCGAGATGGGGGACGGTACCGGCTACCTGAGCAACCACCCGGTGACCACCGGCCTAGTGCGGCAGGCCGGAGACGGCCAGACCGCCAAGGGAATGTGGTACTCCATCGCCCAGGAGACCCGCCCCAGGGGGGACGGCACCGCTCTGGCCCTGTGGATGCCGGAGAAGATCGGCGTCGACTTCGTCCGGGAGGCCGGCGGCTGGAAGATCTGGCACATCATGATTGCAAACGACCTGGTGTGCGAGGCCGGCACCAACAACGAGGAGGACCCGGTCTATGTGGACTATGCCACTGATCCGGTGGCCGTGGAGTTCGGCACGCCAACCATCCCCATGCTGGTCCACGACCAGACGTTCAACTGGTGGGACAATTATCCGCCCATGCCGCAGCCCTATGAGCACTGGTCGGATGACATCAGCTACGGTCCGGAGGGATACCACAAGCCCAAGACTTTCCAGTTCGGGGCGAAAGGAGGCCACGACTACAAATGAAAGCGTTGACTTTGGAGGAACGGGTTCGCAATGCGGCCGCGTCTCAGGAAGTGGAGAACGTCAAGGCGGAGCACGCCTATTATCACGGCCGGGCCGATGCCACCGGAGAGTGGGGCAATATCTGGTCCCACTCTGACGAGTGCTCCTGGGCCCACGCCTTTGGCCGGATGCGGGGCTTTGACCAGGTCTGGTACGGCTCCGTGACCCGGTACGACGCCCAAGCCATGGAGAACTGGCTGAAGCTCTATGAATATTATCCCGAGGTGGGGGGAAAGGACCCCCGGCCGCTGCTGGAGGCCTCGGTCCATACCCTGGTCACCGACATCATCGAGGTGGCCGCCGACGGGAAGACCGCCCGGGGCTCCTTTATCACCCCCGGCGTCATCCACTCCCGTCTGACCGAGGAGCACCAGAAGTACTGCATGATTTTGTGGGAGCGCTACGGCTCCGACTTCATCTGTGAGGACGGGGAGTGGAAATATCTCCACGAGCATGTCTGCCCGGACATCCCCGGTACCCTGGACTGTACAAACTGGGCAGCGGCGGAGTACGCCCGGCTGACCCAGCCCGGCGAGGAGGGGCTTGCGCCCCAGGGCGGCAGTGGCGGCTGCCCGCCCCCGGTTACCGATCCCGGCCCCTTGCACATGCCCTATTCGCTGCTGCAGAAGCCGGCCAACACCGTCCCCTGGCCTGAGCCATACGAGACTATGGACGCGCATAACACCTATACCCCGCCCAGAAAGAAAGTGGTTGAGTGAGGAGCCGCTCCAGAGCCATCCGTCAATAAACCTGATCCGCTGAAAACTATGCTACGATTGTATCTGCTTCAAAATCCGACCTGAGCGCTTGAGCAACAGCGGCAGCCTCTTTTCGCGCATTTCTCTTGACGCGGCACGCTCAGCACGAGAGAACGCAGAGGGCGCACGGAAGCCCTAGATGGTGTCGTCAATAAACAAGGCGCCAAATAGCAATACAACGAATATGGACAGCGGCAACGAAAGAAGCGGCGTTTTTAGCATAGCGCGCAGCAATGCCTCGCCACCTTTTGAGGCGCAGAAAAGCATTCTCGACGAGATGGCGGAGTTTGTAAAGATATTTGTCGAATATAATTATAATACGCTTAAACAACGTTTGCTTTCGCTTAACACAATGGCTAAGTCTACTAAACGCAAAGGAGATGAGTTGCATGGAATCAATCTTAGGTGCTTGCTGGGGATTTGTGGTCATTTGGCTTTTTTAAGGGCATCAGGTCGGATTCCAAAAACGAGAAAAGCGAGGTCAAAGAGTGCCAGCGCTGCCGCAAAATGATTTCCTATCGCGCCAGCGTTTGTCCCTATTGTGGCAGAAGACCAGGCAAGGACCGTCAGGCCGAATGGCGCTTATTTAAAAACAGCTTTGGCACCAAGGTGATGGTTGTGTATCTGCTCATCATAGCAGCCTGTGCTGCATTGGCGGCGCTGTTTAGTGGATGAAAAAAAGACGATGCGGTCAGGCATCGTCTCAGCCTGTCGAAAAAGGTCACCGGAAGGTGGCCTTTTTCTCGTATTGTGGAAAAGAATGCGGTATAATGGTGTGGGGTGATAAACATGCTGGTAAAGAACGCAGAAAATCGAGAACAGTTTGAATTTGTAAGTTTATGAGGAGATGGTTCCGGGAGATCACTTGCTGCGGAAGAT
>CAZAIF010000055.1:0-10409 GCA_964485125.1 uncultured Oscillospiraceae bacterium | reverse complement strand
GCATGGCGATCTTGAAGCCGGAGCCGAACTCGGCGTACTCCCGGATGGCGGACAGCCGCTTTTCCGCCACCTCGGTGAGCACCTTGCCCCGGCGGTAGGTCAGATAGGCGTAGGCCCGGCGGCTGGAGCGGCCCACCCGGCCCCGGATCTGGTGGAGCTGGGCCAGGCCCATCCGGTCGGCGTCCTCGATGATCAGGGTGTTGACGTTGGGGATGTCGATGCCGGTCTCGATGATGGTGGTGCACACCAGCACCTGCACCTCCCCCTCCACCATCCGCTCCATGACCCGGGCCAGCTCCTCCTGGGTCATCTTGCCGTGGCCCACCGCCACGGTGACCTCCTCCCCCAGCATGCCCTGGATGTAGGCGGCGGTCTTTTCGATGGTGTCCACCCGGTTGTGGAGGTAGTAGACCTGGCCGCCCCGGCCGGTCTCCCGGCGCATGGCGTCCCCCAGCACCGACCAGTCGTGCTCCAGCACATAGGTCTGGACCGGCAGCCGGTCCTGGGGGGGCTCCTCGATGGTGGACATGTCCCGGATGCCGGACAGGGCCATGTTCAGAGTGCGGGGGATCGGGGTGGCGGACAGGGTGAGCACGTCCACCTGACGGGAGATCTCCTTGAGCCGCTCCTTGTGGGTGACCCCGAAGCGCTGCTCCTCGTCCACCACCAGCAGCCCCAGGTCCTTGAACGCCACGTCCTTCTGGAGCAGCCGGTGGGTGCCCACCAGCACGTCGATGAGCCCGGCGGACAGGTCGGCCAGGATGCGCTTGAGCTCCTTGCCGGTCTGGAAGCGGCTGACCACGGCGATGCGCACCGGATAGCCCTCGAACCGCCGCAGGGCGGTCTGGTAGTGCTGGTTGGCCAGCACCGTGGTGGGCACCAGGATGGCGGCCTGCTTGCCCTCCAGCACGCACTTCATCACCGCCCGGAGGGCCACCTCGGTCTTGCCGTAGCCCACGTCGCCGCAGAGCAGCCGGTCCATGGGCACCGGCCGCTCCATGTCCGCCTTGATCTCCGCCACGCAGCGGAGCTGGTCGGCGGTCTCCTGGTACTCGAACTTGTCCTCGAACTCCCGCTGCCAGGGGTCGTCGGGGTGGAAGGCGTAGCCGGGCTGGCGCTGGCGCTGGGCGTAGAGCTGGATCAGCCCCTTTGCCAGCTCCTTTGTGGCCTTCCTGGCCCGGGACTTGGCCCGGGCCCAGTCGGCGCCCCCCAGCCGGCTCAGCTTGGCGTGCTCCTGGGCGTCCTCGCCGCCGCCAATATACTTGCTGATGAGGTCCAGCTGGGTGGCGGGGACGTAGAGGGTGTCCGCCCCGGCGTAGGCGATCTTGATATAGTCCTTGACCACCCCGTCCATCTTCATGGTGGTCATCTCCACGAACCGGCCCACGCCGTGCTGCTCGTGTACGATGAGGTCCCCCGGGGACAGGTCGGTGAAGGACTGGAGCTTTTGCCGGCCCGTGGCCTTCTGCTGCTTCCGGGAGCGGGGCTGTTTCGCCCTGGCCCCGGAGAGGGGGGCGGAGCCCTCGGTCAGGATGGCGATGCCCCCCCACTCCATGCCGGCGGAGAGGCCGCCCACGGTAAGGGTGGTCTCCCCGGGCTGGGGCAGCTCCTTCAGGTCGAAGTCCAGGGCGGAGGGCACCCCCTGCTCCCGGAGCAGGTCCCCCAGGGCCTTGGCCTGGCCCTGGGTGGAGCAGAGCACGATGGAGGCCGCCCCATTTTTCTGATAGTGGCGCAGGTCCGCCGCCGCCGCCTCCAGGCTGGTGCCGAAGCTGGGCAGCTGCTTGCAGGTGAAGCTCAGGGTGGCCCGGGGCATGGCCGGGTACTCCCCCACCAGGAAGCTGTCCAGGTAGACCACCGGGAAGTCCCGGGCCAGGCGCTTGCACAGGGGGGCGTAGTCGGCGGAGAAATTGGCCGTCTCGCCCCAGAGCAACCCGCTCTCCAGCAGGGCGGCGATGTCCTCCCCCTGGCGCCAGCGGTAGTTCTTGGCCGACTCCCCCACCCGGGGGGAATCGCAGAAAAGCAGAATGGCGTCGGCGGGGAGATAGTCGGCCCCACAGGCGAAGTCCGGGCAGATCAGGTCCATATACCGGTCGGCGGCGGGGAAGCTGCCCAGCTCGGCAAAGGCCCGGGCGTCGGACTCCAGAGTCTGGGTCAGGGCGGCGTAGTGGTCCAGCTTGCGGCGCCTGTTGGCCGCGGCCACCTGCTCCCGGCGCTTGTCGATGTCCCCGGCCAGCCCCAGCAGCCCGCCGGGGGCCAGCCGGGGCAGGGTCTCGGCGGCGGGCAGCACCTCCGCCGCCTGGACGTTCTCCACCCGGCGCTGGGTGGCCGGGTCGAAGTAGCCCATGCTGTCCAGCTCGTCCCCCCAGAACTCCCCCCGGACCGGCTGGGGGGCGGCGGGGGAGTAGAAGTCCAGGATGCCCCCCCGGAGGGCGAACTGGCCCGGGCCCTCCACCTGCTCGCAGCGCACATAGCCGGCGGCGGTGAGCTGGTCGCACAGCCCGTTCAGGTCGTAGCTCTCCCCCACCCGCAGGGTGAAGCAGGCCCGCTCCAGGGCCTCGGGGGGCAGGGTGCGCTGGAGGAAGCCCTCCGCCGTGGTCACGGTCACCGGGGCCTTCCCCCGGGCGAGGGCATGGAGGGCGGCCAGCCGCCGCTGCTCCCACTGGTGGGATACGGTGGCGGCGGTGTGGAAGGTGAACTCCCGGGCGGGCAGCTGCACCGGCGCCTGCTCCAGCAGGGCGGCCAGATCCCGGGCCAGCTTGGCCCCCTCCGCCTCGTCGGCGCAGAGCACCACCACCGGCCGCTCCATCCGGAGGGCGATGCCGGCGGCCACAAAGGCCCGGTGCACCGGCGACAGCCCCGAGGCGGCCACGGGACAGCGCCCCGCGTCGATGCGCAGCAGCAAATCTTCAAATTCGGGTACCCGCTTCAGGGCATTGAGCAGGGAGCGCATGCTTTGATCTCCTTCTTTGCACAGCAGAACAGGGCGGGAAGCGCGGCTCCCCGCCAGGGCATGGTTTGAACCGGTGTTCCGGAAACAGGGGTGAGACCGGAGCCGTTTCGGCGCCCCCGCAGGGGGCGGCACAGCCTGTTTACAGATTATAGAAAATTATGGAAAAGTATGCAGGCGGATTTTGGGACATGGGAATTTCTCCCTGCCCCGCCAGGCCGGGGTTCAGCCATTGTAGCGGCTCATGGCCTTGTCGATCCCCTGGGAGAGGGCGCACTCAATGGCGTCCAGGGCCCGCTCCACCGCGGCGTCGATGACCCTCCGGTCCTCCTTGGAGAACTTGCCCAGCACCCAATCCGCCAGGTCGTAGTCCGGGTGGGGCTTCTGGCCCACCCCGATCTTGAGCCGGGGGAACTGGTCGGAGTGGAGCTGGCCGATGATGCTGCGCAGGCCGTTGTGCCCCCCGGCGGAGCCGCTCTTCCGCAGCCGGAGCTTGCCCACCGGCAGGGAGACGTCGTCGCAGACCACCAGCACCCGCTCCGGGGGCAGCTTGTAGAATTGGACCGCCTGGCGCACTGCCTCGCCGGAGAGGTTCATATAGGTGGTGGGCTTCATCAGCAGCACCCGGCAGCCGCCATACTCCGCCGCGTTGGTCAGGGCCCGGAACTTCAGACGCTGGATGGGCTTGTTCAGCCGCTCCCCCAGGGCGTCGGCGGTCAGAAAGCCTACGTTGTGGCGGGTGTTTTCGTACTGGTCGCCGGGGTTGCCCAGAAAGACCAGGATCCAGTCCAGGGAGGAGGACTTGGCCGGCTGGCCGCCCCGGCGGCCGAAGAGATTGACGATCATAGGGAAAACCTCCGGGCAGAGCACCGAAAGGGGTACTGCGCCGCAGTACCCCCCGGGTGAATTTGATGTTGTGGATGTGGGCGGGAAATGCTTACTGGAACAGGGGGGAGACGGAGGTCTCGTTGAAGATGCGGCTGATGGCCTCGGCGAAGACCTCGGACACGCTGACGTACTTGATCTTCTCGCACTTCCTGGCGGCCTCGCTGGCGGGGATGGTGTTCAGGAAGAACAGCTCCTTGATGCAGCTCTGCTCGATCCGCTCCACGGCCTTGCCGGAGAGCACCCCGTGGGAGGCGGCGGCCACCACGTCCCGGGCGCCGCCGATGGTCACCAGGGCCTCGGCGGCGTGGCACAGGGAGCCGCCGGTGTCCACCATGTCGTCCAGCAGGATGACGTGCTTGTCCCGCACGTCGCCGATGATGTTCATGACCTCGGAGGAGTTGGCCCGCTGGCGGCGCTTGTCCACGATGGCCATGGGCATGTTCATCTTCTGTGCAAAGGAGCGCACCCGGGCCACGCTGCCCACGTCGGGGGAGACCACCATGGTGTCATCGTGGACGTCGGCGTACTTCTGGTTGAAGTAGTCCACGAACAGGGGGGCGCCCAGCAGGTTGTCCACCGGGATGTCGAAGAAGCCCTGGATCTGGTTGGCGTGCAGATCCATGGTCAGCACCCGGTCGGCTCCGGCCCGGGTGATCAGGTTGGCCACCAGCTTGGCGGAGATGGGATCTCTGGGCTTGGTCTTGCGGTCCTGGCGGGCGTAGCCGAAGTAGGGGATGACGGCGGTCACCCGGCCGGCGGAGGCCCGCTTCAGGGCGTCGATCATGATGAGCAGGTCCATCAGGTTGTCGTTGACGGGCATGCAGGTGGACTGGATGACAAACACGTCGCTGCCCCGGACGGTCTCGTAAATGGAGATGGCGCTCTCACCGTCGGAGAAGGTGCGCACCTCGGAGCTGCCCAGGGGGAGCTGGAGCTTGGCGCAAATGGCCTTGGCCAGCTCCGGGTTGGAGTTGCCGCTGAAGATCTTGATGTCCTTGCCGTGAGAGATCATAAGATTCCATCCTTCTTTCTTTATCTCTGTTCTGTTTTCTCAGCTCTGTTGTTTCGTTGGGTTCTCGTCTTTTCCTGATTTCCTGTTTTCATCAGCGGCCCTGCCGCAGGGATGACTCAGGATTGCTCCCGGTGGCGGCGGGCCCAGCCGGGCTTGTGGACCTGCCGGGCGCGGGCCACCGCCAGGGCGTCGGCGGGGACGGTGTCGGTGATGGTGCTGCCGGCGGCGGTGAAGGCCCCGTCCTCCACGGTGACCGGGGCCACCAGGTTGGTGTTGCAGCCGATGAACACGTTGTCCCCCACAGTGGTGCGGTATTTGTGTTTGCCGTCGTAGTTGCAGGTGATGGAGCCGCAGCCGAAGTTGCAGTGGGCCCCCACGTCGCTGTCCCCCACGTAGATCAGGTGGGGCAGCTTGGTGCCCTGGCCGATGACGGCGTTCTTGACCTCCACGAAGTCCCCCACCTTGCAGCCGTCAGCCACCCGGGTGCCGGGCCGGACGTAGGCGAAGGGGCCGATGTTGACGTCCCGGCCGAAGACCGCCTCGTTGAGCTGGCTGGCGTTGGCCACGCAGCCCTCCCCCAGGGTGCAGTCCCGGATCATGGTGTCGGGGCCGATCTCGCAGTTCGCGCCGATGCGGGTGTCCCCCCGGAGGATGACGTTGGGCAGCAGGGTGGCGCCCGGAGCGACGGTGACGGTGGGGTCGATATAGGCGGTGGCGGGGGAGAGCATCCGCACCCCCCGGGCCATCAGAAAGCGGTTGAAGTCCATCCGGGCCAGCTCCTGGACGCGGAAGATGGCCTCGGGGCCGGCGGTCAGGGGGGCGGCGGTTCCGTCCGCTTCCGCTTTTACCCCGGCTTCCGCCCCGGCCCCGGGCAGTTCCCCGGTCCGGGCCAGCTCCCCGGCGGAGAGCCGGAACACCCCGGCGGGACAGGGGACGTCCGCCCCGGCGGCCAGGGCGGCGGCGGCGGAGAAGCTCAGCCAGACCGGAGCGCACACCGCCAGCACCTCCTCCGCCGGCTCCGCCTGGGCGGCGAAATCCCGCACCGCCTGGGAGCGCTGGGCGGCGTCCCCGGCGCAGACCTGGGCGGCGGCGGAAACGCCGGGCAGGCAGTCCGCGGCGGCCTGGACAGCGGCGGCGAAGTCAGGTTCGGTGAGAAGCAAAAACCGCTCCACGCCGGTCTCCTGGAGTGCCCGGGCCAGCCAGACAGCGGCGGGGGAGAAGAGCAGGGGACGCAGCATGAGCGGGAGGGAGTCAGAGGGATCGTTACAGCGGTCTATGATGATGATGGCACGGGTAGAGACCACTAGAGATCACGCCTTTCCTGAAAGTGGATCATTTACTAGAGCCATTATAACAAACAATAGCGGGATTTGCATTAAATATGCGTAAATTTTTTGCGTTTTGGCGGAGTTGACCAAGTTTTCCCCCGGATAGGGGGCGGAAATTCTCCGCCCGAGGGCGAAAACCGGGCGGAGCGGGCGGCGAATACCCCCGGGCGAAGGGCCCGGGGGCACGGCACCTTGAAGGTTCTTCTTGTGTTTTTGGGATGCACAGGGAGAGGGGGCTCAATCCATCCCCATGACCCGCTCCACGGGTACGGAGAGGACGATGCCGTGGGCCTCGCTGCGCAGGCCGCAGTGCTCGGAGATGGCCTGCATGATGGCCACCTTATTCTCGGTGGGGGCGATGATGGCCACGATCTCCCGCTCCTGCTGGACGCTCATGCCCCAGAACTTCATGGTGTCCTCGTTGACCAGCCGGCGGCTGCTGAAGACGGTGCCGCCGGTGGCCCCGGCGGAGCGGGCGGCGCCCATGACGTCCTCACTGAAGCCCTGGTCCACCACGGTCAAAATCATTACATAGGCGTATTCAGACATGATCATATGGCTCCTCTCGGTCTGCATAGAGGGGATTCCCTCGGCGATCTGGCCCTCCAACATCTTGATGAGCTTTCCCGACCCCCCGGAGAGGGGGACGGTGACGGCGATGCCGGTGTTGGAGGCCCCCAGCCGCAGCTCGCGGCGCAGTTTCAGCAGCATCTCGTCCGCCAGGATCCGGGGCAGCACGCACAGCAGGATGGCCTTGTCAATGCTGCCCAGGCCCAGGGTCTCCATGATCTCGCTGGAGGCGGTGCCCAGGCCGTGGAACTGGTACTGGAAGGGCACCCGGGCGGTGTCAAACATGGCGGCCGCCTTCCGGGCCAGCTTTGGGTTGGCGATGAGCAGCAGCGCCCGGGGCTCTGTTTTTCTCTTTTCACATGTCATGAGAAGACTCCTCCTCAACCTGGCCGGACGCCGGGACGTCCTCGTCGTCCTCCAGTACGATGATGTCGTCGCTGTCTGCGGCCTCCTCCACGCCTTCGGCGGCCATCTGGGCCAGCAGCTTCTTCTCCTTGATCTGGTGCACCAGGCCCATCAGCTGGATGGCAATCAGGGGGGTCAGGGCCACCAGGGCCACCACGCCGAAGGCGTCGGCCATGACGTTGCCCCCCACGGCCTCACAGATGCCCAGGCTCAGGGGCAGCAGGAAAGTGGTGGTCATGGGGCCGCTGGCCACGCCGCCGGAGTCGAAGGCGATGCCCACAAACAGCGGGGAGACCAGCCGGGAGAGCACCATGGCCAGGATGTAGCCCGGGATCAGGATAAACTGGATGGGCAGCCCGGTCAGCACCCGGAGGGTGGCCAGGCCCACGCTGACGGCCACGCCCAGGGACAGGGCCCGGTTCATGGCCTTGGCGGAGATGGAGCCGTTGGTCACGTCCTGGACCTGATGGTTGAGCACCTGGATGGCGGGCTCCGCCTTGACGATATAGTAGCCGATCAGCATGCCGATGGGCACCAGCAGCCACCGCCAGGGGGAGGCGGCCAGCTGGCTCCCCAAGGACATGCCCACCGGGGAGAAGCCCACGTTGACGCCGCACAGGAAGAGCACCAAACCGAAAAAAGTGTACAGGAAGCCCACGACGACCTGGCCCAGCTGGCGGCGGCGGTAGCGCCGGGTGACCAGCTGGAAGAGCAGGAACACCCCGGCGATGGGCAGCAGGGAGGTTATGACCTCCAGGGCGTACTCGGGCAGCTCCAGCAGGAAGACCCGGGCCACGTCCCGGGTGGTGGACACGTCGGCGATGGTGGGCATGGAGTAGGCGGCCTCTCCGGCGTTGTAGAAGCAGCCCAGCAGCAGCACCGCCAGGATGGGGCCCACGCTGGACAGGGCCACCAGGCCGAAGCTGTCGTCGGCGGCGTTCTTGTCGCCCCGGACGCTGGCGATGCCCACGCCCATGGCCATGATGAAGGGGACGGTGATGGGGCCGGTGGTGACGCCGCCCGAGTCAAACGCCACCGCCAGGAAATCCTGGGGGACGAAGAAGGACAGCACCAGCAGGGCCAGATAGAGCGCCATCAGCAGGGTGGACAGCTTGATTTTCAGAATAATGCGCAGCACCGCCAGGGCCAGGAAGATGCCCACCCCCACCGCCACGGTGACGATGAGCACCCGGTTGGGGATGGCGGGCACCTGTTCGGCCAGCACCTGCAGGTCAGGCTCGGCCATGGTGATGATGGCCCCCATCAAAAAGGCGATGGTCAGGATGATGGGCAGATTGCGGGTCTTGGCCACCTCGCTGCCGATGCCCTTTCCCATGGGGGTCATGGAGATCTCCGCACCCAGCTGGAACAGGCCCATGCCCACGATCAGCATCAGCGCCCCTATAAAGAACATGGCGATGGTGCCCAGGTCGATGGGAACCAGCAGCACGCTGATGGCCATCACGATCAGGGTGATGGGAAGAACAGCGGAGAGCGATTCCCTGAGTTTTTCGATCAGTTTCGGATTTAAATTCAAATAAGACCTGCCTTTCTGGTCGGGGAGGCGGAAAACCGCGCCCAGTAGATTGCTTTTCCTTGCAAATCATTATAAAGGAAAGCCGGGTATTATGTCAATGCCGGACTGGAAAAAGGCAGGATATTTCGTGCTTCATATAAGTCCTTGCGCCCCGTTTGCAAGTGAATTTTTCGGCGGGGAAGATCAGATCAGGACGCCGTTGCAGTGGTCGATTTCGTGCTGGATCACCTGGGCGGCGAAGCCGGTGAAGGTCTGGGTGCGCCAGGTGAAGGAGCGGTCCTGGTAGCGCACGGTGACGGTGCGCCAGCGCCGGGCCTTGCGCACCCCCGGCAGGGAGAGGCAGCCCTCCTCCGCCTCGTAGGCGTCGGCGCCCTTGGTAATCTCCGGGTTAAACAATACCAAAAAGAGGAAGCCGGTGTTCACGGCGATGATGCGCTTGGGCACGCCGATCATGTTGGCGGCCATCCCCACGCACCGGGCGGCGTTGGCGCGCAGGGTGTCCAGCAGGTCGTCGGCCGTGGCCAGATCCTCAGGGGCGGCGGCGGCGCAGGGCCGGGACAGCAGCAGGGTGTCCCGGGTGATGGGGCGGACCATGGCTCACACCTCCTCCCGCCGGGGGCCCTGGGCCCGCAGCAGCTCGATCTCCGCCGGGGAGGGCATCACCGAGAAGGAGCCCTTCCGGGTGGCGGCCAGGGCCCGGAGGGTGGCCCCCCGGGCGGGCTGGCCGGTCATGGACACCGAGCCGAAGTGGAAGATGCCGCTCTCCGGGAACAGCTCCGGGGGGATGTGCTCCGGGGACAGGTTCAGATCGGCCCCCGGCTTCCGGTAGAAGCTGAAGGAGCGCTCCCCCCGCCCGTCCAGGTGGACAAAGGCCAGGGTGGTGTGGGCCGCCCCGTCCCGGGAGATGTGGGCGGTATCGATGCCCTGGCGCCGGGCGGCGCAGATGAGGAAATCCCCGAAGGCGTCCTCCCCCACCCGGCTGACCAGGGCGGTGCGGGCCCCCAGGGCGGCGGCGGCGGAGAGCACGTTGCCCGGGGCGCCCCCGGGGTTCTGGGCGTACAGCACCGGGGAGGCCCCCGGGGCGCGCTCCGGGGTGAAATCGATGAGCAGTTCGCCCACCGCGATCAGATCATACATGGAAAAGACCTCCTGCGCCTGTCTCTGGGGGCGCGGGGCGGATTGGGCCGCTTTTTCTTTTCCCCCGCCCCGCCCTCCGCCGGCGGCAGAAAACGACAGGCTCCTCTGATGCACTCATTATAATTGCTTTCGGGAAATGATGTCAATGGCAACCGGGGCATTTGGCCCGCCCCAAAGGGGGGGAAACAGATCCGGGGCGGGCCGGGGTGGCGGCCTGGGACGCCTCCTTACCGCCCGGCCCTTTTTTGAGGGGCGGGGCTACCGGGCGCTCTGGGCGCAGCGGGTGGAGCGCCGGGGGGTGGCCCTCACCAACTACAGGATGGAGAAGGCGCTGTAGGGCGGAGCAGGCGCTGCCCTGTCCTGTTATCCTGGGGAGCGCGGCGGCGAAGGAGCTTTCCCCCAACAGACAGAGGGAGGGGAGAAGATCCTTCGCTTCGCCCGGGATGACAGGGGAGGGAAGCTGCCGTTCCACTGGGATATGCTTCCACTCCGGGGCAAAGGCAAACCAAGGCCGCCGGCCATGGCCGGCGGCCTCAGTCTGTCGAGAAACCCGGTTTACGCATATAGGTAGACCGGGTTTCTGGT
>CAZAIF010000054.1:0-10500 GCA_964485125.1 uncultured Oscillospiraceae bacterium | reverse complement strand
GGAGACGCCCTGGGGCGTCTCCTTTTTCTGTAAACAGCCCAGTTGTGCAGCGGGATTTACGATGTAACATTCGGAAAAATGTGAAAATTTTTGGTTGCTCTTGAAAACCCGTCGTATTCTGGGTATAATAGCACTAATCTGATTAGGAGGCTGTTTTATGGCTAAGATCGAAAAGACCACCATCATCGGCGACATCCTGGACATCGCCCCGGAGACCGCGCCCCTGTTCCTCTCCATCGGCATGCATTGTCTGGGCTGCCCCTCTTCCCGGGGTGAGACGGTCGAAGAGGCCTGCATGGTGCACGGTGTGGATCCCGACGCGCTTCTGGACGAGCTGAACAAGATGGTCAAGGACTGATTGCTCAGTCCATCCGATGAGAAGGCGGCGCAGGCCGCCTTCTTCTGTTTTTGGTTTAGGAGGTCAACGATTTGGAACTATCGCCCCGCCTGGCCGCTGTGGCCGCGCTGGTGCCCTCCGGGGCCCGTCTGGCAGACGTCGGAACGGATCACGCCTATCTGCCCGTCTGGCTGATCCTGAACGGCAGGATTGACCAGGCCATCGCCGCCGATGTCCGGCAGGGGCCGCTGGATCACGCCCGCCGCACCGCCCGGGAATACGGCGTGACGGAGCAGCTGGACTTCCGGCTCTGTGACGGTCTGGCGTCCATCACGCCGGAGGAGTGCGACACGGTCACCATCGCCGGCATGGGGGGCGAGACCATCGCGGGCATCCTGTCCAGGGCACCCTGGAGCAGGGAGGGCGTCCGGCTGATCCTGCAGCCCCAGAGCACCCAGAGTGTGCTCCGCTCGTTTCTGGCCAAGGAGGGCTGGCGCATCGTCCGGGAATACGTCGTCCGGGAGGGGGAGCGCTGGTACCCGATTTTAGTGGCAGAGGGTGGCAATATGCCGCCACTGAGCCCTGGAGAGGAGCTGGCCGGGCGGCCGGAGACCTGGGCGGACCAGGTGGAGCGGCGGGGGTACCTGGCCTGGCTGCTGCGGCGGGCCCGATCTCAGCTGGAGGGCCTGCGGCGCTCTTCCAAGCCAGAGGATGCCGCCCGTCGTGAGACGCTGCAGACAGCGACGGATTTTCTGGAGGCAAATTTGTCCCGGCAGGAAACGGCGGTGCTTGACAACCACCGCTGATCCGTGCTATAATCCGCCACAGATGCGATGAAGAGGAAGAGTATCACAGCTTCACTCTGCGCAGAGAGCCCCCGGTCCGGTGTAAGGGGGAGAGAGCGCTGTGAGAATACCCCTCCGAGCAGCCCCCTGAACCGGTCTTCGCGCCGCAGTAGGGGAGAGGCCGGCTGCGCCCGTTACCGCGCCGGAGTTTGTTGGAACTCCCTGAGGCCCCTCTGCGTGAGCGAGGGGTGAACCAGAGGTGGTACCGCGCATATTTTGCGCCCTCTGTCCCAGAAGAAGGGGACAGAGGGCGTTTCTTCGCCCGTCCCCACAAAAGCGAAAAAGGAGACGAGAACCATGACCCTGTACGAAGAGTTGGTGGGCCGGGGCCTGATCGCCCAGGTCACCGACGAGGAAAAAGTCAAAGAGATGATCAACAACGGCAAAGCCACCTTCTACATCGGCTTTGACCCCACGGCAGACTCCCTGCATGTGGGCCATTTCATGGCCCTGTGCCTGATGCGCCGGATGCAGAAGCATGGCAACCGGCCCATCGCCCTGCTGGGCGGCGGCACCGCCATGGTGGGCGACCCCTCTGGCAAGACCGATATGCGCAAGATGATGACTCCGGAGACCATCCAGCACAATGCCGACTGCTTTAAAAAGCAGATGAGCCGCTTTATCGACTTCTCCGAGGGCAAGGCCCTGATGCTGAACAACGCGGACTGGCTGCTGAAGCTGAACTATGTGGAACTGCTGCGGGAGGTGGGAGCCTGCTTCTCTGTCAACAATATGCTCCGGGCCGAGTGCTACAAGCAGCGGATGGCCAACGGCCTGAGCTTCCTGGAGTTCAACTATATGATCATGCAGTCCTATGACTTCTACCACCTGTACCAGGAGTACGGCTGCAACTTCCAGTTCGGCGGCGACGACCAGTGGTCCAACATGCTGGGCGGCCGGGAGCTGATCCGCCGCAAGCTGGGCAAGTACGACGCCGAGGCCATGACCATCACCCTACTGCTCAACAGCGAGGGCAAGAAGATGGGCAAGACGGTGTCCGGCGCCGTCTGGCTGGATCCGGACAAGACCTCTCCCTACGATTTCTACCAGTACTGGCGCAACGTGGACGACGCCGACGTCATCAAGTGCCTGAAGATGCTGACCGACCTCTCCCTGGAGGAGATCGCCGAGATGGAGACCTGGAAGGACAGCCGGATCAACCGGGCCAAGGAGATCCTGGCCTTTGAGCTGACCAAGCTGGTCCACGGCGAGGAGGAGGCCCGCAAAGCGGAGGAGACCGCCAGAGGGCTGTTCTCCACCGGCGGCGACCTGTCCAACATGCCCACCACCGCGCTGAGCGAGGGCGACCTGCCGGTGGACATCGTCACCCTGCTGGTCAAGACCGGCCTGGCCCCCTCCAAGAGCGAGGCCCGGCGGCTGGTGCAGCAGAACAGCGTCGCAGTCAACGGGGAAAAGGTGACCGCCATCGACGCCGCCTATACTGCCGAAGATCTGGCCGGGGACGGCCTGATGCTCAAAAAGGGCAAAAAGGTCTTTCACCGGGTGACCCTGGAGCACTGATCTCCCGGTTTTGAATCACCAGTCAAGAAAACACACCATGGGCCGGCATGCCGCAGGTATGCCGGCCCCACTGCGGACCTCTGCGAGCATCATGGATGGCAGAGGAAGAGAAGAAAAAACAGCACAGAAAGTCCAAAGAGGGGCTTGGCGCACAGCGGCTTTCCCCGGGATAACTCATAAGTGCGGAGAGGAGAGCATGCTATGGCGGCAAAAGCTTCAGCGGATCGAATGACAGAGGGGCCCATCGGGAAAAAAATCATCCGGTTCGCCTGGCCCCTGTTTTTGGGCAATCTGTTCCAGCAGCTGTATAACATCACCGACACGCTGATCGTGGGCAATATGCTGGGCAACAACGCCCTGGCCGCGGTCAGTTCCACCGGCAATCTGGTGTTCCTGCTGGTCAGCCTGTTCAACGGCGTCTCCATGGGCGCCGGTGTGGTGGTCTCCCGCTTTTTTGGCGCCAAGGATATTGAAAAAATGCAGAAGGCGGTTCACACCGCCATCGCGCTTGGCCTGGTCGCCGGAGTGGCGGTCAGCATCTTCGGCGTATTGGCGTCGCCGCAGATTTTGATCTGGATGGACACGCCCCCGGAGGTGCTGCCCGGGTCCGTCGCCTACATCCGGGTCTATCTTGCCGGCGCGCTGGGAATGGTCATGTACAACTGCTGTATGGGCATCATGCAGGCGGTGGGGGACAGCAAGCATCCGCTGCAATACCTGATCATCTCCTCTATCGTCAATGTGGTGCTGGACATCGTGATGATCGCCGTGTTTCACCTGGGCGTGGCCGGCGCCGCGCTTGCCACCGTCATCGCCAATTTCATCAGCTTTTTCCTCTGCCTGATCCGACTGATGCGCACCCAGGAGCCCAACCATGTGGATCTGCGCAAGATCCGCTTCCATCTGCCCTCCTTGAAGCTGATCCTGCAATGCGGCCTACCCTCCGGGCTTCAGAACTCCATCATCGCCCTGGCCAACGTGGTGGTCCAGTCCAACATCAACTCCTTCGGAGAGATGGCCATGGCCGGCTGCGGCGCCTATGCCAAGATTGAAGGATTTGCTTTCCTGCCCATCACCAGCTTCACCATGGCCATCACTACCTTTGTCAGCCAGAACCTGGGGGCCCGGGAGTTCGAGCGCACCAAGCGGGGCACCCGGTTTGGAATGCTCTGCTCCGTGGCCCTGGCAGAGCTGATCGGCGTGCTGATCTTCCTGCTCTGCCCGCTGCTGACCCGGGCCTTCACCGGCGAGCCGGAGGCCATCTGGTTCGGCGTCCAGAAGGCCAGGACCTGCGCCCTGTTTTACTGCCTGCTGGCCCTGTCCCATTGCGTGTCCGCAGTGCTCCGGGGCGCCGGACGGGCAGTGATCCCCATGGTCACCATGATGGCTTTCTGGTGCATTGTCCGCGTGGCCTTCCTGAGTATCCTGACCCCCATTTTCCAGAGCATTGCCGTGGTCAACTGGGTCTATCCGCTGACCTGGTTCCTGAGCTCCGTAGTGCTGATGCTCTACTATCTGAAAGCCAACTGGCTCTACGGTTTTGACGGTGCAAACCAGGGCGGGCACGGCTTCCATTTCCACAGCAGACACGTTCATTCCCGTTGATACAGAGCAAGATCCCCCGCGCCTGTGGCGCGGGGGATCGGTTGTTTTCTGATCTGTAACAGCTCAGTCCTTGATGGTCTGGGCGAAGTCGGCGTACTTGGCCACCTTCGCATCGGCGGTCTCCTGGGTGGCGTCGCTGCAGAGGATATAGACCTTGATCTTGGGCTCGGTGCCGGAGGGACGGATGATAAAGCTGGTGCCGTCCTCCAGCTCATAGCGCAGCACGTTGGATCCGGAGAGCTCCATGGTGGAATCCTCGCCGGTGACGGTGTTGTGGACGGTGCCGGGCTGATAGTCCTTCTGCTCCACCACCTTGACGCCGGCCACCTCGCTGAGGGGATGCTGGCGCAGGCGGGCCATGATCTCCTTCATCTTGGCCATGCCGTCCAGGCCGGGCATGACCAGGTTGATGGTCTTCTCCCGGTAGTAGCCGTATTTGGCGTAGCAGTCCTGGAGGGCGTCATACATGGTCTTGCCTTGGGTGGCGTAGTAGCATGCGGCCTCGGCCAGGATCAGCGCTGCGGTAACCGCGTCCTTGTCCCGGACATAGTCGCCGAACATGTAGCCGTAGGACTCCTCAAAGGCCATAATCACCTTGCCCTGGCCGCTCTCCTCCAGCTGGTTTTTCTTCTCCGCCAGGAACTTGAAGCCGGTGAAGGTGTCGTAGCACTGGACGCCGTTGGCGTCGGCCACCGCCCGGGCCATCTCGGTGGAGACGATGCTCTTCAGCGCCACCGGCTTCTCCGGCAGCTTGCCGGCCCGCTTCATGGCGCCGATCAGGTAGTCCAGCAGGATGACGCCGTTCTGGTTGCCGGTGATGGTGATGAACTCGCCGCTTTTGTCCCGGACCATGATGCCGATCCGGTCGGCGTCCGGGTCGGAGCCCATGATAAAGGAGACGTTCTGCTCCTTTGCCATCTTCACGGCGATGGCAAAGCCCTCGGGATTCTCCGGGTTGGGGGAGGCCACAGTGGGGAAGCTGCCGTCGATTACCATCTGCTCGGGTACGCAGATTACATGCTTCATGCCCAGCCGCTTCAGGGCCTCGGGGATCAGCTTGTAGCCGGTGCCGTGGAAGGGGGTGAAGATGATGGCGAAATCGTCGGCCACCTTGCGCACGCTCTCAGGATCGTTGACCTGGGCCATGACATTGGCCAGGAACTTCTCATCGGTCTCCTCACCAATCAGGGTGATCATGCCGCTGGCGAGGGCCTCGTCATAATCGGCCAGCTGAATGGAGTCGAAGATGTCCAGCTCCGTCATCTTGGCGGCGATGGCGTCCGCGTGCTGGGGGGGCAGCTGGGCGCCGTCCTCCCAGTAGACCTTATAGCCGTTGTACTCCTTGGGGTTATGGGAGGCGGTGACGTTGACGCCGGCGATGGCGCCGTACTCCCGCACCGCAAAGGAAAGTTCCGGGGTGGGGCGCAGGCTGTCAAAGAGCTTGACCTTGATGCCGTTGCCCGCCATGACTCTGGCAGTCTCCCGGGCGAACTCGGGGGAGTTGTTGCGGCAGTCAAAGCAGACCACGACCCCCCGCTCCATGGCGGAAGCCCCCTCGGCCTTGATGACTTCGGCAAAGGCCTGGGTGGCGTGGCGGACGACATGGATATTCATCCGGTTGAGGCCGACGGCCATAGTGCCGCGCAGGCCGGCGGTGCCGAACTCCAGCGGCCCGAAGAACCGGCTCTCGATCTCCTTGGGGTCGTCAGCAATGACTTGAAGCTCCGCCTTTTCTTCGGGGCTGAGCGCAGGGGAACCCAGCCACTTCTGATAAGTTTCCATGTAAGCCATAGGGGTACCTCCAGTGTAAAATTATTTGTGATATCGGGACCCTTCGTTGATCTGAAAGGCCCGGTAAATCTGTTCCAGGAGCATCACCCGCGCCAGGTGATGGGGAAAGGTCATGGGAGACATGGACAGCCGGAAGTCGGCGGCCTGTTTCGCCTTGGGGTGCAGACCATAGGAGCTTCCGATCAGGAAGGTGATCTGAGAGGCGCCGCCCACCGTCCAGTCGGTGAATTTCCGGGCCAGCTCCAGGCTGGAGAGGGCAGTCCCCTCGATGCAGAGCGCCACCAGCACGCCGCCCTTGGGACGCCGGGCCGCGATGAGCTCATACTCCCGCAGCAGGGCCCCCTCGATCTGGGCCTGGGAGGGGCGCTCCGGGAGCCGCTCCTCCGGCAGCTCGATCAGATTCAATTTACAGGAGCGGCTCAGCCGTTTACGATATTCCTCCACGGCATCCAGATAGAACCGCTCCTTCAATTTTCCCACACAAATGACGTTCACTGTCAGCATGGCAGCACTCCATTACACAATAATGGGCTGACAGCTGGTTTTCCGGGGCGCCACAGTGACCGAGACCTGCTGGAACCCCTGCCGGAAGAGCATGCCGCACACCACGCTGCGGGCCCGCTCCGGGGTGTTGTTCTCCTGGCTCAGGTGGCCCAGCACCAGCTTTTCCACCCCATGCTCCGCCAGCTCGCAGCACAGCGCGCCGCTGTCCTCGTTGGACAGATGGCCGCCGTCGCCCAGAATTCGCTGCTTCAGATAGGGCGGATAGGGCCCGCTTCTGAGCCAATCCGGGTCGTGATTGGCCTCCACTAGGGCCAGCTGGGAGCCGTAGACACCCTGGCGCACCTCCTCGGTGACAAAGCCCAGGTCTGTGACGATGGAGCACTTCCGGGCGCCGTCGAAGACGGTGTAGCCCACGCTGCCCGGGGCGTCGTGAGGGGTGGAAAAGGATGTAACAGAGAGACTTCCGATGGATATCGGTTCCCGGGGATAGATGGCCCGCAGCCGCGGGGCGGCCCCTTCCACCTGGCGGGCGATCTCCCGCCCGGCTGCCTCGGTGGCATAAATACAGCAATTCACCCGCTTGAGCAGCACCCGCAGGCCGCAGATGTGGTCCGAATGGGCGTGAGTAATCAGCACCGCATCCAGCTTATTCGCCTCCAGATCCAGCTGGCGCAGCCCGTCGCAGATGCGCTTGGCGGAGATCCCGGCGTCAAACAGCAGGGAAGTGTTTTCGTTGAAAACCAAGACGGCGTTCCCGCTGGAGCCGCTGGCCAAGGTGCAAAGTTCGAGCAAAGGTCTTCTACCTCCCGTATACCACATGAAAACAGACGCCGGCAAACTGCCGCCGCCTGTCATGCTCTATATTATCCCACGTTGGAGTGATGGCTGGACTCCTCGGGAAAGTCGACAAGCTGAATGTCGGCGCCGACACCCTGGAGCTTTCTGACAATGTCCTCATAGCCCCGCTCCACATGGTGGATATGGTCAATTTCAGTGGTGCCTTCCGCGGCAAGACCGGCAACCACCATGGCCGCGCCCGCTCGCAGGTCGTAAGCCCGCACCGGAGCCCCGGTCAGCGTGCCCACGCCCTCAATGACGGCCACCTTGCCGTCCACCTGGATTCTGGCGCCCATCCGCTTAAGCTCGTCGGTGTAGCGATAGCGGTTGTCCCAGATGGTCTCTGTGATCAGGCTGGTGCCCTCCGCCAGACAGAGGCAGACGGCGATCTGGGACTGCATATCCGTGGGGAAGCCGGGGTAGGGGAGGGTCTTGATGTTGGTATGCCGCATTTTGCCCTCCCGGGAGACCAGCAGGCTGTCGCCGATCTCCTGGATCTGGACCCCCATCTCCATCAGCTTCGCGGTAATGCAGTCCAAATGCTTTGGAATGATATTCTTGATCAGCACGCTGCCGCCAGCGGCGGCGACCGCAGTCATATAGGTGCCCGCCTCGATCTGATCGGGGATGATGGAGTAGCATCCGCCGTGGAGGCCGGAGACGCCCTTGATCTTGATGGTGTCGGTGCCGGCGCCCATGATATTGCCGCCCATGGCGTTGATAAAGTTGGCCAGATCCACAATGTGGGGCTCCTTGGCCGCGTTTTCAATGATGGTGGTACCGCTGGCCAGGGCGGAGGCCAGGATCAGGTTCATGGTGGTCCCCACAGAGGCCTGATCCAGATAGATATGGGTCCCCGTCAGCCGGCGCTGGGGGGCTTGAGCCAGGACAAAGCCGTTGCGGACCTCCACGTTGGCACCCAGCGCCATAAAGCCTTTGATGTGCAGGTCAATTGGCCGGGCCCCCAGGTTGCATCCGCCGGGCATGGCCACCCGGGCATCTCCAAAGCGGCCCAGCAGAGTGCCGATAAAGTAATAGGAGGCGCGGAACTGGCGGGAGAGTTCATAGGAGACGTCGGTGCGGCTGATATGGGAGCAGTCGATCTCCACGGTATTGCGGTTGATAGTGCGCACATGCGCACCCAGTTCCTGAAGGATCTCCAAGATCAATGTGACGTCGCTGATCTGGGGGATATTCTCAATGCGGCAGGGGCCGTTGACCAGCAGTGCGGCGGGCAGAATGGCGACAGCGGCGTTCTTCGCGCCGCTGATATTGATCTCTCCGTGAAGGGGCTTTCCGCCCTGAATCACATATTTTAACAAAGGAATGCACCCTCTTCTATCAAAATGTAAGAAGCCCGACAAGCTGGCAGAGTGGAGAAGATCACGGCTGGAACAGTGCGCTCAACATACCGTGTCCTTTACATAACCAGAGTATACCACTCATATAGGAAAAAATCAAAGAAAATTTTATGCTTTTGCAAGAATTGCGAAGAATGCGAATTTCCTGTGTGCTCACTTGACAAATGTGGTACAATAAATTGATCCTATACGCAAGGAAGGGAGGTGCCGGTGTGTCCGGTCAGGGAATACGCGTCGCGGCGACAAACCGCAAGGCGTTTCACAATTATTATATTGAGGACCGCTACGAGGCCGGCATTGAACTCTTCGGGACGGAGGTCAAGAGTATCCGTCAGGGCAAGCTCAATCTGAAAGACTCCTTTTGCCACGTCAAAAACGGGGAGCTCTTCCTCTACGGCATGCACATCTCCCCCTATGAGAAGGGCAACATCTTTAATAAGGATCCCCTGCGCACGCGAAAATTATTGATGCACAAGCGGGAGATCCAGAAACTCAGCGCGAAGATCCAGCAGGACGGCTATTCCCTGATCCCGTTGAGCGTCTACTTCAAGCACGCAAAGGTGAAGGTGGAGCTGGGCCTTGCCCGGGGGAAAAAGCTCTATGATAAGCGCGCCTCTGCCGCGGAGCGGGACGCAAAGCGGGATATGGACCGGGCCATGAAGACCCAGCGCTACCGTTGAGCGCAACAGAATGGAAACAGGAGGTCATACATTTATGGCACAGAACCCAATTGTCACTATCGAGATGGAAAACGGCGGCAAAATCGTTGCCGAGCTCTATCCCGAGACCGCGCCCGAGTCGGTGCGTAATTTTCTTTCCCTTGCCGGCAAGGGCTTTTATGACGGGCTGATCTTTCACCGGGTCATCTCTGGTTTTATGATTCAGGGCGGCGACCCTCAGGGTACCGGCATGGGCGGCCCGGGCTACTGCATCAAGGGGGAGTTCAAGGCCAACGGGGTGCCCAATCCTCTCTCTCACAAGCGGGGCGTGCTCTCCTTCGCCCGGAGCCAGGCCTTCAATTCCGCCGGCAGCCAATTCTTTATTATGCACGCCGACGGAGATTTCCTGGACGGCCAGTATGCCGCCTTTGGCAAGGTCACCGACGGGATGGATGTGGTGGATGCCATCGCCGCCGTCCAGACGGACCGGAATGACCGGCCTGCCCAGGACCAGCGTATCAAGTCCATCACAGTTGAGACCTTCGGGGTGGACTACGGGGAACCCCAGAAGCTGGCGGACCCCTACGGCCGTTTCTAAGTTTCATTCGCCATATCAAAACCCGTCTGCCTTAAAAATACGGACGGGTATTATGGGGGCGTACCGGTTTCGACGGGGGCGCTGAAGCAGGAATAGCGGGCGGTGGCGCCTGGCCACCTTAAAACAGGCACCTATAAATTAAAGAACAACGACGATACTGTTGCTGTTGCTGCGTAAGCAGCACGCTGCCCCTCTGGCAGCCTGACGCCCTCTTTGGCGTCCCGCCGATCCCGGTTAGGCCGCGCGCCGGGCTGGGCGATACCGTTCAGCGGTGTACTTGCGTCCGCAAAGCTTTGAGCGGGCCAGGAATCATGAAGCTACTGAGCCGGTAAGGGTTTCGGTTCCCGTGCCGGCGAGGGAATGTAAACAATCGAATGCGCCCGGAGAAGTTCCTGTGAACGTGTTTTCGGACGGGGGTTCAACTCCCCCCGCCTCCACCAAC
>CAZAIF010000053.1:0-10547 GCA_964485125.1 uncultured Oscillospiraceae bacterium | reverse complement strand
GAGAAGTTGCCGCCGGAACATTGATTTTTGCTGCGTATGTATTTATAATAATAAGGATTATGCCGGATTGACGCCGTAATGATACGCGCCGGGTGAGAGACGGGCCGGCAGAAACGCTGGGAACCAGAGAGAAAGGAGTCACAGCACTATGACATCGCCAATCGCCCCGGATGCCAATTCAGGGCTGACGTCCCAACAGGTAGAGCAGAAGAAGCTCCAGGGCCGGCAGAATATCCAGCCGGACAAGGTCACCAAGACCCTCAGACAGATCCTGCGGGACAATGTGTGCACCCTGTTCAACCTGTTCAATGTGCTCATCGCCATCGCCCTGGCCCTGGTGGGGGCCTGGAAGAACATGCTGTTCATCCTGATCATCTCGGTCAACACCCTGATCGGCATCCTCCAGGAGCTCCACGCCAAGCGGATGGTGGAGCAGCTCTCCCTGCTGTCCATGCCCACCGCCCGGGTGATCCGGGACGGGGCGGCCTCAGACCTGCCCCTCCAGGAGCTGGTGGAGGAGGACGTGATGGAGCTGGACTCGGGCCGGCAGGTGGGGGCGGACGCGGTGATCCTGACCGGCCAGGTGGAGGTCAACGAGTCCCTGCTCACCGGCGAGTCCGACCCGGTCTATAAGTCCGCCGGAGACCACCTGCTCTCGGGCAGCTTTATCATCAGCGGCCGCTGTCGGGCCCGGGTGGAGCATGTGGGCATGGAGAACTACGCCACCCAGCTGGCCCAGGAGGCCAAAAAGCAGCGGCGGGTCAACTCCGAACTGCTCTCCTCTATACGGCGGGTGACCCACTTCACCGCCTACCTGATCCCGCCCCTGGGGGTGCTGCTCTTTCTGGAGGCCATCTTCCTCCGGGATGTGGCGGTGCACGGCGCGGTGGTCTCCACGGCGGCGGCCCTGCTGGGCATGCTGCCCAAGGGGCTGGTGCTGCTGATCAGCATCAGCCTGGCCAGCGGCATCGCCGCCCTGTCCCGGAAAAAGGTGCTGGTCCAGGAGCTCTATGCCCTGGAGACCCTGGCCCATGTGGACACCCTCTGCCTGGACAAGACGGGCACATTGACCGAGGGGGCCATGCGGGTGGAGGAGGTCCGGCTGACAGAGTTGGGGGAGCGCCTGCCCTTTGAGGAGATCATGGGCTCCTTCCTGGCGGCCTCGGAGGACAACAACGCCACCTTCCAGGCGCTCCAGGCCCACTTCGCCGCCAATGACCGGTGGGCGGCGGCGGGGAAGGTCCCCTTTTCCTCGGAGCGGAAGTGGAGCGCCGTCCGGTTCCGGGATTTCACCCTGGTGGTGGGGGCCCCGGAGCGGCTGGGAGGCGAGGCGGAGCTGGCCCAGCTGGAGGAGGAGTTCCGGGCGGGCCGCCGGGTGCTGCTGGCGGGGATCACCCGGGAGGAGGTCTCGGCGGACAACCCCCTGCCCCCGGTGGAGAAGCTGGCCTCTGTGATCCTGTCCGACCCGATCCGGCCCAGCGCCGCCGGCACCCTGGCCTTTTTCCAGCGGGAGGGGGTGGACCTGAAGCTGATCTCCGGGGACAACCCGGTGACGGTGTCCGCCCTGGCGGAAAAGGCGGGCTTCCCCCAGGCCGAGCGCTACATCGACATGAGCACGGTGACCGAGCCGGAGGATCTGGCCCGGGCGGCGCGGGAGTACTCGGTCTTCGGCCGGGTCTCCCCCCGGCAGAAGCAGCAGCTGGTCCAGGCTTTGCAAAAACAGGGGCACCAGGTGGCCATGACCGGCGACGGGGTCAACGACCTGCTGGCCCTGCGGGAGGCGGACTGCGGCATCGCGGTGGCCTCGGGCAGCGACGCGGCCCGGCAGGTGGCCCAGGTGGTGCTGCTGAACTCCGATTTCTCTTCCCTGCCCGCGGTGCTGGCCCAGGGCCGGCGGGTGGTGAACAACCTGACCCGGGTGGCCGGGGTCTTCTTCGTCAAGACCATCTACTCCGTCCTGCTGTCTATCGTCTGCCTGGTGCTGGACATCCCCTTCCCCTTTCTCCCCATTCAGATCACCATGATGGATCTGATCGTCGAGGGCTACCCCTCCTTCTTCATGTCCTTTGAGCCCGACGGGCGGAAGATCACCGGGCGGTTTTTGCCCTCGGTGCTGCGCCGGGCCACCCCAAACGCCGTGGCCGATACCGTCTGCTTTGTGCTCTGGCTGGTCGTGGCCCAGGCGATGGCGGTCCCGGCGGAGCAGGTGGAGACCTTCTTCTATCTGCTGGTGGGGGCCATTGGCGTCCAGGCGGTACTCAAGGCCAGCTGGCCGCTGAACAGGCTGCGCGTCTTCCTGTGCGTCACCATGACGGTGGGCTTCTACGCCGCGGCCGTCCTGTTCCACCCCATCCTCCAGATGGAGCTGCTGTCGGCGGAGTACCTGCCGCTGCTGGCCGGCTTCATCCTGGCGGGCTTCCTGCTGGAGCGGTGCGTCACTGCTCTCATCCGCCGGATCGACGCCCACCGGGCCCGCCGGGCCGGAAGCGGAAGAGAGGGCCGTGCCCGCGCCTGAAGATAAGGAATAAAACTGTCCGGCCTCCCGCTATGGCGGGAGGCCGGACTGGCTTATGTGCAATTTTGGCGTGCTGTTTACTGCAGCCCCTTGACGGCGGGGATCAGGCAGAACAGCAGCACGATACCCACGATGCCCACGGCAATGCCGGGGATCATCATGCTCCAGAGCATGGTCATGCACATACCCGCCCCCAGAATCAGGGCGCCGCCCCCCAGCAGAGTGAAGGCGATGGCCTTGCCGTTCAGGACAATGGCGGGCTTGCCGTCCATCTTCCGGCGCACCAGCACCATGGCCGGCAGGATGACCGCCCCAATGGCCCCCGCGACCGCGCCGGGCAACTGTTTCGCCCGGAGGTATCTTTCGCACCGGCGTGCTTTTTTTGTAGAAAGCCCCCCCTGGCCTCCGGTTTGGATTTAGAACATTTTTCCCGGTTTGTCGGTATGCACCGGGACGGAAAAATGATAAAATAGACCCATCACCCTGCCGCGCCGGCGCGGCCGAAAAAGGAGAAGCGGATCCATGCTCCAAATCAAGCATATCTGTAAGCAGTATAAGACGGGCAGTCTGGTTCAGAAGGCCCTGGACGACGTCAGCCTCAACCTGCGGGACAGCGAGTTTGTGGCCATTCTGGGCCCAAGCGGCTCGGGCAAGACCACCCTGCTGAACATCATCGGCGGGCTGGACCGGTACGACAGCGGCGATCTGATCATCAACGGCGTCTCCACTAAAAAGTACAGGGACCGGGACTGGGACTCCTACCGGAACCACACCATTGGCTTTGTCTTTCAGAGCTATAACCTGATCCCCCACCAAAGTGTGCTGGCCAATGTGGAGCTGGCCCTGACCATCTCCGGCATCTCCAAGGGGGAGCGCCGCCGCCGGGCCCTGGCCGCCCTGGAGCAGGTAGGGCTGGGGGAGCAGGCCCACAAGCGGCCCAACCAGATGTCCGGCGGCCAGATGCAGCGGGTGGCCATCGCCCGGGCCCTGGTCAACGACCCGGACATCCTGCTGGCCGACGAGCCCACCGGCGCCCTGGACAGCGAGACCAGCGTCCAGGTCATGGAGCTGTTGAAGCAGGTCGCCAGGGACCGGCTGGTGGTCATGGTGACCCACAACCCGGAGCTGGCTGAGCGCTACGCCACCCGGATCGTCACCCTGAAGGACGGTACCATCCGCGCTGACTCCAATCCCTATGAGGTGGATGAGGCGGCCCAGGCTGCGCCGGTGCACAGGAACATGGGCAAGGCCTCCATGTCCTTCCTGACCGCCCTCTCCCTGAGCTTCAACAACCTGCGCACCAAGAAGGCCCGGACCATCCTGACCGCCTTTGCCGGCTCCATCGGCATCATCGGTATCGCCCTGATCCTGTCCCTGTCCAACGGGGTCAACGGCTACATCGCCACCCTGGAGGAGGAGACTCTCTCGGAGTACCCGCTGCAGATCCAAAGCGCCACCATGGACCTGACGTCCATGATGACCGCCGCCGGGGGCGCCGGCGGGGGAGAGGAGGGCCAAGTCCAGGTCACTGAGATGCTGGGAAACCTGTTCTCCCGGGTGGACCCCAACGACCTGGCCTCCCTGAAGGACTATCTGGACAGCGGGGAGAGCGGCATCGAGGAATATGCCAAGGCCGTGGAATACGGCTATGACGTCTCCCCCCAGATCTACCGGCTGGACGGGGACACGGTGCGCCAGGTCAATCCTGACCGCTCCTTCACCGCCCTGGGCATCGGCACCGACTCGGACAGCTTCATCTCCTCCTTTATGAGCACCGACGTGTTCTATCAGATGCCGGAGAACACCAGCCTGTTCTCCGCCCAGTACGACGTCAAGGCGGGCCGCTGGCCCGAGTCCTATGACGAGTGTGTGGTGGTGCTCACCTCCGACGGGGGCATCAGCGACTTCATGCTCTACACCCTGGGGCTGCGGGACTCGGTGGAGCTGGACGAGATGATCCAGCAGTTCCTGAACGAGGAGTCGGTGGAGCTGCCGGAAAACCAGCAGTCCTACCAGTACGAGGACTTCCTGGGCATCACCTTCAAACTGGTCAACGCGGCGGACCGCTACCAGTACGACGAGACCTACCAAGTGTGGCGGGATAAGTCGGACGACGAGGCCTATATGCGCCAGCTGGTCCAGGACGGCGAGACCCTCACGGTGGTAGGGGTGGTGCAGCCCGCCCAGGACGCCAACGCCGCCATGCTCAGCTCGGGCATCGCCTACCCGGCGTCCCTGACCGAGCACGTGGTGGAGCAGGCTGCCTCCAGCCGGATTGTCCGGGAGCAGATGGAGGCGCCGGAGGTCAACGTGCTGACGGGCAACACCTTCGGGGAGGACAACAGCGAGAGCGCCTTTGATATGAGCTCCCTGTTCACCATCGACGAGCAGGCCCTGGAGCAGGCCTTCCAGTTTGACGAGAGCGCCCTGGACCTGGACCTGTCGGGGGCGCTGGATCTGGAGGGGGGCTCGGTGGACCTGTCCGGCCTGATGGACCCCAGCCAGATGACCATCGAGCTGCCCGACCTGTCCGCTTTCGATCTGGGGGAAGCCCTGAGCGGCCTGGAGCTGTCGGTCTCCTCCGAGGGGATGGGGCAGCTGATCCAGTCCCTGACAGAGGGGTACAGCGGCTATGCCGCCCAGCACCCGGAGGCTGACTACTCCCGGCTGGGGGAGTCCTTCATGGCCTACCTCCAGACCCCGGAGGCCAGCCAGGCTCTGGAGGAGGGGATCGGCCAGATCGTGGGCTCCAGCCTGGAGGTGACGGTGGACCCGGAGCAGCTCCAGGTGCTCATCCAGGAGCTGATGAGCGGTTTCCTGGCCTATGCCCAGGACAACGGCCTGACCGACCCGGACCAGTTTGACGCCTACCTGGCCCAATATCTCCAGACCCCGGAGGCCCAGCAGATCATCGCCGCCGGCGCGGCGGACATCATCCAGGTCAGCGGCGAGATCGACATCTCCCAGGAGCAGATGCAGGCCCTGGTGGGCGCCCTGCTGGAGGGCTACGGGGACTACGCCGCGGCCAACCAGCTCCCGGACCCCAGCCAGATGGGGGAGCACTTCGCCGCCTATCTCCAGACCCCGGAGGCCCAGCAGCTCCTGTCCTCCGGCATGGCAGAGCTGCTGGATGTGGAGGGACTCCAGGCCCGGATCTCCGGCGCCCTGAGCAGCTACATGCAGACAGCCATGTCCGCCTACACCGGGGCGGTGTCCCAGGCCATCCAGAGCCAGCTCTCCCAGGCCATGGAGCAGGTGGCCGACCAGATGTCCAGCGGTATGGAGTCCGCCATGACCCAGGCCATGGAGCAGCTGGAGGCCAATCTCCAGGACGCCTTCCAGGTGGACGCGGACGCCTTTGCCGGCGCCATCCAGATAAACATGAGCGAGGAGGAGCTGGCCGAGCTGCTGCGGACGCTGATGTCCGGCGAGGACGCCTCCTATGAGGGCAACCTGGCCAGCTTCGGCTATGTGGACCTGGAGGAGCCCAGCGAGATCTCCATCTATCCCCTGGATTTCTCCAGCAAGGAGTCCATTGTCCAACTGCTGGAGGACTACAACAGCCGCATGGAGGCGCAGGGCCAGGAGGAGAAAGTGATCAGCTACACCGACCTGGTGGGCACCCTGATGTCCTCGGTGACGGAGATCGTGGACATGATCAGCTATGTGCTGGTGGCCTTCGTGGCCATCTCCCTGGTGGTCTCCTCCATCATGATCGGGGTCATCACCTATATCAGCGTGCTGGAGCGGAAGAAGGAGATCGGAATCCTCCGGGCCATCGGGGCCTCCAAGCGGAACATCTCCCAGGTGTTCAACGCTGAGACCTTCATCATCGGCCTGTGCGCCGGCCTGATCGGCATCGGCCTGACCCTGATCCTGCTGGTGCCCGGCAACGCCATCATCCACTCGGTGGCCAATACCACCCAGCTCAACGCGGCCCTGCCCCTGGTGCCCGGGGTGGTGCTGGTGCTGCTCAGCGTGGCCCTCACCCTGATCGGCGGCCTGATCCCCTCCAAAAAGGCGGCCAAGAGCGACCCGGTGGCCGCCCTGCGGGCGGAGTGACCCGGGGCCGGTCCGGCTTTGGCCGCGCCCCCGTTTCACGCCCCGGCCCGGACAAACGTGAAGAAGCCGCCCGAAGGACATTCGGGCGGCTTTTCGGTTCCCCGCCGGGTCTGGGGAACACTGCTTCGGCTCCGTAAGATGTTGGGTTTTGTTGTGTGACTTCGCTAAAATGTTGTTTTCCATTTCCACAGATCTTCGGTAAAATAGAATATAGACCGGACAAACTGTTGTGAGGAGGAGACAAACTTATGTATGCAACCAAGATTTTGAAGAAGACCGGCGAGCGGGTGATGGCCTACCAGTCCACCTGGCTGGTGGAGGAGACCTTCTCCTGCCAGGAGCTGATCATCCGGCCCCGGGCGGTGCTGGAGGCCCCGGAGGGCAAGTTCCTCACCCTGACCGTGGACGGGGTGGGCCGGGAGATCCGGCCGGGCACCTACAAGGGGGACGTGACCCTCTCGGTGACCGAGGGCTACCACATGCGCCCGGGCGGGCTGATGCGGCCCAATCAGATCAGCCGGGATTTCCACACCGCCATCGTGGTGGAGGACGGCAAGGTCACCAAGCAGATCCCCGCCATCGTCCAGGGGGGCGCCGTGGCCGACGGCCTGATCCAGGACGTCTATCTGGCCAGCCGGGAGGCCAGCTTCAACGGCATCGTGGTGGACGGCCAGGGCGAGTGTACCATCCGGGGGGTCAAGGCCGACTTTGACGGCTTTGGCGACAACGACTTTCTGGGCGTCGGCTGCGCCGTCACCGTGGTGGGCGACCCCACGGTCACCATCGAGGACTGCGATTTCACCGTCAACGGCGTCACCCGCTGCGCCGTCCACGTGGGGGGCACCAGTCATGTCACGGTGAAGCACACACGGATGACCAACCTGTGCCCCGAGGATGACTGGCCCGGCAACTTCAGCTGGCAGGTGGGCTTTTGCGGCAGCAACCGGCTTTGCCAGCTCACCGATGCCGCTGCCGTGGTCTATGACGGCTGCGACCTGCGGACCAATGGCTGGGGAGTGCTGTCCATCGACGGCACCGACGGTGGCCAGACCCTGCTGGTCAAGAACACCCGCATGGAGCTCTCCGGCCCCAAGGCCCACGGCTACGGCGCCTTCTGCATCGGGGAAAACGAGGTCATCTATGACAACTGCGACGTGGACGTCTACGGCTATCCCCTGCTGATGATGGGCATGGAGGGCAAGGGCAGGGCCTCCATCCTGAACAGCCGCATCAAGGGCCGCCGCTACGGCGTGATGATCAACGGCGACGACAACAGCGTGCTGACCATCCGCAATTCCTCCTTCAAGACGGCCAAGTCCACCTTCTGCGTCCACGGTGCCTCCACCCTCATCGATGTGGAGAACACCATCATGACCCCGGCCAACGGCACCATTGTCCAGCTGATGGACACCGACCAGTGCGGCATGGCCATGGCCGACTTCCACATCCCGGTGGGGGAGGCGGACACCCCGCTGGAGGGCCGGGACCTCTCCCACGCCTCCCTCACCGAGGACGTGACCTTCCGGCTGAAGGGATGCGACCTGAAGGGCAACTTCTTCAACTCCACCACCGACATCCGGGCCTACCGGCGCAGTGCCCTGGGGGGCGTGGGCGAATTCCACGACACCGTCATCGGCCTGCTGGAGAACTGGGATGCCGAGGAAGGGGACGCCGACGCCTACGGCGGCCCCATCGCCGCCCGCCACAACGGGGACGACCTGCGGGGCCCCAAGAACCTGGGCCTGGAGCTCACCGCCACCAGTGTGGAGGGGATCATCTCCTCCGCCACCCAGAAGTACCGGGACGGCCTGAAGGTGATCCTGGAGGACAACCGGATGGAGCTGACCAACATCACCCAGACCGCCGCCCCCACCGTCAACAACGGCGTGGTGGTTTCCCTGGATCAGGATTCGGCCTGGACGGTGACCGGCACCAGCTACATCACCTCCCTCACCCTGGCGCCCGGCGCCCGGCTGGCCGCCCCCGAGGGCAAGACCCTGACTATGACCGTGGACGGGGTCCCCACACCCATCCAGCCCGGCGCCTACGCCGGCAAGATCGTGCTGGAGGTCCGGTGAGGTGCGCTGACCCGCTTCCCCCACGCATGAAAACACAAAACCGCCGGAGCTGCCTTTTGGCAGCTCCGGCGGTTTTTCATGCCGCTCCTTTGATCCCCCCTAGCGGGGGAAGGGAAGTCACAGGGTCCGGCTGGCGTGGCGGGTGACATGGCAGCCCAGGTTGACGCAGCAGGGCAGCCCGGCGATGTGGGTGGGGTAGGGGTTGATGGCCACCGCCAGGGCGGTGGTGGCGCCCCCCAGCCCCTGGGGGCCGATGCCCAGCCGGTTGATTTTCTCCAGCACCCGGGCCTCCATCTCGGCGTAGAAGGGGTCGCTGTTGGGCTCCCCCACCGGCCGGAGCAGGGCCTTCTTGGCCAGGATGGCGCACAGCTCCGCGTCTCCCCCTAGGCCAACCCCCACCACCACCGGGGGGCAGGGGTTGGAGCCCGCCTCTGAGACGGCCTGGACGATGGTGTCCTCAATGACCTCCTGGGTGACCGAGGGCTTGAGCATGTGCAGGGAGGTCATGTTCTCGCTGCCGAAGCCCTTGGGGGCCACGGTGATCTTCAGGCGGTCCCCTGTCACCAGCTCCAGGTGGAGGACGGCGGGGGTGTTGTCCTCGGTGTTGAAGCGGCGGATGGGGTCGGCCACCACGCTCTTGCGGAGAAAGCCCTCGGTGTAGCCCCGGGCCACCCCTTGGTTGACCGCGTCCCGAAGCAGGCCGCCGGTGATGTGGGCCTCCTGGCCCAGCTCACAGAAGACCACCGCCATGCCGGTGTCCTGGCAGATGGGCAGCCCTTTTTCGCCGGCGAAGGTGTAGTTCTCCACCAGATCCCCCAGGATGGAGCGGCCCACCGGGGAGGGCTCCTCCCCCTGGGCGGCGGCGATGGCCTCCCGCAGGTCCTGGGGCAGCTGGCAGTTGGCCTCAATGCACAGGTCCCGCACGGCGGAGACGATGTCGTCAAAATGGATCTGGCGCATATTCAGCCCTCCAATGAGATAAAATGGGGTTTTCTGGCCGCAAAGGCGGCCACATACCGGAAGCCCAGCGCGTGCAGGATGTCGTACACCCGGGGGATGTGGGCGCCCACAGCGTCGGGGGCGTGGGCGTCGCTGCCCACGGTGACGATCTCGCCCCCCAGCTCCCGGTAATCGGCCATCAGCCGGATGTAGTCCTGCTCGATGCGCTCCGACCAGTTCTTGGTGTTGACCTCGATGCCCCGGCCCTGTTCAATGATGATCCCGAGGATCTCCCGGATCTGATCCCGGTAGCGCTCCAGGCTCACATCCTGGCCGTCCCGGTCCCGCATATAGCGCAAGGGGTAGGGGATGTGGCCGAAGACGTCGAACTTGCCCCACCGGGCGCTGCGGAGCATGGTCTCGAAATAGTTATCCAGATGGGCATAGCAGGTCTCCGGGTCCTGATAGCGGAAGTCATAGAAATCCAGCCCGCCGGCGTCGGGGCTCAGATTGTGCACCGAGCAGATCACGAAGTCCAGCCCCGGCTCCTGCTGCACCCGTTCGCCGCAGGCAAAATCGGTGGGCACGTTGCCCACCTCGATGCCGAAGCGGATCTTGACCCGGTCCCCCCAGGCCTCCAGGGCCTGGCGCTGCTGGTCCCGGGCCGGGCCCCAGTTATAGTGGGGGTTGTAGCTGCCGTCGATGTCGGTGATGTCGTAGTGGTCGGTGAAGCAGATCTCGGAGATGCCATGCTCCACCGCCCCTCGGGCCATGTCGGAGCGGGGGGTGTCGCTGTCCCGGGAGACGATGGAATGCATATGGCTGTCGGCGTAGTACATAAGAAAACACTTCCTGTCTGGCGCCTGGAGCCCGGCCCCGGCGGGACGGGCTGCTGGTACCGGATATCAGTATAGCATATTCCCGGGGCAAAGCCAATCCCCTCCCCAGAACGG
>CAZAIF010000052.1:0-10586 GCA_964485125.1 uncultured Oscillospiraceae bacterium | reverse complement strand
TTCCTGGCCGAAAAAGTCTTTTCAAAGGGGCGGATTCCGTGTATAATATATTAGATTATAGATTTTGCGTATCATGCATACATGCCTGCATATGACATATGACCGGAATGGAGGAGACCATATGACCAGAACTGCAGCAAGAGAGATTGCCGTTCAACTGGCCTATGAATTGGGATACAGCGACAGCTCCGTGGAGGATTTTCTGGACAAAAAGCTCAGCGAGGACTATTTTGCCCTGATGGCGGAAGAGAATCCCCTCTATGGGGAGTTCCCCGGCCCGAACCAGCTGTCCTACATCCGCACGGTGGTGGAGGGCGTGGGCGCCCACGGCTACGAGCTGGACCGGGACATTGAGCGCTACGCCGTGGGCTGGAAATTCAGCCGTATCCCCCGGGTGGCCGCGGCCATCATGCGGGTGGCCATGTTTGAGATCCTCTATCTGCCCGACGTGCCCAACGGGGCGGCCATCAACGAGGCGGTGGAGATCGCCAAGCACTATGAGGACGACAAGGTGGTCTCCTTCATCAACGGCATCCTGGGCGCCTTCGTCCGGGCCGAGTGCGGGGAATGAGGGCGGCGCTGGGGCTGGACACCAGCAACTACACCACCTCCGCGGCGGTGTTCCGCTCGGACGGCACCGGCCAAAACGCCTCCCGCCTGCTGGAGGTGCCCGAGGGCGGGCTGGGCCTGCGCCAGAGCGATGCCCTCTATCAGCACGTCCGCCGGCTGCCGGGGCAGATCGCGGCCCTGCGGGAGGCCGGGGCGCTGGCGGGCCTGGCCGTGGTGGGGGCCAGCACCGCACCCCGGGCGGTGGAGGGCTCCTATATGCCCTGCTTCCTGGCCGGGGAGTCCCAGGCCAGGGTGCTCTCCGACGTGCTGGGGGTGCCCTTCTTTGGCTGCTCCCACCAGCAGGGCCATGTGGCCGCCGCCTGCTGGAGCGCGGGGGCGCCGGAGCTGCTGGAGGGTGAGTTCCTCACCTGGCATCTCTCCGGCGGGACCACCGAGCTGCTGCTGGCCTCCCCGGCGAAGGACCTGCCCCGGATGACCATCCTGGGGGGGACGGAGGACATCTCTGCCGGCCAGCTCATCGACCGCACCGGCAAGCTGCTGGGGCTGGCATTCCCCAGCGGGAGGGCCCTGGACGCCCTGGCCGCCGGGAGCGGCAGCACGGAGCGCTTCCCGGTGAAGCTCCGGGGGCTGAACTTCTCCCTCTCCGGGGTGGAGAACCAGGTCAGGCGGCGCTTTGAAGCGGGGATGGCCCCCGCCGACGTGGCCCGATTTATATTGAATACGGTGGCGGACCTGGTGCGCCGGGTGACCGAGGCCGCGCAAAAGTTGTATCCCGGCCTGCCGGTGCTGTGTTCCGGGGGCGTGGCCTCCAACACGCTGCTGCGCCGGGAGCTGGCGGGGGCGCTGTTCGCCCAGCCGCAGTATTCCACGGATAACGCCCTCGGGGTGGCCCTGCTGGCCCTCCGGGCGCTGGAAAGGGGGCGGCTCGGATGAGCGCATACGGCACCCCGGTGGAGCCCCAGGTGCTGACGGTCAGCCAGCTGAACCAGTACCTGAAAACCAAATTTGACTCCGACCCCAATCTGGCCAGCGTGGCCATCCGGGGGGAGATCTCCAACTACAAGAAATACCCCTCGGGCCACCACTATTTCTCCCTGAAGGACCCGACGGGGGTGCTCAGCTGCGTCATGTTCCGCTCCTCGGCCCAGCACCTGCGCTTCCGGCCGGAGAACGGCATGCAGGTGGTGGCCTTCGGCCGGGTGAGCGTCTATCCCCGGGACGGGCGCTACCAGCTCTATGTGGACCTGCTGGCCGTCGACGGCATCGGCGACCTGCATGTGGCCTTTGAGCGGCTCAAGCAGAAGCTGGAGCAGGAGGGGCTCTTTGCCCCGGAGCACAAGAAGCCCATCCCCGCCTGCCCGGGCCGGGTGGCCCTGATCACCTCCGGCGCCGGGGCCGCGGTGCGGGACATGATTCGCATCCTGGGCGCCCGCTGGCCCATGGCCCAGGTGGTGCTGCTGCCGGTGCAGGTCCAGGGAGAGCGGGCCCCCGCCGAGCTGATCGGGGCGCTGAACTACGCCAACCGCTGGCGGGTGGCCGACGTGGTCATCATCGGCCGGGGCGGCGGCTCCATCGAGGACCTGTGGGCCTTCAACGACGAGGGGCTGGCCCGGGCCATCTACGCCTCGGAACTGCCGGTCATTTCTGCGGTGGGCCACGAGCCCGACGTGACCATCTCCGACTATGTGGCCGACCGGCGGGCGGCCACCCCCTCCAACGCGGCGGAGCTGGCAGTGCCCGACCAGAACGAGGTCTACGCCGGCCTCCGCCAGCTGCGGCGCCGGCTGGAACGGGGGATGCTGGAGCGGGTGCGCCGGGAGCGGCAGCGGCTGCTCCCCCTGCAGCGCAGCCGGGCGCTGCAAAATCCCCTGGCCTATGTTCAGGAGAGGCGCATGGCCCTGGACTACGCCCAGGACAAGCTGTGCGCCGCCCTGGAGCTGCTGGTGGCCCAGCACCGGGCCCAGTACGCCGCCCGCTGCGCCGCCCTGGATTCGCTGAGCCCCCTGAAGGTGCTCTCCCGGGGCTATGCCCTGGCCCAGCGGCCGGACGGGGCGGTGATCACCGGGGCCGGCCAGGTAGAGGCGGGCGATCCCATTGAACTGACGCTGAGCGGCGGACGGCTCGGCTGTACCGTGACAGAGAGGATGTTGACCGATGGCGGCAAAGAGAAAGAGCTTTGAGGAGTCCATGCAGCGGCTGGAGGAGATTGTTTCCCAGCTGGAAAAGGGAGAGGCCCCGCTGAAGGAGTCCATGGCGCTGTTTGAAGAGGGGATGCGCCTGGCGGCGGACTGCGGCAAGCAGCTGGACCAGGCGGAGCAGGCCGTGATGCGCCTGGTCAAGGGGGCCGACGGCGCCCCGGAGGAGCTCCCCATGGAGGTTGAGAACTGATGGAGCTGGAGCACGAGCTGGCCCGTCTGCGGTCCCGGGTGGACCAGGCCCTGGCGGGATATTTCCAGGGCCAGGCGCCCTATCAGATCCTCTATCAGGCCATGTCCTACAGCCTCACCGCAGGGGGCAAGCGGGTGCGGCCCATCCTGACCATGAAATTCTGCCAGGCCGCCGGGGGCGACCCGGAGCGGGCCCTGCCCCTGGGGTGCGGGGTGGAGATGCTCCACACCTATTCCCTGATCCACGACGATCTGCCCTGCATGGACAACGACGACCTGCGCCGGGGCCGGCCCACCAACCATGTGGTGTTCGGGGAGGCCAACGCGGTGCTGGCCGGGGACGCCCTCCAGAGTGCCGCCTTTGAGACCATCCTGTCCGCCGGCTATCCGCCGGAGGTGCTGGCCCGGGCGGCGCTGGAGCTGGCCCGGGGCGCCGGCTGCGACGGCATGTGCGCCGGCCAGGTGCTGGACATGGAGGGGGAGACCCGGGCGCTGGGGCTGGAGGAGCTTCAGCTGGTCCACCGGAAAAAGACCGGCGCCCTGCTGGAGGCCGCCTGCGTCATCGGCGCCATCGCCGGGGGCGCTTCCCCGGAGCAGATTGACGCCGCCCGGGGCTATGCCGCCCAGATCGGCCTGGCCTTCCAGATCCGGGACGACCTGCTGGACCACTTCTCCACCACCGAGGAGCTGGGCAAGCCGGTGGGCAGCGACGAGGCCAACCACAAGAGCACCTTTTACTCCCTGCTGGGCCGGGAGCGGTGCGAGGCGCTCATCCTCCAGAGCACCCAGCGGGCCAAGGAGCTGATCCGGGGGGGCTTTGAGGACAGCGATTTCCTCTGCGGCATGGCGGACTGGCTGGCCAGGCGGAAGAACTGATCCCTCCGCCGCCCCGGGGGCCTTTGGCCGCCGGGGATATGGCATCAGAGATAGAACATAGAACAAGGGAGAGGATCCTGTGTCCGAGTGGAAGGGCAAAAATCTGTCAGATTTAAGCGACAGCGAATGCAGCCAGGTGTGCGACGAGATCCGCCGGGAGCTGATCCGCACCGTCTCCAAGACCGGGGGCCACCTGGCCGCCAATCTGGGTACGGTGGAGCTCACCGTGGCGCTGCACCGAGTCTTTGACTTTGAAAAGGACCGGCTGGTGTTCGACGTGGGGCACCAGTGCTATACCCACAAGATGCTCACCGGCCGGGCGGACCGAATGGACACCCTGCGCCAGCTGAACGGACTGTCCGGCTTTCCCAAGCCCTACGAGAGCGATACCGACGCCTTCATTGCCGGCCACGCCTCCAACTCCGTCTCGGTGGCCCTGGGCATGGCCCGGGCCCGCAGCCGGTTGGGGGAGGACTATCGGGTGGTGGCCCTGATCGGGGACGGCGCCCTGACCGGCGGCCTGGCCTATGAGGGGCTCTCCAACGCCGGCAGCAGCGGGGAGAAGCTGCTGGTCATCCTGAACGACAATGGGATGAGCATCAAGAAGAACGTGGGCGGCATCGCTACGCTGCTGGCCCACCAGCATTTGAACCCGTTTTACCTGAAGTTCAAGCGGGGATACCGCACCTTCCTGCACGCCCTCCCCGGCGGCAACCACATCTACAATCTGACCCACCGGATCAAAAAGGCCATCAAGGGCAGCCTGCTGCCCAGCACCTTTTTTGAGGACCTGGGCTTTGACTACATCGGCCCGGTGGACGGACACGACCTGAAGGACCTGACCCGGCTGCTGCGCTGGGCGGACTCGCTGGAGGGCCCCGTGCTGCTCCACGTCTGCACCGTCAAGGGCAAGGGCTATCCCCCGGCGGAGGAGACGCCGGAGATCTACCACGGAGTTGCCCCCTTTTCCCCGGAGCGGGGGATCTCCTCCGGCGGGGACGCCCAGGACTTCTCCGCGGTCTTTGGCCAGTGCCTGAGCGAGCTGGCGGATCAGGACAGGCGCATTTGCGCCGTCACCGCCGCCATGCAGTCGGGCACCGGATTGGACGGCTTTGCCGCCGCCCACCCGGACCGGAACTACGACGTGAGCATCGCCGAGGGCCACGCCGTGTCCATGTGTGCCGGGATGGCCAAGCAGGGGATGCTGCCGGTGTTCGCGGTCTACTCCACCTTTTTGCAGCGCTCCTACGATATGCTGCTCCACGACGTGGCCCTGCTCAACCTGCATGTGGTGCTGGGCGTCGACCGGGCCGGCCTGGTGGGGGCGGACGGGGAGACCCACCAAGGCGTGTTTGACCTGGCCTTCCTGTCCACCGTTCCCCATATGACGGTGCTGGCCCCGGCCAACTATGCCGAGCTGCGCAGTATGCTCCGCTCCGCCCTCTACGACTATGACGGCCCGGTGGCGGTGCGCTACCCCCGGGGGAGCGAGGACGGGCGCTTTCTGACGGACACCTCCGGCCGGCCGGACTGCGTGATCCGCGCCGGCAGCCGGTTCACCCTGGCCGGCTATGGCAATCTGGTCGGGGAACTGCTGGAGGCGGCGGAACAGCTGGCGGAGGAGGGCATCTCCTGCGAGGTGGTCAAGCTCAACCAGCTGATTCCCCTGAGCGCCGAGCACGTCCTGGCCAGCGTGGAGAAGACCCACAACCTGGTGGTGGTGGAGGAGGTCATCCGGCCCAATTCCGTGGGCATGGCCCTCTCCTATGACCTGGCCCAGCGGGGGATTGAACTGCGGCATATGATCCTGCTCACCTCCGGGGTGGACTTTGTGCCCCAGGGCAGCGTGAAGGAGCTGCGGGCGCTGCTGGGGATCGACGCCAAATCCATTGCAAAGACGGTAAAGGAGGCCCTGGGATGAAGGGAAAACGGCTGGATGTGGCCCTGGTGGAGCTGGGGTTGGCCGAGTCGCGCCAGAAAGCCCAGGCCAGCATCATGAGCGGCATCGTCTATGTGGACGGCCGCAAGGTGGACAAGGCCGGCTTTCCGGTGGGGGATCAGGCCCTCGTCGAGGTGCGGGGCAGAGCCCTGCCCTATGTCAGCCGGGGCGGGCTGAAGCTGGAAAAGGCCCTGCGGAGCTTTCCCATCGACCTCCAGGGGGCGGTGGCCATGGACTGCGGCGCCTCCACCGGCGGTTTCTCCGACTGTATGCTCCAGAACGGCGCCGCCAAGGTCTACGCCGTGGACGTGGGCTACGGCCAGCTGGACTGGAAAATCCGCAGCGACCCCCGGGTGGTCTGCCTGGAGCGCACCAACGCCCGCTATCTGACCCGGGAGCAGATCCCGGAGGCGCTGGACTTCGTCTCAGTGGACGTGTCCTTTATTTCCCTGGGGCTGATCCTGCCCGCCCTGCGCCCGCTGATGAAGCAGACCGGACAGGCCATCTGCCTGGTCAAGCCCCAGTTTGAGGCGGGGAAGGACAAGGTGGGGAAAAAGGGGGTCGTCCGGGACCCGGCCGTCCACCTTGAGGTGGTGGAGCGCTTTTATGCCCAGGCCGATTCCTTCGGCTTCTCTGTCCGGGGGATGACCTTTTCCCCCATCCGGGGCCCGGAGGGCAACATCGAATATCTGGGCTGGCTCACCGCAGACGAGGGCCACTCCGTCCCTATCGATTTTCAGGCCCTGGTGGCCCACTCCCATGAGACTCTGGAGGCGAAGCAACAGCAATGAAGATCATTCTCAGTCCAAACCCCTACCGGGACCGGGGGCTGAAGACGGCCCAGGCGGCGGCCCGCATCCTGAAGGAGGCGGGGGTGGAGACCCGGTTCTGCCTGCCCTTTGAGCCCGACCCCCATTTTGAGCTGCCCAAGCACCTCTCCTTTGCTGAGATCAACGCCGAGCTCCCCACCGCAGACCTGCTGATCTGCTTCGGGGGAGACGGCACCCTGCTCCACGCCGCCAAGGTGGCCTACAGCTACGATGTGCCCATCATGGGTGTCAACATGGGCAGCGTGGGCTTTATGGCGGAGCTGGAGCACGGCGAGCTGCAGCAGCTCTCCCGGCTGGCCAAGGGGGACTATCAGACCGAACGGCGGATGATGCTGGATGTCTCGCTGATCCACGACCGCCGGGAGATCTACTCTGAACACGCCCTCAACGACGCCGCCATCACCAAGGGGGCGGTGGCCCGGGTGGTGGAGCTGTCGGTGTGCTCCGACGGGGAGCTGATCTCCTCCCTCTCCGGGGACGGGGTGCTGGTGTCCACACCCACCGGTTCCACCGCCTATTCCCTCTCGGCGGGCGGCCCCATCGTGGAGCCCACCGCCCAGAATATCATTATCACCCCCGTCTGCGCCCATATCTTGCAGTCCAAGTCCTTCGTCCTCTCCAAGGACCGGATCGTGGAGATCCGGCTGGGCCGTCAGGCCCGGAAGACCGCCTATCTCTCGGTGGATGGGGGACGGGCCATCCGGCTCTCCGGCGGCGACCTGATCCGCATCCGCCGCTCCGAGCGGTGCATCCGGCTGGTCAAGCTAACCGGGCGCAGTTTCTATCAGATCCTGCTGTCCAAGCTGGGAAAATAACGAGGAGAAGAAGGATAGATGAAAGAACAACGCCAGAAGGCCATTTTAAAGCTGATCCAGGAGGAGGATCTGGAGGTCCAGGAGGAGCTGCTGGAGCGGCTGCACAAGCTGGGTTTCTCCTGCACCCAGGCCACCATCTCCCGGGACATCAAGGAGCTCCACCTGGTCAAGGAGCGCACCTCCAGCGGGACGTGCAAGTATGTGGTCTCCCTGCACCGGGGCAGGACGGATCTGGCCAACCGGCTCCAGACCATTTTCCGGGAGAGCGTGACCTCCTTTGACCGGGCCCAGAACCTGATCGTACTGAAAACCATGCCCGGCCTGGCCAACGCGGCGGCGGCAGCTCTGGACAGCATGGACATCCCCAACATGGTGGGCTCCATCGCCGGGGACGACACCGCCGTGCTCATCATGCGCACCAACGAATTTGCCGAACAGTTCTGCCAAGAGATCCGACTGATGCTGAAGTGACGGTGATCCTATGCTCTCTTTGCTCCACATCGAGAATATCGCCCTGATCGAATCCGCCGACATCTGCTTCGGCCCGGGCTTCAACGCCCTGACCGGCGAGACCGGCGCAGGCAAGTCCATTGTGATTGATTCCATCAGCGCGGTGCTGGGGGAGCGGACCAGCCGGGACCTGATCCGGACCGGCGCCGGCTCCGCCTATGTCAGCGCCGTGTTCCGGGACCTGCCGGCCCTGGCCTGGTTTGACCAGACCGGCATCCATCCCGACGAGAACGGGGAGCTGCTGCTGGAGCGGGAGATCCAGGGGGACGGCCGGAACCTCTGCCGGGTCAACACCCGCCCCCTGACGGTGACCCAGCTGCGCCGGCTGGGCCAGCAGCTGCTCAACATCCACGGCCAGCATGACGGCCAGCAGCTGCTCAACGAGGACTGCCACCTGGAGTATCTGGACCGGTTCGGCGATCTGGGCGGGCTGCTGGAGGAGTACCGGCGGCCCTATCAGGCCATGACCGAGACCCGGCGGGAGATCTCCGCTCTCCAGATGGACGACGCGGAGAAGTCCCGCCGCATGGACACCCTGACCTACCAGATCGGCGAGCTGGAGCGGGCCCAGCTGAAGCCGGGGGAGGACGGGGAGCTGGCCGCCCGGAAAAACGTCCTCCGCAGCGCGGGGCGGATGATCTCCGCCCTGGAGCAGGCGGAGTTCGCCCTGGACGGGGGCGGGGAGACGGAGGGGGCCGTGGGCCTGCTGGCCGCGGCGGCGGACGCCGTCGCCCAGGCGGCCCGCTGCGTCCCCGGGGACAGCGAGCAGGGCAGGCTGCTCAGCCAGACGGCGGAGCGGCTGAACCAGATGCGCTACGACGCCTATGACGCCCTGGAGCAGGCCCGGGACCTCCGGGGGGAGCTGGACGTCTCCCCGGAGGACATCGACCGGATGGAGAGCCGGCTGGACCTGCTCTACCGGCTGGGGAAGAAGTACGGTCCCACCGTGGAGGACATGCTCGCCTATCTCCAGAGGTGCCGGGAGGAGCTGGAGCAGATCCAGTACTCCAGCGACCGCATCGCCCAGCTGGAGCAAAAGCTGGCCAAAGAGCGCGCCGAGGCGGAGCGCCGGGGGAATGCCCTCACCCAGGCCAGGCAGGAGGCCGCCCTCCGGCTCCAGGGCCGCATCCAGCGGGAGCTGACGGACCTGGATATGCCCAAGGTGCGCTTTGAGGTGCTGATCGAGCCCAAGGAATCCCGGGAGGGCGCGCCGGGCATGGATGTCTCCGGCATGGACCAGGTGCGCTTCCTGATGAGCGCCAACCTGGGGGAGGCCCTGAAGCCCATCCACCGGATCGCCTCCGGGGGTGAGCTGGCCCGGATCATGCTGGCCCTGAAAAATGTACTGGCCGAATCGGATGACATCTCCACCCTGGTCTTTGACGAGGTGGACACCGGCGTCTCCGGCCGGGCCGCCCTGAAGGTCGCCCGGAAGATGGCCCAGGTGGCCCGGCAGAAGCAGATCCTCTGTGTCACCCACCTGCCCCAGATCGCCGCCATGGCGGACGCCCATTTCTTTGTGGAAAAGGGGGAGCGGGAGGGCCGCACCTTCACCGACGTCAGGGTGCTGGACGCGGCGGAGCGCCGGGCGGAGCTGGCCCGGCTCACCGGCGGCGAGCGGGTGACCGAGGCCATGCTGGCCGGCGCCGGCGAACTGCTGGAGGAGGCGGAGCTCTACAAGGCGGGGCCCTGAACCGTCGGTTTTTCGCGCCGCCGCGGCAAAAATACCCTTGATCCGGGAAATGACTTGCAAGCGGAGCTAAATTGTGCTATATATCTTATGTTACATATCTTTTTAGGAGGATGACCCATGTCAGGACATTCCAAATGGCATAATATTCAGAAGACCAAGGGCGCGGCCGACGCGAAGCGTTCCGCCACCTTTACCAAGATCGCCAAGGAGATGATCGTCGCGGTCAAGCAGGGCGGCAGCGGCGACCCCAAGAACAACTCCCGTCTGGCCACCATCATCGCCAAGGCCAAGGCGGCCAATATGCCCAACGACAACATCAAGCGTACCATTGACAAGGCGCTGGGCGCCGGCAGCACCGACAACTACGAGTCCCTGACCTATGAGGGCTACGGCCCCTCCGGCGTGGCCGTCATCGTGGAGACCCTGACCGACAACCGCAACCGTACCGCCCCCAATGTGCGCCACCTGTTTGACAAATACAACGGCAACCTGGGCGCCGCCGGCTGCGTCTCCTGGTCCTTCGACCGCAAGGGCGTGATCGTCATCGACAACGAGGAGGGCGAGCTGGACGAGGATACCGTCATGATGGACGCCCTGGAGGCGGGCGCCGACGATCTGAAAAACGAGGGCGACGTATTCACCGTCTACACCGACCCGGACGCCTTCAACGAGGTGAACGCCGCCCTGGAGGCCAAGGGCTACACCTTTGTCAGCGCCCAGATCGAGATGGTCCCCCAGAACTATGTGAAGCTCACCAGCGAGCAGGACATCAAGAATATGACCCGGCTTATTGAGCTGCTGGAGGAGGACGACGACGTCCAGAACGTCTGGCACAACTGGGAGCAGGACAGCGAGGGCTGAGGGCAGCTCCTTTACCGCATCCAAGGCAGACCAGAAAAGTCGTCCTTTTGCATTTGAGAAAAGGGCGGCTTTTTCTGGCCTGTGGTCCACGGTTTCAGATAAAAG
>CAZAIF010000051.1:0-10788 GCA_964485125.1 uncultured Oscillospiraceae bacterium | reverse complement strand
GGCGCTCAGGCTCAGGAAAGTTCGAACTGGCCGGTGTAGAGCTGGTAATAACGGCCCTTTTGCTCCAGCAGCTCCTGGTGGCTGCCCTTCTCCAGAATCTCGCCCCCCTCGATGACGGCGATGGCGTTGGAGTTGCGGACGGTGGACAGCCGGTGGGCGATGACAAAGACGGTGCGGTGCTCCATCAGGGTGTCCATGCCCCGGCTGATCAGAGCCTCGGTCCGGGTGTCGATGGAGGAGGTGGCCTCGTCCAGCACCATCACCGGGGGGTCGGCCACAGCGGCCCGGGCGATGGCCAGCAGCTGGCGCTGGCCCTGGGACAGGTTGGAGCCGTCCCCGGTCACTATGGTCTGATAGCCCTGGGGCAGCCGCCGGATGAAGCTGTGGGCGTTGGCCGCCTTGGCGGCGGCGACGCACTCCTCGTCGGTGGCGTCCAGCCGGCCGTAGCGGATGTTGTCCATAATGGTGCCGGTGAACAGGTGGGTGTCCTGGAGCACCGCCCCCAGGGACCGGCGCAGGGAGTCCTTTTCAATGTCCCGCACGTCGATGCCGTCATAGGTGATGGAGCCGGACTGGATTTCGTAGAACCGGTTGATCAGGTTGGTGATGGTGGTCTTGCCGGCGCCGGTGGAGCCCACGAATGCGATTTTCTGGCCCGGCTTGGCGTAGACATTGATGTGGTGGAGCACTTCCTTCTCCGGCACATAGCCGAAGCACACGTCGTGGAAGCGCACATCCCCCCGCAGATCCACCAGCCGGAAGCCGCCCGGGGCGGCGCTGTCGGGCATCTTCCAGGCCCAGTGCTGCCGCTCCCCCTCGGGCGCCGGCCCCTCCCGGAGCGTGTCTCCCTCCCAGCGGGCCTGGACCAGGGTGACCTTGCCTGCGTCCACCTCGGGCTGGGCGTCCATGACCTCGAAGATGCGTTCGGCGCCGGCCAGGGCGGAGAGGATGGTGGTCATCTGCATGGAGATCTGGTTGATGGGCTGGGAGAGCTGCTTGGCGTAGGTCAGGAAGATGACCAGGCCGCCCACGTCGAAGCCGCTGAGCACGCTGATCACGCCCCCCAGGATGGCGGTGACGGCGTAGCCCACGTTGGTCAGCTGAGCGTTCAGAGGCATGAGCATCATGGAGTAGGTGGTGGCCTTGGAGGCGGCGGCGCGGTAGTTTTCGTTGAGCTGGTCGAACTGGGCCCGGGTGGCGTCCTCGTGGGTGAAGGCCTTGACCACCTTCAGCCCCTCGATGTTCTCCTGGACAGCGCCGTTGACGGCGCCCAGGGCGGCCTGCTGCTGGCGGTAGAACCTGCGGCTCAGGCCGCCCAGCTTCTGGAACAGCACCAGGATGATGGCCAGCACCGCCAGGGTGATCAGGAACAGCAGGGGGCTGACCACCAGCATCATCACCACCGTGCCCACGAAGGAGATGGCGCTGGAGAGCAGCTGGACCACGCTCTGCTCCAGGGCCAGCTGGACGTTGTCCGCGTCGTTGGTGAAGCGGCTCATGAGCTGGCCGTGGGGGTGCTGGTCAAAGTAGCTCAGGGGGAGCTCCTGGAGCCTGTTGAACAGGTCCCGGCGCATGGCGTTGCAGCCCTTTTGGGCCAGCTGGGCCATAAAGTTGGCCTGGAGGTAGGTGCACCCCGCCATGACCACATAGACCAGGCTCATCAGCACGATGCCGGAGACCAGGCCGGGGAATACGCTATCCCCGGCGGCCACCGCGTCGGTCAGGCCGTTGATGATGGGCCGCAGGGCGTAGGTGCCCGCCACCCCGGCCAGGCTGGACAGGATCACGCTGACCAGGGCGGCCACCAGCCGGACGGGCCGGATGGTCAGATAGCGGAAGGTGCGCAGGACGGTGCCCTTCAGGTCCTTGGGCTTGCCGTAGCCCCCCCGGGGGCCGGCGCCGGGGCCGCCGCCCTTGGGCTGGGTGTCGATCTTAGCCTTGGTGTCTGCCATTACTGCTGCACTCCTTCCTGCTGGGACCAGTAGATCTCCTGGTAAATCGGGTTGCTGGCCATCAGCTCGTCGTGGGTGCCCAGGCCGGCGATGGCGCCCTCGTCCAGCACCAGAATCTGGTCGGCGTTCTGGACGGAGGAGATGCGCTGGGCGATGAGGATGACGGTGGTGTCCTTCAGGTTGTCGTGGAAGGACTGGCGGATCTTGGCCTCGGTGGCGGAGTCCACGGCGGAGGTGGAGTCGTCCAGGATCAGCACCGCCGGATGGCGGAGCATGGCCCGGGCGATGCACAGCCGCTGCTTCTGGCCGCCGGAGACGTTGACGCCGCCCTGCTCCAGGTGGGTGTCGAAACCGTAGGGGAAGCTCATAATGAAGTCATAGGCCTGGGCGTCCTTGGCGGCCTGGACGATCTGCTCCTCGGTGGCGTCGGGGTCGCCCCAGAGCAGGTTCTCCCGGATGGTGCCGGAGAAGAGCACATTGTTCTGGAGCACCATGCCGATCCGGCCCCGCAGCGCCTCCACCGGGTAGTCCCGCACGTCCACCCCGTCCAGCAGCACTTGGCCGCCGGTGACGTCGTAGAACCGGGGGATCAGGTTGACCAGGGAGGACTTGCCCACGCCGGTGCCCCCCACGATGGCCAGCACCTGGCCGGGCCGGACTGTGAAGCTGATGCCGGAAAGCACGTCGTCGCCGCTGCCGTCGGCGGTGTAGCGGAAGCGCACGTCCCGGAACTCCACCTTGCCCCGGGGGGCGGGCAGCTGGCTGGGCAGGTCGGCCCCGTCCTGAATGGAGGGCTCGGTGTCGATGACCTCAAAGATCCGCTTGGCGCAGGCGCTGGCCCGGACGTACTGGAGCAGCACCATGGCCAGCATCATGATGGAGATCAGGATGTTGAAGATGTAGGTGACGATGGAGGACAGGGCCCCCACCTCCAGCCCGCCGGCGAGCACCATGTTGCCGCCGAAGTAGAGCACCAGGGCGGTGACGGTGGTGATGCCCATCATCATGATGGGCTGCTGGAGGATGACGGTGAGCACCGCCTTCAGGCCGGCCTTGGTGAAGGCGTCGTTGGCGCCCTGGAACTTCTGCTGCTCGAAGCCCTCCCGGACGTAGGACTTCACCACCCGGATGCCGATCAGGTTCTCCTGGACCTTCTCGTTCATGTCGTCGATCTTGTTCTGCATCAGCTCGAAGAGGGGATGGCACTTGTACATCAGCAGGCCGATGGCCCCGCCGATGATGGGGATGGCCACCACCAGGATCAGGGCCAGCCGCCACTCCATGGAGAACAGCACCACCAGGGAGGCCACAATCATGGTCAGGGTGCGGAACATCATGCGGATCATCATCATGGTGAAATTCTGGATGTTGGTGATGTCGTTGGTGAGCCGGGTGATCAGGGAGGCGGATGAGAAGCGGTCGATGTCCGCGAAGGAGAAGCGGCTGATCTTCTCAAATTCCGCCCGGCGGATGTTGGCGCCGATGCCGATGGAGCCGTAGGAGCCCGCCCGGGCCCCCAGGGCCCCCAGCACCACCGCCGCCGCCGCCAGCAGCAGCATGTAGACGCCGGTGGAGTAGATCACGCCCAGGTTGCCCATGCGGATGCCGTCGTCGATGATCCGGGCGATCAGCAGGGGGAGGACCAGCTCGCCGGCGGTCTCCAGCACCACAAAGAGGGGGGAGAGAAAGACATAGTGCTTGTACTCTCCGCTGTAGGAAAAAATTCGTCTGATCATGGGTTTTTACTTCCTTTCCTGACTTTCCTGAACGGGGATCCGGCCGCCCTCCGGGGCGTCCCAGATGGCTTCCAGGTTGTGGAGCATCCGGCGCAGGAAGGCCTTCTCCTGCTCCACCTCCTGCCGGGTGAAGCCGGCGTAAAGCTGGGCGTCCACCATGTCGAAGGCGTTCCGGCAGCGCTGGACCGCATCCAGCCCCTTCCGGGTGATGGAGAGCAGCTTGCACCGGCCGTCCCGCTGGTCGGAGCGCTTGGTCACATAGCCCCGGCGCTCCAGGCTCTTGAGGCTGGCGGCCATGGTGGCCGGGGTGATGTGCAGGGCGTCGGCCAGCTCCCGCTGGTTGACGCTGCCCCCGGCCTGCTCCGCCAGATAGATCAGGGCCTTGGGCTGGCTGACGTCCTGGAGGCCCAGCTGGGTCAGGGCGGTCAGCAGGGCGCCCCGGTGGGCCCGGTGGACGTCGTGGAACAGCATGGACGCCTCGGCGGGCCCGCCCCGGCCCCGGGGGACAGGGATCATAAAAACACACCTCGCTTTGCCTCAAAATAATCTGCGGGCAGATAATTTGTGCCCATATAATATGGCTGCGGATTATTGTACTCTGCCCCGCCCCCATTGTCAATGGAGAGGGCAGGAAAAAGCGGAAAAAATAATTAGAACAAATGTTTGCTTTTTCGGCAGATCTGTGCTATCATGCTCTCAGAGGTCAGAACACAGGGAAGGAGGGCGCCCCATGGCACAGCTTTCGCCGAAACAGGCCCGCATTTACGAATTCATCCTCTCCTTTACCCGGGAGAACGGCTATCCCCCCTCGGTGCGGGAGATCGCCGACGCGGTGGGCCTCAAGAGCCCCTCCACCGTCCACTTCCACCTGAAGAGCCTGGAGGAGGCGGGGGTCATCACCCGGGGGGCGGGCAAGACCCGGGCCATCACCGCCGTCCACCCCATGGAGCCCGCCCCCGCCAAGCCCGAGGGCAAGATCCCGGTGCTGGGCAGCGTGGCCGCCGGCGCGCCTATCCTGGCCGAGGAGCTGATAGAGGACTATATCCCCTTCGACGCCCGGGGGGAGGACTGCTTCGCCCTGCGCATCCGGGGGGAGAGCATGACCGGCGCGGGCATCCTGCCCGGGGACCTGGTCATCGTCCGGCGGCAGCCCACCGCCGTCAACGGGGAGATCGTCATCGCCCTGATCGGGGACGAGGCCACCTGCAAGCGCTTCTCCCGCCGGGACGGCCACGTCTGGCTGCTGCCGGAGAACGAGGACTATGAGCCCATCGACGGCACCTTCGCCCGGATTTTGGGCAAGGTCATCGCCCTGGAGCGGCGCTATTGAGAAAATATGATGCACAGAAAGGGCCCGCCCCGGACATCCGTCCGGGACGGGCCCCAGTCTATTTTGTTTTCAGCGCTCCACCGTGAAGTGTGAAAGGCGAAAGGCCCGGTCAGCCGGTGCAGGCGTCCTGGACGGCGGCGTAGACGTAGCGGCTGACGGCGTCCCATGCCTCGCCGCAGAACCTGTCCTCCATCAGGTGGCAGAAGTCGTCCCGCTCCGGGGTGCGCTGGAGCAGGAAGGTGTCCCCGGGCTTGAAGAAGGGACAGGGCCCCGACTTGGGGCCGGCCAGGTGCTGCTCCTGGAGCTCGGGAAAGACCTTGGTCTCCAACCCGGTGATTTTGCACCGATATTGCATGAGCGTGCCTCCCTCCCGCCGGCCAGGCCGGCGCGGTGTGTTGCCCGGTGCAGAGCTGCCCCCGCCCGGGCTGGGAGATAAGCTTTGTTCCGCCTCCGGGGAAGGAGGGATCAGCCGGAGGGACGGGACAGAGGGGGATGGCTGGTTCAGCGGTGGTTGTACAGGGCGCCGGGCACCGGCCCGCCCTCGGTATAGCTGAGCAGCTCGGAGACGGTGACCAGCTGGTAGCCCTGGGCAATGAGCTCCGGGATGACCCGGTCCATGGCGGAGGCGGTGGACTCGTAGAGGTCGTGGCAGAGGATGATGGCCCCGTCGGCGGCCCCGGCCATGGCGGCGCTGTAGACCGCGTCGGCGTCCCGGCTCTTCCAGTCCTCGGTGTCCACCGACCAGTTGACCAGGTAGAGCCCCAGCTGGGCGGCCACCGCCTTCACCGTGTCGTTATAGGAGCCCCCGGTGGGCCGGGCCGAGGCAATGGTGTAGCCGGTGTACTGCTGCACCGCCCGGGAGGTCTGGGTGAGCTGGGCCGCAATCTCCTCGGGGGTGAGGGCGGTGAGCTTGGCGTGTTCCCAGGTGTGGTTGCCGATCTCGTTGCCCTCGGCCACCGCCCGCTGGGCGGTGGCGGCGTAGGAGGCCACCCGGCTGCCCACCACATAGAAGGTGGCCCGGCAGTTGTAGAACTTCAGCAGGTCCAGGATGTGGGTGGTGTTCTTGCTGGGCCCGTCGTCAAAGGTCAGGGCGATCATGGGCTTGGAGGGGTCGATGACCCGCTCCGGCTGGGGCAGGTCCAGCACCCCCAGCAGCTCTATGTAGGGGATCTCCGCCGCCAGCGCCCCGTCCAGGTAAATCCGCAGCCCGGTATCCGAGAGCAGCCAGTGGTCCAGCAGGTCGGCCCGGTTGGGGTCGGCCCCGGTGCGCTCCCCGACGGTCTGGCGCAGGGCGGCCTCCCCGCCCTCCCGGAGCAGCTCCCCCAGGGTGAGCAGCGCCCCGGTGGCCCGGTCGGCGTTGAAGGTGGCCAGCACGGCCTGGGGGGCCTGGTCGTGGGAGTAGGACAGGCTGCCGGTGAAGAGCACCCCCACCGCCCGGCCGTTGACCTCATAGGAGTCGTAGCTGGCGGTGAGGGAGACGGACGCCCCCTCCCCCAGGGAGGAGCGGAAGCTCCGGGCGGTCTCCCCGGCCCAGTCCACCACCGCCTGGTCCAGCTCGGCGATGTCGCCGCTGGGGTGGTTGAAGCGCAGGGTCACCCCCTCCTCCTGGGCGGTATAGCTCTCCCGGGCTCCGTACTGCTGGGTGCGCTGCTGGGTCAGGATCTCCGAGCCGGCGTCGGCGGAGGCGTTGTTCTCCTCCTCCTGGCCGTTTTCACCCTCCTGGCCCGCCGGGTCGCTCTCCCCCGCCGGATCCCCCTGGTTCCCGTCCGGTTGGGCCGTCTCCTCCGTCCCGCCGCCCTCCGGCTGGGAGGACAGGCCGGCTGAGCCACCGGTGAGCTGGGTGACCTCCCCCTTTTCGTTCAGGGTGGAGGCCCGCTGGGCGCAGCCCGGGAGCAGCAGCATGGAGCAGAGGAATGCCAATGCCAAAACAAAGGCCGTCATACGTCTCATAAGTGGATTCTCCCCGAATTCTATCTGGAAAGCATAATGCTTTTATGTCTACTCTTTGCGCTATTATTGTAGCCCAGGGGGCGGGGGAAAGCAAGATGGGAGGGGCCTAAGAAATATTTAAAGTTTTCTTACGTGAAAGAACTAAGTGCTACAGAATAGTGACAAAATGGTGACAGAACTGGGAAAAATGGGAACTGAACGGCGGGAAAAAGAAAAGCGCTTTTTTCGCCCCGGCGGCGGAAAGGCGTTCCGCCCGGGCCGGTAAACCGGCCCGGCGGGGCGAAAAGCGACACAATTCGGGAGGAAAAGTGAACCAGAGGCGGAGGCCCTGCCGCAACAGAAAACGCCGCGGCCGCCGGCAAAAATGGATGCCGGCGGCCGCGGTGTTGTGCAATGGTATGACGGCGCTCCCGGAGGAGCGGGAGTCAGCGGAGAGGGAAAAGCTCAGAGCTTGGACAGGGCGGCCTCGTCGGCCACCAGGGTGAAGTCCTTGTGGAGCTGGAGGATGGAGGCGGGGATCCGGGGGGTGACGGGGCCGAAGAAGGCCTCCTTCACGATGCCGGCCTTGGCGGCGCCGGAGACCACCATGACCACCCGGTCGGCCTGCATGATGTCGCAGATGCCCATGGTGTAGGCGTAGCGGGGCACGTCCTCCTCTTTCTCGAAGAAGCGCTTGTTTGCCTGGATGGTGGCATCGGTCAGGGCCACCTTGTGGGTGCCCTTGGTGAAGCAGTCATCGGGCTCGTTGAAGCCGATATGGCCGTTGGGACCCAGGCCCAGCAGCTGCAGGTCGATGCCCCCCAGAGAGCGGATAATGCCGTCGTAGTGGGCGCACTCGGCCCGGGCATCCGGGTTGGTGCCCCGGGGGATGTTGGTGTTGGCCAGGTCGATGTTGATGTGGTCGAAGAAGTTGCGGCGCATGAAATAGACATAGCTCTGGTCGCTGGAGCAGTCCAGCCCCACGTACTCGTCCAGGTTGACGGTGTGGACCTGGCTGAAGTCGATGTCCCCCTTCTTGTACCACTCGATCAGCTGCTTGTAGGTGCCGATGGGGCTGGAGCCGGTGGCCAGGCCCAGCACGCAGTCTGGCTTCAGGATGACCTGGGCGGAGATGATGTTGGCCGCCTGACGGCTCATGTGGTCATAGTCCCTGGCGGAGATGATCTTCATTGGATGAAATCCCTCTTTCTATACATTAAAAAGTGTGGAGCATTGGAGCGGGATGGAAGAAGCTCAGACCGCCCGCCTGCCGTCGATGAACACGGCCTTCAGGTTGAGTTCGCCGTCCAGCACCACCAGGTCGGCGCACTTGCCCGGCTCGAGGGAGCCGATCTCCCCGTCCCGGCGGATGGCCCGGGCGGGGGTGAGGGTGGCGGCGGTGACGGCGGCCTCCAGGGGCACGCCGAAGGAGACCGCCCGGCGCAGGCCGTCCATCAGGTGGACGGAGGAGCCGGCCAGGGTGTCGGTGCCGGTGAGGGTGGCCTTGCCGTTTTTCATGGTGATGGGCTGGCCCCCCAGGGTGTAGTCCCCGTCGGGCATGCCGGCGCAGCGCAGGGAGTCGGAGATCAGCGCCAGCTTCTCCCCGAACAGCCGGTGGGTGAGCCGGATGACCGATGGGTGGATGTGCAGCCCGTCGGTGATCAGCTCCACGGTGGCCCCGGCGTCGCTGGCGGCGGCGATCACCCCCGGGGCCCGGTGAAGCAGGGAGGGCATGCCGTTGAACAGGTGGGTGGCGTGGCTGGCCCCGGCCTCATAGGCGGCCATGGCGGTGTCGTAGTCGGCGGTGGTGTGGCCGATGGACACGGTGGCCACCCGGGACGCCTCCCGGATAAACTCCAACGCGCCGGGCTCCTCCGGGGCCACGGTGACCAGCCGGACGATGCCGCCGCTGGCCTCGTTGAGCCGCTTGAACATGTCCGCATCCGGGGCGTGGAGGTTCTCGGCGGCCTGGGCCCCCCGCTTGGCGTAGCAGAGGAAGGGGCCCTCCAGGTTGACCCCGGCCACCTTGGCCCCGTCCGCGGGGCGGTTGGGGATGAAGTCCCGGATGGTGTGCATGGCCTGGGTCAGCACCGGCTCCTTCAGGGTCATGGTGGTGGGGCACCAGGAGGTGACCCCCCCGGCGGCGTAGTACCGGGACATAACAGGCATGCCCTCCGGCTTGCCGTCGCTGGCGTCCTCCCCCATGGCGGCGTGGGTGTGGATGTCGATGAGGCCCGGGATGACGTAGCAGCCCCGGGCGTCCAGGTCGGAGGGGCCGGTGACCTGGGGCCCGGCGGAGAGGATCCTGCCGTCAAACTCCACGCCCCCCTCCACAAAGGAGCCCTTCCAAAAGACCTTGGCGTTGGTGATGCGCATTTCCGAGCCGCCCCCTTACTTCCTGAGCTCAGGCAGGCTGGCGGCGGCGGCGGACTGGCCCACCCGGCGGAACTTCTCGTCGGGCAGGGAGGGCAGGAGCTTGCCGTCCAGCTCGGGGTACTCGTCCTGGAGCACCCGCAGGGCTTCGGCCAGGATCAGGTCGCCGCCTTTGCCGCTCATGACCCGGCCCAGCAGCAGCACGTGCTTGCACTGGTACAGGTCGTAGTAGTAGGCCAGGGTGTGGCCCAGGTAGGCGCCTATGGAGGTGTAGATGTCCGCCGCGGCAGGATCGTCCTCGGCCATGCGGGCCTGGACCACCTTCAGCTTCTCGGCGGGGGAGAGGGACTCGTCCAGCGCAATGCCCGCCCGGGGGGCCAGCTTGATGACCGAGTCCTGGGAGAAGTATTTCACGCCGCAGCCGATGTCGTGGCTCCACTCGTCCTCCATGGCGTCGGGGTGGCAGTCCACCGGGACGAAGGCCAGCTCGTTGAGCCAGCCGGTGATCCGGCCCTCCGGGTCCACATAGCCCACGGCCTCGCTGGTGCCCATGGCGATGCCCAGCACGTTGGCCTCCCCCAGGCTCATCATGCCCGCCAGGGCGGACACGTCGCCGTCGTTGACCACCTCAAAGGGGATGTCCCCGAAGGTGTCGGTGATGGCCCGGATGTAGATGTCCTTCACCTTGGCGTCATAGAGGTCCTTGGGGACCTTCAAGAACAGGGAGGCGTTCATGGTGCGGTTGTTGATATAGATGCCGGCGGAGGAGACGCCCACCGCGTCCACCCGGGGCATGTGCTCGGCGGCGGACTTCAGGGCGGCGACAATGCCCTGGTAGTGGTAGTCCGGGTCGGCGGTCACCTTGGGGAACCAGACCACCTCCTCGGAGTAGACGCTCTCCCCGTCGATGACGGCGGAGACTTTGCGGTCGCTCCCGCCGGCGTCAAAGCCGATGCGGCAGCCCTCCAGATGCCCCCCCATCTTCTTGGGGCAGTCCTTGGCCTCGGGGACCTGGTCCACCAGCAGCACCTCGAAGGGGTGCTCGAAGATGTTGGCCATGTAGTCGTAGTCGAAGTCCTGCTCCCCGCCGGGGCCGTAGGCGCCCTTCAGGTATTCATAGGTATCCCGGTCCCCGGCCACATAGACCCGGAAGCCCCCCTTCATCCACAGGATGGTCTTGACCAGCCGGTTGACGTAGTAGTGGTCGGCCTGGGCCATCTCCGGCGTGCCGTGGATATAGGTGTGGCAGGTGGCCATCTGGCCGTCGGCGCGCTCCACGGCGATGGAGACGGGCTTTTTCGCGGTGCGCAGAAAAGAGCGGTTGAATTTCAGGATGGGCATGAATTCCGGGTCCAGCTTGGGCGCGTTTTTGACGTCGATGTCGATTCCGTAGCGGTTCATAGAATTCCTCCTTATCTTCCTCGCGGTGCCCCGGGGCGGCCGGGGCCCGAATTGCGGCTGCTCTGGC
>CAZAIF010000050.1:0-10810 GCA_964485125.1 uncultured Oscillospiraceae bacterium | reverse complement strand
AGGGACCGGATACAATGATCCGGTCCCTTGGATGGGTCAATGGGGAAAATCAATCCTCGTCGTCCAGCTCGTCGGCATGGGAACTCTGGAGCGCGGCGCGGCGGGAGAGAGAGATCTTCTTGGTCTCGGTGTTGATGTCGGTGATCTTCACGTCGACCATCTGGCCCTCCTGCAGCTCGTCCTCCGGCTTCTCCACCCGGTGATCGGCGATCTGGGAGATGTGGATCAGGCCGTCCACGCCGGGCACGACCTCGGCGAAGGCGCCGAAGCTCATCAGCTTGACGATCTTGACGGTGGCCACATCGCCCACCTGATACTTGGACATGAAATTCTCCCAAGGATTCTCGTTTGGGTCCTTCATGCCCAGAGAGATCTTCTTCTTCTCGGGGTCAGCCTTGATGACATAGACGTCCACGGTGTCGCCCACAGAGACGACCTCGGAGGGGTGCTTGATGCGGCTCCAGGAGAGCTCGGAGATATGGACCATGCCGTCCACACCGCCGATGTCCACAAAGGCGCCGTAAGAGGTCAGGCTCTTGACGGTGCCGGTGTAGTGCTTGCCCACCTCGATGTCGGCCCAGATGGTAGCGGCAGCGGCGGCCTTCTCCTCGGCGGCCACGGCGCGGATGGAGCCCACCACACGGCGGCGGGAGCGGTTGACCTCGGTGATGCGCAGGCGCACCGTGGTCTTCACCAGGCCGGTCATGGGCTCGTTGCGGCGCAGGCCGGTCTGAGAGGCGGGGACAAAGACGCGGATGCCCTTGACGTTGACCACAACGCCGCCCTTGTTCTCCTCCACGACCAGGCCCTCCAGGGTGGTCTTCTCGTCCTTGGCGGCCTCGATCTCTTCCCAATTCTTATTGGCGTCCAGGCGCTTCTTGGACAGGGTGACCACGCCCTCGCTGTCGTTGACCCGCATGACCATGGCCTCGATGGTGTCGCCCACCTTCACGCAGTCCTCCACCTTGACGGAGGGATCGTCAGAATACTCAGACACAGGAATGTAGCCGGCGTGCTTGGTGCCCAGATCCACCTGGATCTCAGTGGGCGTGATGTTCACAACAACGCCGGTGGCCTTCTCTCCTGTATTTAAAGTTTTGATCGATTTCTCCAACAGCGCGGCGAAGGACTCCTCGATCTCCAGATTTTCTTCACTCATTTTGTCATAGACCTCCTTTATTATCCACCCAGGTGTGGATGCACCCGCGGTGATGCCAACAGTATCCACGCCCGCCAGGCGTCCGACCTCCAGCTCGCTGGCGTCTTCCACCCAGAGGACAATCGGACAGCGCTCCCTGCACAGCTCCACCAGATGTTTGGTATTGGAGCTGGCATGGTCCCCAATGACCACCATAGCGCCGCATTGCGCCGCAATTTTCTGGGCCTCCGATTGCCTATGGAACGTAGCGTTACATATTGTATCAAATATTTCAAGGTTTGTACACACTTTTTTTGCGTAATTCACAGATTTTTCCCAATTTTCTCTGGTAGAGGTGGTTTGGGAGACGAATGTGAGGGGGGCATGGCATCGATCCGGGGCCTCCTCCAGCCATTTTTGCAGGCATTCCGCCCCGTCGAGCACCACCGGATGCTCACACCAGCCCGCGATGGCCCGCACTTCCGGGTGGTCAGGCGCGCCGATGATCACCGGCCGGCGGCCCCGCTGCTCCGCGTCGGAGACCAAACTGTGGATGCGGGAGACGTTGGGGCAGGTGGCGTCCAGGACGGGGTTGCCCTGCGCTTCCAGCCGCCGGTAAATATCACGGCTCTCCCCGTGGGAGCGGATCAGCACCCGGGCCCCTTCCGGCGCCTGCTCCGGGGTGTCGATCTGCCGGATGCCATGGCGGGCCAGCCGCTCCACCACATGGCTGTTGTGGATGATGGAGCCCAGCATCACGCAGGGCGTCCCCTGCTCCGCCTGGCGCTGGGCCTGCTCCACCGCCCGGCGGACGCCGTAGCAAAAGCCTGCGCTCTGAGCAAGAATGACTTTACTCATGCCTCGTCCTCCAAATCGTAGATCCGGCGCATCAGCTCGTCCGCGGCCCGCTGGTAGTCCTCCGGCGTGGCCCGCCGGGCGGGCACATCGGGATAGTAGGGCTCCCCCACCGTGATCTGGGTGAAGCGGAACCAGCGCTTTTTCCGGGGGACATAGACCGGCACCAGGGGCGCCCCGGCCCGGACCGCGAACATGACCGCCCCGGTCTTGGCCTCGGCGCTGTCCTCCTGGCAGGAGACCCGGGTGCCCTCCGGGAAGAGCAGCAGCTTGCAGCCCTCCTTGAGCACCTTGATGGCGCGCTTGACCGCCGCAATGTCATTCTGGCCCCGGTTAACCCCGAAGATGCCCAGTTTGATCAGCAGCCAGCCCAGCACCGGGATGTGGAACAGCTCCTCCTTCGCCATCACCCGGAGAGGATTGCGGTAGCCGAAGCCCATAATGATCATTATCGGGTCGGCGTAGGCGGAGTGGTTGGCGGCGATGACCGCCGCCCCCTCCGGGATATTGGCCCGACCCTTCACCCGCACCGGGTGGAACAGGCAGAACACGACGAACACCGGCCAGAAGAGGATGTGATACAGCCGGTCCGTCCCCTTCTTGCTCAAATATCTATAGTTGACTTTTTTCTGATTACTCATTGGGCAGCCCCTCACGGATCACACTGAGCAGTACTTCCAGGCTCTGGTCCAGATCCAGCAGCGTGGTGTCCACCAGCCGGGCGTCGTCGGCCCGGCGCAGCGGGGAGACTTTGCGGCCGGAGTCGTTCGCGTCCCTGGCCTGGACCTCCCGCAGCACCTCTTCATAGGAGATGTCCTCACCCTTGGCCCGCAGCTCCCCGCAGCGGCGCTGGGCCCGGGCCTCGGCGGCGGCGGTCAGATAGATCTTCACCGTGGCCTGGGGCAGCACCACGGTGCCGATGTCCCGGCCGTCCATGATGACGTTATGATCCCGGGCCAGCTGCCGCTGTTTTTCCAGCAGAAAGGCCCGTACCTCCGGCAGGGCGGAGACCTGGGAGGTCAGCATGGAGATCTCCGGGGTCCGGATCTGCTCCGAGACGTCCTCTCCGTCCAGCAGCATCCGCTGGGCGCCGTCGGCGCCGTAGTCCAGGTCGATCCTGAGCCGGGGCAGCAGCGCCGCCACCTGTTCCGGCCGCTCCGGGCTGACCCCGTGGCGCCGGCAGGCCAGGGCCACGGTGCGGTAGATGGCGCCGGTGTCCACATAGAGAAAGCCCAGGGCCTCGGCCGCCCGGCGGGCCAGGGTGCTCTTTCCGGCCCCGGAGGGGCCGTCAATGGCAACGCTGAACTGTTTCATGCCGATTCCTCCTTATTCCCATCCTGCGCGGCATGGAGCCCGGCCAGGTGGCCGGTGGCCCAGGCGATCTGGAGATTGAAGCCGCCGGTGTATGCGTCCACATCCATCACCTCGCCTGCGAAATAGAGGCCGGGGCACAGCTTGGACTCCATGGTGGAGGGATTGATCTCCGAGACCTTGATCCCTCCCCGGGTGACGATGGCCTCCGCCACCGGGCGGGTGCCCGCAATGGGAATGGTAAAGTGTTTGATAGTCTCCAGCAGCCGCCGGCGCTGGGCCTTGGTGATCTCGTGTACCTTGGTCTCCGGCGGGATCTCCGACCGCTCCACCACCACCGGGATCATCAGCCTGGGCAGCAATCCCCCCAGGGCGTTGGCAAAGTCCCGGTTCCGGTTCTCGCTGAAATCCCGCAGGATGCGCTCGTCCAGCTTCTTCTCCTCCAGGGCTGGCTTGAGATCGATGGATACCGTATAGGTATTGCGCCCAAAGTCCCCCAGATGGGCGCTGGCGCTCAGGATCACCGGCCCGGAGAGCCCAAAATGGGTGAAGAGCAGCTCGCCGAACTGTTGATAGACGACCTTCTTTTTCTGATTTCGCACCGTGACCGAGACATTTTTCAGGGCCAGGCCCTGCATCCGGGCGCAGTCGCTCCCCGCCTCCACCAGCGGGATGAGGGAGCCCACCGGTTCCACCACCGTGTGCCCCACGGCCCGGGCCATGGCATAGCCGTCCCCGGTGGAGCCGGTCAGCGGATAGGAGCAGCCCCCCGTGGCCAGGATGACCCGCCGCCCCTCCAGCGTCCGCCCGTCCTCCAGCCGGACACCCTCCAGACCGCCCTCCGCCCCGGTCAGCAGGGCCTCCCCCCGGCCGTGGACCACCGCGACCCTGTCCCGGCGCAGCACCCGGCACAGGGTGTCGATCACATCCGCGGCCCGGTCCGAGGCGGGAAAGACCCGCCCGCCCCGCTCCGTCTTGAGCTGCAGCCCCTGGGCGGCAAAGAACTTCATGGTCCGCTCCGGGGGAAACTGGTCCATTGCGCTGTAGAGAAATTTGGGGTTGCGGGGGATATTCTGGAGGACTTCCTCCCCGGGGCAGTTGTTGGTCAGATTGCAGCGCCCCTTGCCGGTGATGTAGAGCTTGCGCCCCATTTTTTCATTGCGCTCCACCAGCGTGACGGCGGCGCCCGCGCAAACGGCGGAGTGCGCGGCCAGCATACCGGCAGCGCCTCCGCCGATGACAATCACAGAAGGATGTTGTTTCAACACAGACCTCCAAAGCGATGAGATTTCGATTTGGCTCAGCCCTCCGCCGTGCCGCTGGAGGGCTCATAGACCTCGTATTCCGCCCAGATCTGCTCCAGCTTGCCGAAAGTGGACTGCAGCTGGTCGCTCTTCTTCCGGCTGACGGCCACAATCAGGGCGTTGCCCAGGCTGAGGGGAGCAACCAGAGAATCCACAAAGGAGGCCATATCGCTCTTGGCCAGCAGGGAGATGTCCGCGATGCTGGCCAGGGGCGAGGCGGAGCTGTCGGTGATGGCGATCACATTGGCCCCCTGGCTCTTGGCGTACTGCATGGCCTTGACGGTCCGCTTGGAGTAGCGGGGAAAGCTCAGGCCGATCAACACGTCGTCGGGGCCGATCCGCATGACCTGCTCGAACACCTCGCTGATGGAGCTGGTGTCCACCCGGACCACGTTGTCAAACAGGTAGTTGAAGTAGAAGCTGATAAAATTGGCCAGGGCGCTGGCGGAGCGGACGCCCAGGATATAGATCCGCCGGGCGGAGGTGATGGCGTCCACCGCCCGATTGAAGCTCTCCCGGCTGGTCTCCTCCAGCGTGGTACGAATATTGTCAATATCCGACTGCATCACCATAGACATGATGTCCTGGTCGCCGATCCGGTCATTGGTCACCTCGATGCGCTGGATGGCGGTGAGCTTGTTGCGGATCATCTCCTGCAACGCCTTCTGCATGCTGGGATAGCCGTCGTACCCCAACTCGGCGGCAAACCGCACCACCGTGGACTCGCTCACGTTGACGGTCTTGCCCAGCTTGCAGGCGGTCATAAACGCCGCCTTGTCGTAGGACTCCAAAATATACTTGGCGATCAGCTTCTGCCCTTTGGAAAAAGAGCTCATACTTTCCTGAATGTGCGTCAGAATATCTTTTGCCATGAAAACCACCTAACCCGGACGTGCGAATGTGAGAGGAATATAAAAACTGATCCCATCATACCGTTTCGGCAGGAAAAAAGCAAGCAGTTTCTGCAAGCTTTTCAACCTGCTCCTGCATTTCCTGTGCATTCCATCCAGATTAGAGGGAAAAAACCGCGGTTATTTCATCTTTTTTGAGCATACGCCATTCCCCCGGCTTCAAATCGCCCAGGCAAATCGGGCCTTCCCGCACCCGTTTCAGCCGCAGCACCCGGAGGTTCGCCGCCTGGCACATCCTGCGGATCTGGCGGTTGCGGCCCTCCCGGATGACAAAGCGCAGCAGGGCGCTCTCCCGGGAGCGGGACAGCAGCTCCACCCGTACCGGCGCGAGGGGGCGGCCGTCCAGTTCCATAGGCCCTCTCAGGATCCCCAGGGCGGTCTCCCCGCACCGGTCCACCCGGACCAGATACTCCTTTTCCACCGCCCCGCCCGGGTGCTCCAGGCGTTGGGTAAAGCTGCCGTCATTGGTGAAGAGCAGCAGCCCCTCCGAGTACATATCCAGCCGCCCCACCGGCCAGACCCGTTCCCCGCAGCCCCGCACCAGCTCCGACGCGGTCTTTCTGCCCCGCTCGTCGGAGAGGGTAGTCACATAGCCCCGTGGTTTGTTGAGCATCAGGTACATTCTGGGGACCTCGCCCCCGGTGACCCGGACACCGTCCACAGCGACCACATCCCGTTCCGGATCCACCTTCATCCCCAGTTGTGCCAGATGGCCGTTGACAGTAACCCTTCCGTCCTGTATGTACCGTTCGGCTGCCCGTCGGGATACAATCCCGCAAGCAGACAGGTATTTTTGCAGTCGTTCCTCCACTGGCCGGTCTCCTCCTCAGGCAGCACCGCCGAATATTCCCCGGAGATCAGATAGGTTGTGCCGACCTCCTGGCCGTCCACGCTGTACACTACCTTGCCCACGATGGTGCCGCAGCTGACCGGCTCTGTGAACTCACGGGGCAGATATACCGTCCGGTCCAGCGTCTCCCCTTCCATCACAACATAGGACAGGCTGTCCATACAGTAGACGGGCACGGACCGGCCGGTGCCCGAGACCAGGAGGGCCGTATAGCAGTTCCCCCGGCTGCTGAGGGTTGTAGCGGGAAAATTGTTGAAGCCGTACTCATAGAGGGCGATATGGTCGTTCCAGTCGTCCGGGGCGTTCAGCGTGACCGCCACCAGCAGCTGCCCGTCCTTTTCCGAGGCGGTGACCAGGGTGCGGCCCGCCGCCTGGGTATAGCCGGTCTTGCCGCTGATGCAGTATTCATACAGGTTCAGCAGCTTATTGTGATAGTAGAGCTCAAAGCCGTCGATGGCGATATACCGGGTGTGGGTGATCTCCCGGAAGGTATCGTTTTTCATGGCCTCCACCATCAGCCGGGCCATGTCGTGGGCGGTAGAGTAATGCCCCTCCGCGTCCAGACCGTGGGGATTGGCAAAGTGGGTGTTCTCCATGCCGAAACGGACGGCATACTCGTTCATCCACTCCACAAAGGTGGCCTCATCCCCGGCCAGCGTGGTGGCCAGCACCGTGGCCGCGTCGTTGCCCGAGTTCAAGAGCAGGCCGTAGAGCAGCCCCCGGATGGAGACCACATCCCCTGCCTGCAGGTACATGGAGGAGCCCTCCACCCCCATCCAGTCGTCGGGGATGGTGACGGTGGCGTCCAGATCCTCCGCCTTCTCCAGAGCTACCACCGCCGTCATGATCTTGGTGGTGCTGGCGATCAAGTGCTGCTGCTCTGCGTTCTTCTCATAGAGCACGCGGCCGCTGGAGGCGTCCACGAGGATGGCGCATTCCGCAGAGAGGTTCAGCCCGTACGGGTCCGTACCGGCCGCTTCGGCCTCCCCCGTCTCGGCACGGGCCGCGGCGGGCAGGAGGCCCAAGACCAAGCTGAACACCAACAACCAGCAGCAGGCCGCCCAAAGACGACGCATAGCAACTCACCCCTCACGCAAGCGAACATAACCTGGACACAGTTTGTGCTTCAGAAGCCCTGGCTATCCTCGCCTTTTTCTTCCTTCTTTTTATCAATGATGTCGGTCACCTTGTCTACCAAATCCGGCACCATCTCCACCACCCGCTCGGCCACGCCGCCGGGAGGAGGAGCCACCGGAAGCAGCCGTACTCGGTCCTTGTTGATCACCAGGAAGGCCACCGGCGCGATGTTGACCCCGGCGCCGCCTCCGCCGCCGAAGGGGTTCTTCCCGGTCTGGTTCTTGGAGACAAAATCGGACCCGCCGGAGGCAAAGCCCATGCTCACCTTGGAGACGGGAATGATGGTGATCCCATCAGGGGTGCGGATGGGTTCACCCACGATGGTGTTGACGTCGATCATCTCCTTGATCTTCTCCATGGTGATCCCCATGATCTCACCGATCTGATGCTTTTCTTCCATTTGGAACATCCTCCTTTGAGTCTGACCGCTTTGTATCAGTATTTTCCTGATTTGTTCTGATATTATCTTTCAACATGGACCACACCAGTCCGAGGAAAATCCACACCAGGCTCCCCAGCCGCCAGCTCCCCCGGGCGGCGGCGGCCACCCGGGACCGCCGCTGCTGGAAGTCCACGCCCAGCTGCACGTCCCACTGCCGGATGTCAAAGGCCGTATCCAGCAGAGGCATCAAAACGCCCCCGCCCGCAGAGATGACGCCATATTGAATGGCGGCCCCGGCGGGGTCATCGGCGCCGCCGATGGCGTACTCCAGGCGCAGCAGCTCCACCCGCAGCTTCCGGCGCAGGCGGCCCAGCGCCTGCAGGATAGGCCCGGCCAGCTCCAGCAGCTGATCCAGATCCCCCAGTTTTTTGTCCCGCTTGGTCTCCTGCTTCGCCTCCGTCTGGCCGGATTCATCGCCGCCCTTTTGCCTGCGCTTTTTGGCGCGCTTTAGGCCCGGCCTGGGGGGATAAAGCGAAAAGTGCAGAAAGGCCGCTTTCAGCTCAACCTTAAGGCCAGCGCCGGAATACTCCGCAGCGAGACCCACCGGGAGCAGCATCAGCGCCGCCAGGCATAACAGGACCGCCGCCACAATGATCAGCGCCAGCATGCTCTCACGCTCCCTCCGGGGATTCCTCTGATGGCTCCTGGCCCTCCTTCAGGCGCTGGATGGCCGCCTGCATCTCCAGAGTGATCTGCCCGTCCTCCGGGGTGGAATCCGGCAGCTCCGGCAGCTCCTCCAGGCTGTTCAGGCCGAAGCAGCGCAGGAAATCCGGGGTGGTCCGGTACAGGATGGGGCGTCCGGGCACGGAGAGGCGCCCGCACTCCTCGATCAGCCCCCGGTCCGCCAACAGTCCCACCGTATAGGAGGAATCCACCCCCCGGATCTGCTCCACATAGGCCTTGGTGGTGGGCTGAAAATAGGCGATGACCGCCAGGGACTCCAGGGCGGCCTGGGAGAGCTGGGGCGGGCGGCGGGTCTCCATGGCCCGGCGCACCCGTTGAGCATACTCCGGGGCAGAGGCCAGCTGATAGCTGCCGTCCATCTTGAGCAGTCGGATTCCCCGGCGCTCAAAGCTGTAGTAGTCGGCCAAATGGCTGACCACCGAGCGCACCGCGTCCACGTCCAATTCCAACGCCGCGGCAAGCCGTTCCGCGGAGATCGGTTCTCCCGACGCAAATAGGATTGCCTCAATGGCGGATTCTATGTCTTTTAATTCCATTTCTTTTGAAAACTCCCATCCGGCGCCCCGAAGCGGCCGGTCTCAGGCCCCATGGCCTGGCCGCCTCAAGGCGGCGCGCGGTCAGTATTCCTCCGTGAGCTGGGTCAGATCGCTGGTATCATCGGTTCCGGTGATGGTGCAGTCCAACTCTGTGCCCGCCAGGGAAATCCGCCGGCCCTTACACAGCTCCAGCACCGCCAGGAAGGTGGCCACGATCTCAGAGCGGCTCCGGTTGCCCCGGAACAGCATCTTAAACCGGGTGATCCCCGCCCGGAGCACCCGGGCGAGCACCTCCCGCACCTTGTCCTGGACGGGATAGGGCTCGTGGCCCACGATCCCTTCAAAGGCCTTGACGGCGGGGGACTCCACGCTGCCCGCCCGGCCGATGATGTCCCCCATGGCGGCCCGCAGCTCCTCCGGGCGGTGGACATACCGGTAGGTGTGATCCTTAGGCAGCTGCTCCGGCCCCCGGGTCAGGTAGTCCCTGCCGATCCGGTAGCGCCGGTCCAGCTCCGGGACGATCTGCCGGATCCGGCCGTAGTTCTCATGGCGCTGATGCTCCTCCAGGGAGGCGATCAGCTGTTCCATCTCGCTGGCCGCCTCCTCGTCCTGAATGGAGAGCAGCATGCGTGTCTTGATATAGACCAGGTGGGCCGCCATGGTGACAAATTCACTGGCGACCTCCAGGTCCAGCTCCTTGCGCCGGTCCATCCACGCCAAATACTGGTCCAGGATCAGGGAGATCTGGATGTCCTTGATCTCCATCTTATTTTTGCTGAGCAGGTGCAGGATCAGGTCCAGCGGGCCGTTGAAATCCTCCATCTCCTCCTTGGCGTGGACAACATGTTCCAGATGATAGACCGGCTCGTCCAAATGACACACCTCCCGGGCGAATAAAAAATCATGATGTCTCCGCCCCGGCTCAGAGTCCCAGCGCCGCCGGAGGCATCCCGGCCAGAACGCAGAGCCAGCGGAGCACCTGCCGGATCCCGATGCGCAGCGGAACATTCAAAACGCCGAAAAAGACCAGGGCGAAGAGGACCAGCATGATATAGCGCTCATAGCGGAGGATGGTAAAATAGATCCGGTCGGGCAAAAACGAAAACAGCACCTTTGAGCCGTCCAAGGGCGGGATCGGGATCAGATTGAACACCCCCAGGCCCACGCTGAGGGACGCGATCTGATAGAACACGGAGAACAGGAAATAGACCGGCCCGGACCACAGGCTCAGGGAGCTGCGGTAGATCAGCCCCAGCCCGACCAGAGCGACATAGGCCAGGACAAAATTGGAGACGGGGCCGGCCAGGGCGGTGACCGCCATGCCACGCTTGGGGTGGCGGAAATTGTTGGGGTTGACCGGCACCGGCTTGGCCCAACCAACGCCGGCCACCACCATCATCACAAGACCCCAGGGGTCGATATGACGCAGCGGATTCCAGGACAGCCGACCTGACCGCCGGGCCGTGTGGTCACCAAGCCGGTCCGCCGCAAAGCCGTGGGCGCACTCGTGGATGATGATGCACAGCAGCGCCACAGCCACCTGGGTGAGCAGGGAGAGCAGGCGGGCGCCGTCAAAGGATTGAACAAAGGTACGCAAAAAGGACATGACGCCTTCCTCACAATATGCTGAAAAAATAAAACT
>CAZAIF010000049.1:0-10845 GCA_964485125.1 uncultured Oscillospiraceae bacterium | reverse complement strand
AACAGAACCACGCTTCCGTTTTTTCGCGCTGATTTATAACAGCAGATGCATCCGATCCAGCAGCCGCTGGTGCTCCGCCCCGGATTCCATGATATAAATCCGGGTGGTCTCGATGCTGGAGTGGCCCAGCAGGTCGGCCAGCTTGGACAGGTCCCTGTCCAGCCTGTAAAAGGTGGTGGCGAACAGGTGGCGCAGGTTGTGGGGGAACACCTTGTCCCGGGCCACGTTGGCCGGGCCGCACAGGGCCTTCAGCAGTTTCCAGACCGTCACCCGGCTCAGCGGCCGCCCGTCCCGGCCCCGGAACACCGCCCCGGTGTGGATGCGCTGTTTTTCGCACCAGCGCTTCAGCCGGCTGCACAGATGGGCGGGCAGCAGGATCTCCCGGCACTTTCCCTTGCACCGGATCACCGCCCGGCCCCGCCGCGCCGCCTCCGCCGTGATGAAGGGCAGCTCGGATACCCGGATGCCCGTGGCCCCCAGGGTCTCCAGCAGCAGCAGCGAGCGCCGGTTGCCCGTGTCCCGGGCGGCGGTGAGCAGGCGGAAATACTCCTCCCGGCTCAGCTCCCGCCCCGCCTCCCGGAACACCCGGCGCTGGCGCTTGAGGGGCTTGGCCTTGTCCTGCCCGTAGCCCCGGAACTCCTGGTAGCTGTTCACGGCGGCCAGCATGGCGTTGACGCTGGCGATGGCGTAGCCCTGTTCCACCAGCCGGTCCCGCCAGGACGCCACCGTCTCCTTGGCCGGGGCGGCGTCCCCGCCGCTGTCCCGGAAAAACCGGGCCAGGGCGCGGGTGTACTTTTCCATGGTGGCAGCGCTGTATTCCCGATGGGTCAGCCAGGACCGATAGTCCCGCAGAACTGCCTGAAGGGCGTGCAAGTCCATAGAGGATGCTCCTTTCACGGTGGGGATGGATGTTCCGTTTAGTATGCCCCGCGCTCCGCCGGTTGTTGCTCCGCCGGGGCGGAGCATCCTGCGGAAGGGCGGAAAAGAGAAGCCGCCGTCCCCGGCATGCTGGCATGCCGGAGACGGCGGGCGCCGGGAGCTGCGGTATCACGTCCTCCTGCGGTCTGTCGTTTTTAAAATTTTATAATTCGTAATATGCATATAAATGTCATTTCCAGGCGGGCGGCCCGGGGCGCTCAGGCCGGGGCGGGCTCCGGCAGGGGGCGGCCGCTGAAATCGGTCCGGGGCAGGAAGTCCAGGGGCTGTCCCGTCTCCAGGCCCTCCACCAGCCGGCCCACCAGCCCGGCGCACCGGGGGACGGCCTCCTCCATGGCCGCCCGGAGGGCCGCCGTCCCCTGCCGTCGGGCCCTGCTGTCCGGGGTGAGGCGCCGCGCCCGGGCGATCAGCCGGGAGAGGGCGCAGAAGCGGTTCAGGGAGCGCCGGAACTGCTCCGGCCCGGCCTGAGCGTAGCATTGGGCGGCGGCGGCGCAGACCGGGCTGTCCGGCGGGAAGCCGACGGGCAGGCCGGCCTCCCCCGGGGGCGTCAGGGTGCGGTCAAAGGCACCCTCCAGCAGGGTGTGCTCCAGGGAGCTGCCCCGGGCCCAGGCCTCCACCACCGGGTGGCAGGCCGCGTCCAGCACATAGTGGCACAGGAATCCCGCCCCGTAGCCCAGCACGCCGGGGACCTGTCCCAGGGCGGCCCGGCAGCGCTCCAGGGGGGCGGCGGGGGACTGGCCGTGGAGGGCGTGGCCCTCCCGGCACACCGGATCGCCTTTGCGCAGGGAGTGGAAGAACAGCGGGTCCGGGCCGTACAGGCCGCACAGCCAGCCCGCCTGATCGGCCTCCTCCGATACCAGACGGCTTCGGATTGGGGCGGGGAGGGCGGCGTAGACCAGGCCGCCAAAGACCTGGTGGGCGTAAAAATCGGGCATGGATCACACCTCGGCTTGACTTGGGGGGGAGGGCCGGGCCGGGGACAAATCCCGGCCCTTTCCCCCGATTTTAGCAGAGAAAGCGGGAAAAGACAACGCATCAGGTTTTGGAAAATGGCCTGTCCGCCCGGACGCGGCCTTGCCAAAGGGGGGCATTGGTGGTAAAATGCCACTCATACGGCCGCTGTCCTGCCGGCGGCAAACACCATTTTGAGGAGGAGTTCCCATGACCGTCATCCCGGAGGGCTACCAGTCCCAGCTCTCGCTCTACGACACCCAGCGGGCCATCGAGCGGATCAAGCACATCTTTCTGGCCAAGCTGTGCGCCGCCCTGCACCTGGTGCGGGTGACCGCCCCCCTGGTGGTGGACCCGGCCACCGGCATCAACGACGACCTGAACGGAGTGGAGCGCCCGGTGCGCTTTGACGTGCCCAGCCTGGGCCGGGACGCGGAGGTGGTCCACTCCCTGGCCAAGTGGAAGCGGCTGGCCCTGCACACCTATGAATTCCTGCCGGGCAAGGGGCTGGTCACCGACATGAACGCCATCCGCCGGGACGAGGAGTTGGACAATCTCCACTCCATCTATGTGGACCAGTGGGACTGGGAGAAGGTCATGGGGCCGGAGGAGCGCACCACCGGCTATCTGAAGGATACGGTGAGGCGCATTGTCACCGCCATCTGCGGCACCCTGGACGAGCTGAAGTGGCAGTACCCCCAGCTGGAGGTGGAGCTGGAGCGGGAGGTGGCCTTTGTCACCGCCCAGGAGCTGGAGGATCTCTATCCCGGCCTGCCCCCCCGGGAGCGGGAGAACCGCTTTGTAGGAGAGCACCACACCGCCTTTATCCAGGGCATCGGCGGCACGCTGCGGGGCGGCGCCCCCCACGACGGCCGGGCGCCGGACTATGACGACTGGGGACTGAACGGCGACCTGTTCTTCTGGGATGAGGTGCTGGGCTGCGCCCTGGAGGTGAGCAGCATGGGCATCCGGGTCAGCCCCGAGTCCCTGGACCGGCAGCTCACCTTGGCGGGCTGTGAGGACCGGCGGGAGCTGCCCTTCCACCGGATGCTGCTGAACGGGGAGCTGCCCTACACCGTGGGCGGCGGCATCGGCCAGAGCCGGCTGTGCATGCTGCTGCTGGGCAAGGCCCACATCGGCGAGGTACAGGTCTCCCTGTGGGATCAGGAGACCCGGGATGCCTGCGCCCGGGCCGGGGTGCGGCTGCTGTAACAAACGCCATACAAGATGCTTTGACCGCCCCGGGAGCGCCTCCCGGGGCGTTTTTTGTGTCCGGGCGCATATCCCCGGCCAGGCGGGGCAGGCTAGAGGCAGATTCTGAAAAGGAGGGAGCCGTATGGCCAATCTCACCACCAAGGAGCTGCACGCCCTGGAGGACCAGCTGGGGCTGGAGAAGGTGCTCTTCTGCAAGTACCGGGACGCCGCCCAGCAGTCCGCCGACCAGGCCCTGCAGACCCAGTTCCGCAGCTGCGCCCAGCAGCACAAGACCAACTACACCGATCTGTTGAACTTCTTGCAGTAAAGGGAGAGATGAGATGAACGATCAGGAACGGATGGCCGATCTGCTGGCCATGGAGAAGAAGCTGGGCAACAACTACGACCTCTTCGCCTCGGAGTGCGTCAATCTGGCCCTGCGCAACGAATTCATCAAGGACCTGACCCAGAGCCACAGCACCCAGACCGAGCTCTTCCAGGCCGCCCAGAGCCGCGGCTGGTATCAGGTGGAGCAGGCCCCGTCGGATAAGATCAACCAGGCCCGCACGAAGTATACCAATTCCATGCCCCAGTGAGGCTTCCCCGCCCGGGGGCATGAGAGCCGTTTGATTTGCCGGGACAGAAGGAGCGGCCCGGGGCCATGGGCCCCGGGCCGCTTGCGTCGAGGTCTGCCCCGTCCCCTCCGGGAGGGACGGGCGACGGGGGAGCGGCCGTTTCGGCCGGTTTACTTATGAGAGGGGACGATCCCATGGCCCGCCGGTCCGCCGCCCCTGTCCGGGGCTACTATTTCTGCTATTTTGCCGCCCAGGCCTGCATGGCCTCCGGGCTGAATGTCTACCTGGAGCAGGCGCTGGGCCTGGGGGGCGATGCGCTGGGCTGGTTCAACGGCCTGACCACCCTGGCCGCGGCGGCGGTGCTGCCCCTGCTGGGCCGGTGGGCGGACAAGGCAGGGCCTGCCCGCTCCGGCTGGCTGCTCACCGGGGCGCTGGGGGCGGCCCTGGCGGGGGCCGGGCTGCTGGGGGCCCAGACCGGACTGGCCGGGGCGCTGGCCTGGGGGGTGCTCTGGGAGTGTGCCCGGAGCGCCTGCGTCTCCCTGGCGGACCGGAGCACGATGGAGTTCTGCGGGGCCCAGGGCAGGAATTACGGTGCGGTGCGCAGCTTTGGCTCCCTGGGCTTTCTGGCCGGAGGGACGGCGCTGGGCTTCGCCGCCCGGCGGTGGGGGATCGGCGCCGTGCTCTTCCCCGCCTATCTGGCCCTGGCGGGGGCGGCCTTTGCCCTCTCCTTTGCCTTTCGCGCCCCGCCCGCCGCCGCCCGCCGGGAATCACCCGGCCCGGGGCGGTCCGGCGGCCTGAGGCAGCTGTTCCGACTGCCCGCCTTCCGGCTGGCCCTGCTGCTGACGGTGCCGGGCAGCGTGGCGGTGAGCGCCCTGCAGCCCTACCTGGGCAGCCACCTGATCACGGTGATGGGGGCGGGGGAGTCCATCCTGAGCTGGAACACCCTGTGCTGTGTGGTGCCCGAGCTGCTGCTGCTCCCTCTGGTGAGCCGGGCCCTGGGCCGGTGGGGCTTTGCCCCGGTCGGACTGGCGGTCACCCTGGCCCTGGCCCTCCGGTGCGCCGTCTACGCCCTGGCCCCAAACCCCTGGATCTTCCTGGCCGGGTCGCTGTTTTACGGCTTCAGCGTGTGCGGCTATACGGCGGTCAGCCTGAACCTGCTGCGCCGGGGGGTGCCCCGGGAACACTACGCCCTGGCGGTGCTCACCGCCGCCGGAGCGGCCACCCTGGGCCGGGCGGCCTTCTCCTGGCTCTTCGGGGCGCTCTACGGGAGCTGGGGCAGCCGGAGCATCTTCTGGCTGCTGCTGGGGTGCGCCCTGGGGGCGGCGGCGCTGCTCTGGCGGGGGCGGCGGGATTTCCCGGAGATGGAGAGATGACCTGCGGCAAGAGAAATGGGTGCGCTGCGGCTGGGCCGCGGCGCACCCGTTTTGGGGTTTTGCCAGAGGGCCGTCCGCCTCACCGGGCGGCCTCGGGATAGCGGTGCTGGAGCCAGTCCACCATGTCCCGGACGGTGGCGCTCAGCTTTCGGGGCTGATAGCCCAGCTCCTCGGTGGCCCGCTGGTGGGAGAAACAGGCGTTGCTGGTGAGGGTGTAGAGGGAATAGCGGGTGTAGAGGGGGCGCTCATGCCGGCCCAGGGCCGCCGCCTCCAGAAACGGGGCCGCCGCCCGGGCCAGGGGACGGGGGAGCAGAGGCGGGGCCTTCCGGCCCGCCTGCCGGCCTGCCAGGGCCAGCAGCTCCTGCACCTCGGCGAAGTGGCCGCTCAGGATGTAGCACCGCCCCCGCAGCCCCCGCTGGGCGGCCAGCAGGCAGCCCTTGGCCACGTCCCGGACATCCACAAAGTCATAGCCGCCTTTGACCGCTCCGGGCAGCTTGCCCGCCAGGAAGGTCTTGACCATGTGGACCAGGTGGTTGCGCCCCTCGTCATAGGGGCCCAGGATGCCCGAGGGGTGGACCACCACCGCGTTTAGCCCATCCTCCGCCGCGTCCAGCACTGACTGGGTGGCCTCCGCCTTGGCCTTGGCGTAGCCCCCCACCACCAGGTCCGGGTCAAAGGTGTCCACCTCCCGGATGACCTGGCCCTGGGGGAGCTCCGGGATGGCGTGGACGGAGCTGACGTGGACCAGCCGGGAGACGCCGTACGCCTGGCACAGCTTCAGCAGGTTGCGGGTGCCCTCCACGTTGACCGCCCGGAGGGCGGGGGAGAGCTTGCCGGAGATGTCGATGATGCCGGCGGAGTGGATGACCACGGTCTCCGCCGGGTCCCCCGCCTCAAAGAGGGGGCGCAGGGAGTCCGGCTCCCGGACGTCCCCGGTGACATAGGTGATCTGGCCGGAGACCTGCTCCCGGGGCTCCCCGGGCAGCACCAGGGCCCGCACCGGCTCCCCGGTGCGCCGGAGCAGGCGCAGAATGGTGGAGCCCAGGTGCCCGGCGGCGCCGGTGATAATGTATTGTTTTGCCATAGGGATCCCTCCTGTCTGCTGTGGCATACTGATCGTGACAGTCTGTTATAATGGAGCGGTTAGCCGTTTCAGATGGACAGATCCAGCTCCACCGGGCAGTGGTCGCTGCCGGTGATGCTGGCATGGATTTCCGCGGCGGTCACCTGGGGGGAAAGCCGGTCGGAGACGATGAAGTAGTCGATGCGCCATCCGGCGTTGTTCTCCCGGGCGTGGAATCGGTAGCTCCACCAGGAGTAGGCCCCGGTCCGGTCCGGGTAGAGCAGCCGGAAGGTGTCGGTGAAGCCGCTGGAGAGCAGCCGGGTCATACAGTCCCGCTCCTGGTCGGAGAAGCCGGCGTTGCCCCGGTTGGTCTTGGGGTTTTTCAGGTCGATCTCCTGGTGGGCCACGTTCAGGTCGCCGCAGTAGACCACCGGCTTCTGAGCGTCCAGCCCCAGGAGATAGGAGCGCAGATCCTCCTCCCAGCGCATCCGGTAGTCGATGCGTTTGAGCTCCTGCTGGGCGTTGGGGGTGTAGCAGCACACCAGGAAGAAGTCCGCAAACTCCAGGGTGATGAGCCGCCCCTCGTGGTCGTGCTCCTCGACGCCCATGCCCAGGCGGACAGACAGGGGCTCCAGCCGGGTGAACACTGCGGTGCCCGAGTAGCCCTTTTTCTCCGCCCAGTTCCAGTACTGGCGGTAGCCCTCCAGCTCCAGCTCCACCTGGCCGGGCTGGAGCTTGGTCTCCTGCAGGCAGAAGATGTCCGCATCCAGGGCCCGGAAGGTGTCCAGAAAGCCCTTGTTCAGGCAGGCCCGCAGGCCGTTGACATTCCAGGAGATCAGTTTCATGGGATCTGTCCTTTCCCTCCGCCCCGCCGGGCCGGAGTTTCGCTTCTCTTCGCCTTTATTATAACCTGAGCGGATGGGGAAAGAAAAGCGCCTGTCGAAAAATACAAAATAATGTTTACAAACCGTACATAAGTGGCTACAATGTAGCTGCGTCAAAGGAGGCGGATTTCAGATGTCGCAGAGTGAAGGAGCCCGCTTGCAGCAGCCGGAGCGGGAACTGCTGGAACGGGAACAGCCGGAAATGCCGGAGCATACAAGCTTTCGCGGAGAGCAGCTCGCACCGCTTTTCTTCTGTCTTGGCATCCCGTGGATTGAGGTCCTGCTGCGGCTGGCCGACGCAGACACGGCGTTTTTTGGCCTGGGACTGATTCGGAGTATCTTTGCCGGAGCGGCCGTGGGCGCGCTGGTCTGGCTGCTGGCGGTGCTGATCCCCCGGAAGGGGGTGGGCCGGGGGATCGCCTTCGGCGTTTTCTTCGCCTTTGGGGCCGTGGCCATCGCCCAGCGGTGCTGCCGGGCCTTTTTCGGGGCCTATTTCCAGCTGGGCTTCCTGACCGGCATGACCGGCCAGGTGGCGGGGGACTTCCTGGGCACCGCCCTGTCGGTGATTCTGCGCAACCTGTGGTTTTTCCCGCTGGCCCTGGCCCCGGCCATCCTGCTGGCCATCTTCCGCAAGAGGCTGATCCCCCGGCGGGAGGGCAGGACCCAGCGGGTGCGGCAGCGGCTGGCCCGCGGCCGCCGCACCCAGGCCATCCTGGCGGCGGCCTGCGCCGTGGTGTTTCAGATCCTGACGGTGGTGCTCTGTCATGTGGGGGGCGACATCCGCTTTTATACGGTGGATTACTCGGCCAACAGCGCCATTCCCCGGTTCGGGCTGGTGAACTCCCTGCGGCTGGAGTCCCAGTACGGCATCTTCGGCAAGCCCGAGGCCCAGCTCAACTATGAGCCCCCGGAGACCCAGCAGCCGGACCAGTCCCAGGAGCCCGCCTTTGAGCCGGAGGACCCGGGGAATGGGGGGGACACCTCCGCCCAGGCGGACAGCTCCGCCGAGGAGCCGGTGGAGGAGCCCGAGCCCATCGTCTACGGCGACAATGTGATGGACATCGACTTTGAGAGCCTGATGGCCTCGGACAGCGGCAGCCTGCTGGCCATGGACCAGTATTTCTCCGCCCAGACCCCCACCAAGCAGAACGAGTACACCGGCATGTTCAAGGACAAGAACCTGATCCTGATCACGGCGGAGGCCTTCAGCACGGCGGTGATTGACCCGGAGCGCACCCCAACCCTCTACGAGCTGGCCAACAACGGCTTTGTGTTCACCAACTACTATCAGCCCGACTGGACCCAGTCCACTACCGGGGGCGAGTTCGCCGTGATGACCGGTGTCATCCCCACCTGGGTGGGCAGCTCTCCCTCCTTCTCCGCCAGCATCGGCAAGGCCATGCCCTTCGCCCTGGGCTGGCAGTTCCAGGAGCTGGGCTATAACGTCCACGCCTACCACAACAACAGCTATACCTACTACAAGCGGGATCAGACCCACCCCAACCTGGGCTATCCCTTCACCGGTGTGGGCAACGGGCTGGAGCTGGCCAACCCCGACCTCTGGCCCGCCTCCGACCTGGAGATGATGCAGTCCACTGTGGACGGGTATATCCAGGAGTATCTGGACACCGGCACCCCCTTCCACACCTACTACCTGACCGTCTCCGGCCACTGCAACTACGGCTTCGGGGTCAACAATATGTCCCGGAAGAACGAGGCCATCACCGAGGGGATGGAGGCCAGCGAGCAGGTGCGGGCCTATCTGGCCTGCCAGCAGGAGCTGGAGTACGCCATGGAGTACCTGATGAACGCCCTGGAGGAGGCCGGCATCGCCGACGACACAGTCATTGTCCTGTCCGCCGACCACTACCCCTACGCCATGAGCGAGGGGGACACCGACTACTATCCCGAGCTGACCGGAGTGCAGGACACCACCCGGGACACCTCCCGCTACCGCAACACCCTGATCCTCTGGTGCGGCTCCATGGAGGAGCCGGTGGTGGTGGACACCCCCTGCTCCGCCATCGACATCGTCCCCACCCTGTCCAATCTGTTCGGCCTGGAGTACGACTCCCGGCTGCTCTCGGGCCGGGACATCCTGGCCCCGGACGTAGCCGTGGGGGAGGTGGGCACCGACATGCACCTGGTGATCTTCGCCGACTCCGGCTTCGGCAACAGCTGGATCTCCAATGCCGGCACCTATGAGGCCTACTCCGGCACATTCATCCCCAACGAGGGGGTCCAGGTGGGGGAGGACTATGTCACCCAGGTGCGCCGCCTGCTCCAGGATCGGTATACCTATGCCAGGTATCTGATCGACGAGGACTACTACCGCCACATCTTTCCCGACGCCCCCTGAACGGGGCGGGGCATCCCAATCGTACCATGGCCGGCCCGGCGCTGTTCGACGAACAGCGCCGGGCTTTTTTTACGAGAAACAGCGCGATATACTGTTGACAACATATATACTGTGTGGTACGATGTACATACAGGAGGTACAGTATATGGATCTGGAAGATTGGAAGTCCCAAATCAAGCGGGGCACGCTGGAATTCTGCATCCTGCTGCTGATCCGGCGCAAGCCCACCTATGGGTATGAGATGATCAGCACCCTGGAGCAATACCCCATCGTGGCGGCCAGGGAGAACACCATCTATCCGCTGCTCCGGCGGCTGCAGAAGGAGGGGTACATCTCCTCCTCCTGGCAGGAGAGCGCCGAGGGCCTGCCCCCCAGAAAGTACTATGCAATAACGGAGGCGGGGGAGGCCTATCTGGCGGCCATGTCCGGGGAGTGGACGCATCTGGTGAATGCCATTGAGACACTGAGAGGAGCGTAACGAGATGGAAAAGACGTTGAATGACTATTTGGCGCGGGTGGAGCGCTATTTAAAGCCCCTGTCGGCCTCCGACCGCATCGATATTGTCAAGGAGATCAAGAGCGAGATGATGGAGCGGCTGGGCGGCGGCGCTTCCCCGGAGGAGATCGTGGGCCGGCTGGGCGACCCCAAGGCGCTGGCCCGGGCCTACCTGAGCGACAACGTGGCCAAGGCCCACGGCTGGCGCCGGGTGACCGCCCTGATCGCCTTCTACAGCCTGGCGGGATTTGGGGGGATCTGCGTGCTGCCGGTCACCGGCATCTGCGCCGCCGCCTTCCTGTTCAGCGGCGTGGTCTGCCCCCTGGCCGGGATCGTCAAGCTGGTGGGGACGCTGCTGGGCTTTGACATGGACTGGATCGGATTCCAGTTCGGCAGCTATTCCGCCGGCCCCTTTGTCGCCCTGCTGGCCTCCATCCTGCTGGGGGCGATCCTCTTTTTCGCCGGCTGGCTGTGCTGGAGGCTGACGGTGTACCTGGTGAAGCTGATGGGCCGGGGCAAGCGGCTGACCGAGGGCCGGGGGTGAGCCCCGGGCCGGGGCCTGCCGGCGGGGTTCCGGGACGGTGGCCGGAGCCTTGACGGGCTGCTGGCGGGCCTGGAGTACAGCGTGGCCCGGGAACAATATCCCATTGTGCCTACGCCGCTGCACGGGTCGGTATATGGGCAGGAGAGCGCGCTGATGTTCCGATACCGGGCGGAAGTGGTCCTTTCCAAGCTCCTGACGGAGAACGGGGAAGACAGTACGGTGGCCGCCGTCACCCACGGCGGGATGATCAACCGGCTCTATCAGGCTTTCCTGAGACTTCCGGTGGACACAGATCTGGCTTTTCAGACGGGCGATACCGGCATCCATGAATGGCGGGTGACCGGCGGCAAGCGGTGGGTCGTGCGGGCCAATGATTTGGCCCATCTCAGCTGATGGAGCTGCAACCTGTGGCCGTTGTTCATCCGGCTTTTGTCCTTTGCCCGTTTCTCCCGGCCCCCTCGGGGCCGGGA
>CAZAIF010000048.1:0-10961 GCA_964485125.1 uncultured Oscillospiraceae bacterium | reverse complement strand
GTGGAATGACCGGCGTCATGCCCTCGTCAGCAGCCTTGCGGATGATTGCATCTGTATCATAGCCCCGATCTGCCGGAAGATATTCCGCCTGGAATCATATCGTGTCGTTCCTGTTCTCTCGCATTTTGTTTGCCCACTTATATCATACTTTTATTGACGACACCACCTAGTGTATGTGCATTGAGTTCCACATCTTCATGGATACCGCATCATCCTTTTGTTTTGAAATTCAAAAGGATCCGTCGCAGAATGAAAAATTCTGTGACGGATCCTTTCCCCATACACGGCATTAAGCCCCATAGGTCTACATTGTGTACCTATGGGGCTTAACCCTTCGGAAGTTCTTTTGTTTTGGAGCGGGGTACGGGAGTCGAACCCGCCTATTCGGCTTGGGAAGCCGACGTACTACCGATGTACTAACCCCACAATCTATTTGACTGCCCTTTGCCGGAACAGCTATATTATTATAGCACTGAATTCCCGGTTTGGCAAGAGAAAGTTATGTCTTTTTTCGTCGGAAGGGAAAAACCGCCCCGCCGCGTCGGCGGCGGGGCGGAGGTGAGGTGCGAAATGGCGGTCAGCCCACAAAACGCATGGCGATCCCGTTCTGGGTGGGATAGTTGAGCGTCACCTCATCCAACCATTCGGAGTACTTCTCCTCCTGCACGTTGCTGATGCAGATCGTGCGCCAGTAGGAGGTATCCTCGTGCCCGATGAAGTAGAACAGGTAGCAGGCGTGGTTGTCCTCGTCCACAAAGGACTGATAGTCGCCCTCCTGGCGGCTGTCGTCGAAGAGCCACGCGGTGATCTCGTCGTTAAAGGCCTCTTTGGAGACGTTCTCCCGCAGTCCGCCAGGGTAGGTGGAGGCGTCGTAGGAGTAGTCGTCCGCCAGGTCGCCAAAGCTCTCGGCGGTCATGTCGCCCTCCTCAAAGGTCTCGATGATAGTGTCGATCTCCTCGGTCAGGGCATCCATATCGTAGTTGCCATCGTCGTCGGCGGTGGCGGTGGTGCGGATATACCGGACGTCCACGCCGGTGTAATCATCCAGATAGCGGTCGTTGACGTAGATGGCGAAGTAGCCCAGCACCAGATCCTCGTCGGTGGAGCTCATATTCTCCACCAGCCCGTAGGAGCCCGCCTGATGGGAGCTGTCCGCCATCCAGTCGGCATAGCCGCTGTAGCTGATGCCGCTTGCGTTGGAGTAATCTGTGGCATCGTACTCCTCCGCCAAGCTGGCGGCCAGTTCCTCATCCCCGGCCACCAGGGCATCCAGGATCTCCTGGGCGCGCTCCTCGGCCTCGGCCCGGTTGGCCTCGACGGTCTCCTCATCCAGATCCACTGTGTTGCCGTCATCGTCGGTCTCGGTGCGGTCATAGCTGACCAGATAGCAGGCGTAGTCGATGGTGTCCAGATCGGAGGAGTTCTCGCTGTAGAACTCCTCGATCTCCTCGTCGGAGACCTCAAAGGAGGTGCCCTTGTATTCGGCGAACTCCTGGGCGGTCTGATATTCGGTCAGAATGCGCTCCAGCGCAGTCATGGTCATGAACCGGCCGTAGTTGGACTCCAGATAATAGGACTCCGACACCCCGTACAGGGAGGCGTAGGAGGAGATGTTGTTGATGGCAATAGCCACCTGTTCCTGGCCGTCCTCACTGAGCTCATAGCCCTCAGCCATGGCCTCCTGGTAGAGGACGCTGACGTCGGTCAGCATTTCCACGGCGGAATCCTTGAGCATCTGATCCCAGGTGTAGCCATCGGACACCTCCTGCTCGTCCAGCGGGACGCTGGTGTCAAGCCCGTAAAGGCTGGCGTATGAGACGTAGGTGGAGTAGCTGGAATAGTAGTAGTAATTCAGATCCAGAATGCTGTAGTTCCGGTTGCCCACGGTGTAGGCCGTCAGATGGGTCTGGATCACGCCGTTGTCCCAGACGAGCAGGGCGGCCGCCGCAATGGCGGCCACGATGCCGATCACGGTATAGCTAATGGCGTTACGCCTGGATTTCCTGGCCTTTTCCTGCTCCTGCCGCTTCTTGATGGAGCGGGCCTCACGGGCCAGGGCCTGACGCTCTTTCTTGGTTTTGTATGCGCTCATGTTGAATCATTCCTCTCAGTCTCGGCCGGCCGGCAGGGGAGGGGCGGGCCAAACTTCCTTTGAAAAAGCGGCCTGTAAGAGACAAAAGGCAGACGCCTGTCACCGCAGCCGCTTAGCGGCTATTATACCGCAAAAGGGGGAATCTTGCAACCCTTTCCTGGGCTTATCCGGCTTTTTGTCTGTCCGGGGAGCGAAAAAGCCCGGAAAGCGATGTTTTCCGGGCTTGCAGTATAGTATATAAATAATATAAATGGGTATGGAGCTGAGCTAAAAACCCCGCCGTGGCCGTGTGGCCCAGAATGTGCCTGCGTAATTGCAGGTGGGCCGCCTCCGTCCGGTTTATCTGCTTCCAACTTCCAACCCTTTTCCAGGAAAGGGCCGGGAGGCCTGCAAACCGCCGGACGAGTGATTCTGGCAGTCCATATTAAAATTGTAGGCCATAAAAGAGGCCATCACGCACCCGGCAGGGCATTGCATTTCCAAAGCGAATTACACGCCGTCCTCCTCGTCGTCCTCGAACAGGTTTTCCATAAACAGGTCGTAAACCGCGTTCAGGACATCGTCATCGTCCACGGACTCCAGCGTATCCTCGTTTTCTCCGGGCACACAGCGGAGAATAATCAGGCCATAGTCCTCGCTGTCCTCGTCCTGCCCCTCCTCCAGGGTGGGGAAGAACGCCATATAGACATCGCCCTTGTATTCCAGTGTGTCCAGGTACTCCAGCTGAAATTCATTGCCCTCTTCATCGGTCAGGGTGATGAAGTCCGGACCATACTCTTCGCTCATCGTCGTTACCGGCCTTTCCCGGGTGCCCGGAGGGCGTCCCCGTGTCTTCTGCCTCTATTGTAACGTGAAGACGGCAAAAAAGCAATAGGATGCGGGTGCCATTTTTTCGCTTCAGGCGCCAAAGTCCTCGAGCAGCCGGTGCATTTCCGTCTCATTCGCCACTTCAATGCCCTCAGCGAGCTCTTTCCGGTTCTGCGCGGGAAGAGAAATCACCGGAATATCCGTTTTATAATACAGAGTGCCGTCCCGGTAGACGCACACCATGCCGTTGTATTCCCGTACTACCAGCGCTCCGGTCTCTGTCTCCGGGGATTTTTCCACGCTGACCGCGGCGGCGGCGTCGGCCTGGGCGGTCTCCTGGGACGCCGGGGCGGGGAGGGCCCATCCGGCCACGGCCAGAGCGAGGCTTGCGGCCAGGCTTCCGGCCAGGGCGCTCAGCCGCAGCGGGAGGGAAGGATGCTTTCTTCTCATCTGTGATCACCTGCCTGGTCCAGTATGCCCGGAGGGGGACGGCATTATACCACGTCAGGGGAGCGCACCCCCCTGTTTTCTCCTGAGTAGAGGAAAAAACAGGCAAAATAGGGACTGGATTTGACAGATATGCTACAATAATAAAATGAGAAGCTGTTCACCGAATATTCCCTCTGCGGCCGGCCTCCTTGCCGCCTGGCCGCACATCAACCGGAGGTGGTTCTTTTGGCGAGAAAAACCAAGCGAAAGAAGCGGACGGGCGGCGCCCTGGCGCTGTATATCACCGGACGTTTCTTCAAGTGGCTGGGCATCGTCCTGGGCACGCTGATCCTGGGCGGGCTCATCACCTGCCTGTTCCTCTTCGGCTATGCCAAGACCTATGTGGAGGATGTCATCATTCCCCAGGCCGAGGAGGCCCAGCTCACCCTGAACACCCAGGCCTACGACCCGGAGCTGGCTTCCAGTATCTACTATTGGAACGACGACACCCAGGAGTACGCTCTGTTGAAGAGCCTGTACGGCGATGAAAATCGGGTGTATGTCACCTACGACGAGCTGCCGGTGAACCTGATCAACGCCACCGTGGCCATTGAGGACCGGCGGTTCTGGACCCACAACGGCGTAGACTGGCGGCGTACCCTGGGGGCGGTGTACTATATGTTTACCGGCCAGGACGTCCAGGGCGGCTCCACCATCACCCAGCAGCTGATCAAAAACCTGTCCCAGAACGACGACGTCACCGTCAAGCGCAAGGTGCTGGAGATCTTCTCCGCCCTGGAGTTTGACAGCAACCATGACAAAGAGGAGATCCTGGAGCTCTACCTCAACAACATCTACCTAGGCCGGCAGTGCTACGGCGTTTACACCGCCGCCTACCGCTATTTTGCCAAGGATGTGTCCGAGCTGGACCTGGCCGAGTGCGCCAGCCTGATCAGCATCACCAACAATCCCTCTCTCTACGATCCCTATAACCATCTGGACAATAACATGCGCCGGGCCTCCACCGTGGTCCAGCAGATGTATATCCAGGGCTATATCAGCGAGGAGGAGGAGCTCTCCGCCCTGGCCAAGCTGGGCTACTTCCCCGACGGCACCGTGGACGAGGACGGTTACAAGAACTTTTCCTACGACGCCACCCGGGTGACCATGGTCTTTGAGGACGGCTCCCAGCCCGAGGAGGGCCTGGACAGCGGCGACATCAACACCTGGTATGTGGACGCGGTCATCGCCGATGTCCAGCAGGATCTGATGGATACCTATGGCCTGACCCGGGAGGCCGCCAGCACCATGCTGTTCAACGGCGGCCTGTCCATCTACACCTGTTATGACCCGGACGCCCAGGCCCAGGTGGACGCGGTATTCAGCAATCCTGACGCCCTGGCCGGGTATGAGTCCGACTCCGGCGCCCCTCTCCAGGCCTCCATCACCGTGGTGGACAACGAGACCGGCGGCGTGGTGGCCCTGGCCGGCGGCATCGGGGAGAAGACCGTGAACCGGGGCACCGTGCGGGCCACCCAGAGCGTGCGCCAGCCCGGCTCCTCCATCAAGCCCCTCTCCGTTTACGCCCCCGCCCTGGAGGAGGGACTCATTACTCCCTATTCGGCGGTGGACGACACCCCCTTCCAGATCATTGACGACAGCCCCTGGCCCCGCAACTCCAGCCGCACCTATTCCGGACTGACCAGCATCTATAACTCCGTGGTCAACTCGCTGAACACCAGCGCCGTCAAGACCCTGGATCTGGTGGGCCTCCAGACCTCCTACGACTATCTGGAGCAGCGCTTCGGCATCAGCACCCTTGTGTCCTACTATGTGGACAGCACGGGGGACGTCCACACCGACCTGGACTATGCGCCTCTGGCCCTGGGCGGCATGACCGATGGCGTCACCAATATGGAGATGGCCGGCGCCTACTCGGTCTTTGCCCGCAACGGCCTGTATATTGAGCCCCACCTGTACACCACCGTCACCGACAAGGACGGCAACGTCATCCTGGAGCACAGTGAGACCGGCACCGCCGTCCTCAGCGAGGACACCTGCTACTATATGAACCGGATGCTGGAGGGCGTGGTCACCAGCGGCACCGGCACTCGGGCGGCCATCTCCGGCATGACCGTGGCCGGCAAGACCGGTACCACCACCAGCAACTACGACCGCTGGTTCTGCGGCTACACCGGCTACTACACTGCTGCGGTCTGGATCGGCTACGACCAGCCGGAGGAAATCAACGCCTCCGGCAACCCGGCGGTCACCCTGTGGCAGCAGGTGATGAGCGGCCTGGTGTCCGGTCTGCCCGACGTGGAGCTGGCCACCACCAATAAGAATGTGGTCTCCGCCACCTACTGCACCAAGAGCGGCAACCTGGCCACCAGCGTCTGCTCCTCGGCGGGCTGCGCCGCCACCGGGTACTTCCTGGAGGGAGACACCCCGACGGATTACTGCTCCATCCACTCCACGGTGGTCGTCTGCCGGGACTGCCCCATCGACGACACCGGCATGTACCATCTGGCCGGCGAGTACTGCCCGGAGGAGAGCTGCATGGAGATGACCGTGCTGGACTTCTACCGGGATGAGGCGGCCGCCTCGGTCACTGTGGGCGACAGCTATGAGCTCAAGTCCTGGGTGGAGGCCCAGGGCGAGTGCACCGTCCACACCGAGGAGTGGCTGGCCAACCAGGAGCTGATGAGCCAGCAGACCGTCACCGTCGCCTCCACCTACTATTCCAAGACCGTGGGCGACGAGCCCTTCTCCCTGGGGGCCTACAGCCTGGACGGCGCAGGCAACCCCGGCGGCGCGCTGACCTACTCCTCCAGCAATCCCTCTGTGGCCACGGTGGGCTCTGACGGCACCGTCACCGTGGTGGGGGCCGGTACGGCTGTGATCACCGTGACCGCCGCCGCCACCGAGCTGGCGCCCAGCGTCTCTCAGACGGTCACCGTCACCGTCTCCTCGGGAAATATCATTGGGGACATCATCGGAGGGCTCACCGGCGGCAACTGATCTGTCCGCCGCATGAGACCCGGGACATCCCGCAGCTTTAGAGCGAGGCCGGGGCCGGAAATGGCCCCGGTCTCGCTTTCGGTTTGCCCGTCACCGGTGGTTGCAACGGATCTTCGGGTGTAAGTGGTTCCCATCAGTTAGGCCCGGCCCGTCAGGGCTTTGCCACTCCCTGGGGGGATAGGAAGCTGACGGCGACGGCAGCCAGCACGGGAAAGAGGATCAGCCCTTTCATCCCCCAGAGCTGAGCTCCCAGAATGGCCGCAAAGAAGGAGAGCGCGGTGGGCAGCTGGAGCTGCCGTCCAACCAGCCGGGGCTCCAGTACCGTCCGGGTGGTCCACACGCACAGCCAGATCAGCAGCAGACCGATGGTCTGCAATTGATCTCCCAGCAGCAGCCGGACCCCGGCCCAGGGCAGCAGGATCAGCCCGGACCCCACCAGGGGGAGCAGGTCCACCAGGGCGATCAACACTGCGAAGAAAAACCAGCGCCGTACTCCCAGCAGTGCCAGGCCCGCCGCCAGCTCCAGAAAGATCAGCCCCACCAGCTTTCCCTCTGCGCCGCACCAGCATCCCAGCTGTCCGGCGGCGGCGCGCTGCAATTGGCCCAGCTTGCGCCGCCAGTCCTCCGGCAGCACCCGGCCCAGCAGGGCGCGGATCTCGGGATAGCCTGCGGCGCAGAAGAGGAAGAAGAGCAGGAACAGCCCGGTCTCCCCCAGCTGGGCGGGAAGGGCGGAGAGCATGCCCGAGCTCCAGTTGCCCAGCCGGGTCAGCAGTCCGGCCAGAAATTGCTGCTTTTGTTCGCCGAAGGCGTCCAGGGCGTCCCGGCAGATCTCCCGGACGGAGGGGGGCAGGGCGGTCAGCACCCGGTAGATCCAGTCGTCCAGCAGCCCGTCCGCCTGCAGCCGGGGGATCACCGTCTGGGCGATGTCCCCCACGGACTGGGCCAGGACGACGGCGCTGCAGAGCAGCAGCAAGAGCACCGGCCCAACGCCGATGAACAGGATGCCCAGGGCGGTCAGCCAGCGGGGGATCCGGTGCCGCTCCAGGCGCTCTATGGGCCGCTGCAGGCAGCCCGCCAGGAACAGCGCCAGGGCGAAGGAGAGCACCGCGCTGCGCAGCGCCGGGATCAGTAAAATAGCTGCCCCGCACAGGATCAGGAGCAGTTTTCGGCGGTTGAATTGGGGCATACTTCCCTCCGTTCGTGGAAATGACTGAATTGACCCGTAGTATTTTGCAAATAATCCGTCATTTTTTGAGATCTTTTTCATTGAAAACAGGTTGGCGCTATGGTATCATAGGTATCAACACAGACAAATGACCGCCACAGGCGGACGCAGAGGTGAGGGGAATGGCCCAGAACCCAAAGTATTTTATTGTGGAAGCGGATAAGCTGCCCGAGGTATTTCTGAAGGTGGTCCAGGCCAAGCGGATGCTGGAGCTGCGGGAAGTGGGCACCATCAACGAGGCGGTACAGCGGGTGGGCATCAGCCGGAGCGCTTTTTATAAATACAAGGACGCGGTGATGCCTTTCAACGACATGATGAGTGGGCATATCGTCACTTTCCAGTCCATGCTCCGGGATGAGCCCGGCGTACTGTCCTCCATCCTGAATATCTTTGCCACATCCGGGGCAAATATCCTGACCATCAACCAATCCATTCCGGTCAACGGCTGCGGCGCCGTCACCATCAGCGCGGAGACCTCCGGGATCCGGGACCCGCTGGATGAGCTGCTCCGGCAGCTCAACGAGCTGGATGGGGTGGTTCAGTTTGAAATTTTAGCCGGCTGAACCCGGCCGTCATAAACTATAATGCAGAAGAACAGAGGTGTAGGTATGGTTAATGTAGCGATTTTAGGGTTTGGTACCGTTGGGTCCGGTGTGGCTGAAGTCATCCACAAAAACGGCCAGCATATCTCCGAGAAGGTGGCCAACCAGGTCAATCTGAAGTATATCCTGGACATCCGGGATTTTCCCGACAGCATGTTTGCAGACAAGGTGATCCACGACTTCAGTATGATCGAGCGGGACCCGGAGGTGGACGTGGTGGTGGAGACCATCGGCGGCGCCACCATCGCCCTGGAGTACACCCGCCGCTGCCTGTGCGCCGGGAAGAGCGTGGTCACCTCCAACAAGGAGCTTGTGGCCACCCACGGCTACGAGCTGCTCCAGCTGGCCAAGCAGAACAAGGTATCCTACCTGTTTGAGGCCAGCGTGGGCGGCGGCATTCCCATCATCCGGCCCATCAGCCAGTGCCTGGCCGCCAACGAGCTCACCGAGATCGCCGGCATCCTGAACGGCACCACCAACTATATCCTGACCCGGATGATCCGCTCCGGGCTGTCCTTTGAGCAGGCCCTGAAGGAGGCCCAGGAGAAGGGCTATGCCGAGCGGGACCCCTCGGCGGACATCGAGGGCGCCGATGCCTGCCGCAAGATCTGCATTCTCTCCGCCCTGGCCTTCGGGCGGCACATCTATCCTGACCAGGTCCCTACGGAGGGGATCACCCGCATCACCCTGGCCGATGTGGCCTTTGCCCGCAGCGCCGGCATGAAGATCAAGCTGCTGGGCCGGGCCATCCGCCGGGAGGACGACAAGGTATGCGCCTATGTGGCCCCCCACCTGGTGCCCGATGAGTCCCCGCTGGCCAATGTGGAGGACGTGTTCAACGCCATCTCGGTCAAGGGCGACGCCATCGGCGACGTGCTGTTCTACGGCCGGGGGGCGGGCAAGCTGCCCACCGCCTCTGCGGTGGTGGCCGATGTGATCGACGCGGCCAAACACCTGAAGAGCAAGAAGTATATCATCTGGGAGGACGGCGGCCCCGATGCGGTGTATTCCATCGACGAGGTGAAGAGCCGCTGGTATGTCCGGGCGGTGCCGGGCACGGCGCTGCCCCAGGGGGCGGCCCGGCTGTCCGGCGGTGGGAGCGGGGACAGTGAGGCTTTCCTGACTGCCGCCCCCCAGTCGGAGCGGGAGATGCGGGCCTCGCTGCCTCAGGACGCGGTCCAGGCCGCCTACCGGGTGCTGGAGGGAATTTGCCTCTGACTTCTGCGAGTCATTTAGAAAGAGATTTTATATTGGAGGTCGTGCAGTCACATGGGACTGATCGTACAGAAGTTCGGCGGCACTTCCGTCGCCGACGCGGCGCGGATCCGCAATGCCGCCCGTATCATCACCGACACCTATCGGGCCGGAAACGACGTGGTAGTGGTGCTCTCCGCCCAGGGGGACACCACCGATGACCTGATCGCCAAGGCCGCAGAGCTCAACCCCAAGGCGTCCAAGCGGGAGATGGATATGTTGCTCTCCACCGGCGAACAGCAGTCCATAGCCCTGTGCGCCATGACCATTGAGGGCCTGGGCTGCCCGGTCATCTCGCTGACCGGCTGGCAGGTGGGGATGAACACCAGCTCCACCTACGGCAACGCCCGCATCAAGCGGATCGCCGGCGAGCGTATCCGCTCCGAGCTGGATAAGCGGCGCATCGTCATTGTTGCCGGCTTCCAGGGCATCAACAAGTATGACGACATCACCACCCTGGGCCGGGGCGGAAGCGACACCAGCGCGGTGGCGCTGGCCGCTTCCCTGGGGGCGGATCTGTGCCAGATCTACACCGATGTGGACGGCATCTACACCGCTGACCCCCGGAAGGTGAAGGGCGCCCGTAAGCTGGAGGAGATCTCCTTCGATGAGATGCTGGAGCTGGCCACCCTGGGTTCCCAGGTGCTCCACAACCGCAGCGTGGAAATGGCGAAGCGTTATCACGTTAACCTGGAGGTCATCTCCAGCTTCTCCGGGAATCCGGGGACCAAAGTCAAGGAGGTTGCAAAGACCATGGAAAACTCTCATGTTGTGGGTGTCGCCAAGGACACCAATATCGCCCGGCTGGCCCTGGTGGGCCTGAGCGACAAGCCCGGCACCGCCTTCCGCATTTTCTCCCTGCTGGCCAAGAACAAGATCAACGTGGACATCATCCTCCAGTCCATCGGCCGGGACGAGACCAAGGACATCAGCTTTACCGTGGCAAAATCCGACCTGGACGCGGCCCGAGAGCTCCTGGAATCCAACCGAGAGGCCATCGGATTTGATTCTATCCAGGTCAGCGATCAGATCGCCAAGATTTCCATCGTGGGCGCCGGTATGATCAACAACCCCGGCGTGGCCTCCGATATGTTCGGCGCCCTCTATGACGCGGACATCAACATCAGCATGATCTCCACCAGCGAGATCAAGGTCTCCGTGCTGGTGGCCGCCGAGGACGCCGATCTGGCTGTGCAGGTGGTCCATGACCGGTTCTTCAAGGAGTTTGACTGAGAACATACAGCCCTTTTGCGCCGGTTCGTTTCTGAAACCGCCCCAGTCCGCAGTTGGTTGCGGGCTGGGGCGGATGCGCGTTTGCTCCGCCGGAGCGGCTGCAGGGCGGGTTATCCCATTGCCTCCAGCAGGGAGCGCACTTCCTGAGGGGAGCGGGCCCGCCGGGCGGCGGAGATGAGGCGGTTCTGCCGGACAGGGGAGAGCTGGGCAAACTGCCGCCGGGCCGCCGGATCGTCGATCAGCGCCCGGGCCAGCCCCTGGGGCAGCAGGCCCAGCGGCGCGATTTTAGGGTCCATGG
>CAZAIF010000047.1:0-11009 GCA_964485125.1 uncultured Oscillospiraceae bacterium | reverse complement strand
TCTCGCTGGCGTTGCCCCAGGTGAAGGTGACCAGGCCGTACTTGGGCAGCAGCATGTTGGCCTCATAGACCCGCCGCTTCAGTTCCTCTAACATACCGGTCTCCTCCCCGTTCAGATGCTCTTGAGCTTCCAGGCCACGTCGTTGAAGAAGAGCTCCTTCTTGATGCCCTCGGCGGTGCTGTCGGCGGTAATGTGAACGCACTCGATCTGCATCATCTCGGCCCAGTCCATCATCATCTGGGCGGTCACGGCGGTGGTCAGCACACTGTGGTGGGCGCCGCCGCACTCGATCCAGCACTTCAGGCCGGTGAGCAGGTCGGGCTGGGCCTTCCACATCACCCGGGCCACGGGCAGGTTGGGCATCTCATAGATGGGCTTGATGCACTCGATGTCCTGGATAATCAGCCGCATCCGGCCGCCCACGTCGATCAGCGTGGTCACAATGCCCTTGCCGGGCTTGCCCTCAAAGACCAGCCGGGCCGGGTCCTCCCGGTTGCCGATGCCCAGGGGGTGAACCTCGATGCGGGGCTTGACCGCCGCCACGGAGGGGCAGACCTCCAGCATATGGGCCCCCAGAGAAACCTCCTTGCCGGGCTCCAGGTCATAGGTATAGTCCTCCATAAAGGCCACGCCCTGATCCTCCATGCCCTCGGCCATGGCCTTCATGATGGCGGTCATGGCGGCCACCTTCCAGTCGCCCTCGCCGCCGTAGCCGTAGCCGTCGGCCATCATATTCTGGGAGGCAATGCCGGGGAGCTGGCGCATGCCGTAGAGATCCTGGAAGTTGTTGATGAAGGCCTTGGCCCCCTCCCGGTCCAGGATCTTCCGCATGGCCACTTCCTCCCGGGCCTGATAGCGGATGGCCTCCAGGTTGTCGGTGGCCAGCTCATAGCGCTCCAGGTACTCGTCGTACTTGGCCTGCACCTCTTCCTCGGTGCAGCTGTCCATGACCTCCACCAGATGGCCCACCGGCCAGTAGTCCACCTGCCAGCCCAGCTTAATCTCGGCCTCCACCTTGTCGCCCTCGGTGACGGCCACATCCCGCATGTTGTCGCCGAAGCGCACCACGACCAGCTTCTGGGAGAAGGCGTAGCCCACGGCGGCGCGCATCCAGTCGCCCAGCTCCCGCTGGACCGGCTCGTCCTGCCAGTAGCCCGCCACGATCTTCCGGGGCAGCCGCATCCGGGCCCCGATGAACCCGTGCTCCCGGTCGCCGTGGGCGGCCTGGTTCAGGTTCATAAAGTCCATATCAATCTCTTCGTTGGGGATATTCCGGTTGTACTGGGTGGCAAAGTGGCAGTAGGGCTTCTGCAGCAGGTTGAGGCCATGGATCCACATCTTGGAGGGGGAGAAGGTGTGGCACCAGGTCACCACGCCGGCGCAGCGGTCGTCGCTGTTGGCCTGGCGCATCACCTCGGTGATGCCGCTGCTGGTGACGCCGATCCCCTTGAAGACCAGGGGGCAGGGCAGCCGGCCGGCGGCGTTCATCTTCTCGCACATCTCCTTGGCCCGGGCTTCCACCGTCTCCAGGACCTCGTCGCCGTACAGGAACTGGGAACCCACGACGAACCAGAATTCATAATCTCGCATGGACATGATCGTATATCCTCCTTATTACTCTGTTGATATGCAATACGATCTCACTCTTTGGGGGCGGAGAAGCACTCCACAGCGGCCTGCTCCACCCTCAGCCCGGCCTTGAATTGCTCCAGGAAGGCGTCGAAGCCGGCAGCGTCCGCCCCGTCGGGCTCCAGCCGGGTGCCGGTGGTATCGGTGAACACCGCCCGGGCCAGCCAGTCCTCCAGGGACTCCCCCTCCTGTTTCTCCACCAGGTAGGCCGCCAGCAGCGCCATGCCCCAGGGGCCGCCCTCGCCGGCGGTGGACATGACGTAGACCGGGGCGTGGATGGCGGCGGCCAGCAGGGCCTGGCCCACACCGGGGGTCTTGAAATAGCCGCCGTGGCCGTACATGGCGTCGATCTTCACATCTTCCCGGGCCAGGATGTCCAGCCCGGCCTTCAGGGCCGCAAGGGCGGCCTGGAGATGGGTGCGCATGAAGTTGGCCAGGGTGAAATGGGCGTCGGGCTGGCGCACAAACAGGGGCCGGCCCTCCTCGGTGCCCACCACCGGCTCGCCGGAATAGAAGTTATAGGACATGAGGCCGCCGCAGTCGGGCTCGCCCTCCATAGCTTTCCGGAACAGCTTGGTGTACAGATCGTTGGTAGAAACCTCCAGGCCGAACAGCTCCCCGAACTCCCGCAGCAGGCCCACCCAGGCGTTGATGTCCGAGGTGCAGTTGTTGCAGTGTACCATGGCCACCGCCCGGCCGGTGGGGGTGGTCACCAGGTCGATCTCGGGATAGACCCGGCTCAGGGGCTTTTCCAGCACAACCATGGCGAACACCGAGGTGCCCGCCGAGGTGTTGCCCGTCCGAGGGGCCACCGAATTGGTGGCACACATGCCGGTGCCCGCGTCCCCCTCCGGGGGCGCCACCGGGATGCCGGGCTGGAGCGTGCCGGTGGGGTCCAGCAGCCGGGCCCCCTCCTCGGTCAGGCAGCCCGCGTCCTCCCCGGCGCAGAGCACCTGGGGCAGGATGTCCTCCAGGCACCAGGAGAAGCCCCGGGGGGCGATGCGCCCGTCGTATTTGGCCACCATGTCCGCGTCAAACTGGCAGGTACGGCTGTCCACCGGGAACATGCCGGAGGCCTCCCCCACCCCCAGCACCTTCCGGCCGGTGAGCTTCCAGTGGACGTAACCGGCCAGGGTGGTCAGGTAGGCGATGTCCTTGACGTGGCTCTCCCCGTTCAGGACGGCCTGGTTCAGATGGGCGATGGACCATCGCTGGGGAATATTGAAGCCGAACAGCTCGGTCAGCTCCCGGGCAGCCTGGCCGGTGATGGTGTTGCGCCAGGTGCGGAAGGGGGTCAGCAGCTTCCCTTCCCCGTCAAAGGGCAGATAGCCGTGCATCATGGCGGAAAAGCCCATGGCCCCCACCCGCCGCAGCGCCACGCCGGAGCGCTCCCGCACGTCGGCGGCCAGCTTGGCATAGGCGTCCTGGAGCCCGGCCCAGACGTCCTCCAGATGATAGGTCCAGACGCCGTTTTCCAGCCGGTTCTCCCAGCTGTGGCTGCCCGAGGCGATGGGGCTGTGATCCGGGCCGATCAGCACCGCCTTGATGTTGGTGGAGCCCAGCTCGATCCCCAGGGCGGTCCGGCCCGACTCGATGATGGATCGTTCGATTTTCTCGCGCACAAAAATCCTTCCTTTCGCGCAAGCAATCTCCCGCCCGGTTCAAAAATGAGCCGGGCCGTCAAATTGGACGCGCTGTCGCGGGTTATTTCTTTCTGCCCTTCAGCAGGGCGAACACCGACTGGAGCACAATGAAGAAGCACAGCAGGGCGGCGGTCAGGATGTTAGGCCAGGAGCTGGCCAGTCTGCCGTTGGTCTGGACGATGCTGGAGATGGTGCCGTTGATGAGCACGCCGAAGAAGGAGCCGATCACGTTGCCCACGCCGCCGGTCAGCAGGGTGCCGCCGATGACGGAGGAGGCGATGGCGTCCATTTCCAGGCCGGTGGCCTGCTGGACGCTGCCGGACATGGTGTTCAGGCAGTAGCAGATGCCGCCGATGGAGCACAGGAAGGAGGAGAGCACATAGGCCTTCATCTTGGTCTTTTTGACGTTCAGACCCATCATGGCGGCGGACTGCTCGCTGCCGCCCACCGCGTACAGACTGCGGCCGAACTTAGTGTAGCGCAGCATCAGGAAAATTGCAATCACCACAATCAGCGCCACCAAGACCCCGATGCGGATATAGGGGATCTGGAGCACGCCTTTGTTATTGGTGTAGCCCAGGAAGGAGGGCAGGTAGATCCGGGCGTTGGCCCAGCCGTAGAACATGGCGCTGTCCGCCTCGGTGACGGACACCTGCTCGGTGCAGATCACCGCGGTCATGCCCCGGGCAAAGAACATGCCCGCCATGGAGATGATAAAGGGCTGGATCTCCAGATAGCCCACCAGGAAACCCTGGACCAGGCCGAACACAATGCCGATGACCAGCACCAAGGCGCAGGCGGCGATGGCATTCATGTGCCAGCGGCTCATGCCCACGGCCAGGATCATGCAGTCCATGGCGATCAGGGAGCCCACCGAGATGTCGATGCCGCCGGTGAGCATAACACAGGTCATACCGCAGGCCACGCAGATCAGGCCGGCGTTGTTGATCAGGATGTTCAGGAAGGTTTGGACATGGGTGAAGCCTCGGCCGGCATAGGCCACGCAGCCGGCGGCGTACAGGACGACAAACAGAATGATGGTGATGATGAGCAGCACCGTGTTGCTGTTCATCTGCTTGCGCTGTAAGGTTTTCATACCCCGACAGCCTCCTTTCCGGTGCGCTCCACACGCTTGGCGCGGCGCTTCTGGACCCAGGCCTTGACGGGCGGGGCCTGAATGGCCACGATGATGATGATAACGATGGCCTTGAACACGGGGGCCTGGGCGGTGGACACGCCCATGGCGTACATGGTGGTGGTGATGGCCTGGATAGTGTAGGCGCCGATAATGGAGCCCAGCAGGTTGAACTTGCCGCCGCCCAGGCTGTTGCCGCCCAGGGCCACCGCCAGGATGGCGTCCATCTCGAAGTTCAGGCCGATGTTGTTGGAGTCGGCGCTGGTGATCCGGGAGGAGGCGATGATGCCGGCGATGCCGGCGCACAGGCCGCAGAGCACATAGCACAGGAAGATGATCCGGCGGCTGTTCAGGCCGGCGATGCGGCTGGCCTTCTGGTTGATGCCCACCGACTGGATGTACATGCCCATGGCCGTCTTCTTCAGGACAAAATAGACCACGACCACACAGACGGCGGCGATGACAATGGGGGTGGGAATGGGGCCGATGCTGCCGGAGCCCAGCAGGCCGTAGGCCGGGGTGCGGATATAGACGATCATGTTGTTGCACAGCAGCAGGCCGATGGCCCGGGCCGCAGAGTACAGGATCAGAGTGGCCACCATGGGCTGGATATTCAGGTATGCCACCAGTCCGCCGTTGAAGGCACCGCACAGGCAGCCCATCAGGATGCCGGCGATGATGCCCAGCACCAGCGGGCAGGCGAAGTCGGCGGCGGAGGCCACGCTGGTCACGCCGAAGCCCGCCACCAGCATGCAGCAGAAGGAGGCGCACAGGCTCATCACCGAGCCGACGGAGATGTCGGTGCCGGCGGAGGAGGAGACCACCAGCGTCATGCCGATGGCCAGGATGGCCACCTCGCTGCCCCGGTTGAGCACGCTGATCAGGCGGCCGTACAGCACGCCGTTCTGAATGGAAATCTGAAAGAAGTTATAAAAGGCGTTGCCCTGGGCAATGTCGTAGACCACGTTGATGCACAGCACCAGGATCATGCAGAAAATCGGCAAAAACAGGCGCATGCCAGTCAGTTTCTTGAGTTTACTCATCGTTTGCACCTCCAGCGATGGCGGCCATGACCTGCTCCTGGGTCAGCCCGCCGTCCAGCTCGCCCACCTTTTCCCCGTCGCGGAGCACCGCCATACGGTTGCAGGTGCGCAGCATCTCCTCGATCTCGGAGGAGATGAACATGATGCTCTTCCCTTCTTCCGAGAGCTGGATGATCAGCTTCTGAATCTCGGTCTTGGTGCCGATGTCGATGCCCCGGGTGGGCTCGTCCAGGATCAGGAAGTCGGGGTCGGTGGCCAGCCAGCGGGCCAGGATCGCCTTCTGCTGGTTGCCGCCGGAGAGCTGCTTGATGGGGGTCTCCTTGCTGGCGGTCTTGATCTGCAGCAGGTCGATGTACCGGTCGGCGATCTCCTCCTGCTTGGCCCGGGACAGGGGGCGCAGCATGCCCCGCTTGGCCTGGAGGGCCAGGATGATGTTCTCCCGCACGGACAGGTCGCCGATGATGCCCTCCGCCTTCCGGTCGTCGGGCAGCAGGCCCATGCCCAGGTGCATGGAATCGATGGGGGCCTTGATCTTGACCTCCTGGCCGTCCACCTTCAGGGTGCCGGTCTGGGCCCGGTCGGCGCCGTAGATGGCACGGGCCAGCTCGCTGCGGCCGGAGCCCAGCAGGCCGGTGAGGCCCACCACCTCGCCCTTGTGGATGTCCAGATCAAAGGGCTTGATGGTGCCCTTGTGGCTGAGATCCCTGGCCTCGATTTCAAGGGGAGCTGCGCTGAAGCTCCGGGTGCCCTCGGGCTTGATGGCGGCCAGGTCGTCGAATTCCTTGCCCATCATGGCGGCCACCAGCTTCACCCGGGGCAGCTCAGCGATGGGATATTCCCCCACCAGGGTGCCGTTGCGCAGCACGGTGATCCGGTCGCAGACGGCGTAGACCTGCTCGAGGAAGTGGGTGACGAAGACAATGCCAACACCCTGGTCCCGCAGGCGGCGCATCAGCACAAAGAGCTTCTCCACCTCACTGTCGTCCAGGGAGGAGGTGGGCTCGTCCAGGATGAGCACCTTGCAGTCCATATCCACCGCCCGGGCGATGGCGATCATCTGCTGGGTGGCCAGGGAGTAGTTTTCCAAATTCTGCGTGACATCCACCTGGATTTCCAGCTCCTCGGCCAGTTTGGCGGCCTTGCGGACCATGGCCTTCCGGTCCACGGTGCCCAGCTTGGTGGTGGGTTCACGTCCAATGAAGAGGTTCTCCGCCACGCTCAGGTTGGGGCAGAGGTTGACCTCCTGATACACCGTGGAGATGCCCACCCTCTGGGCGTCCATGGTGGAGTGGTTCTTCACAGGCCCTTCCACGCCGTCCACGTGGATCTCGCCGGCCTGGAAGTCGTTGATGCCGGTCAGACATTTGATCAGCGTGGATTTGCCCGCGCCGTTCTCGCCCATCAAGGCATGGATCTCGCCCTTGCGCAGGGTAAAGTCCACGTGATCCAGTGCCTTTACGCCAGGGAATTCCATGCAGATCCCCCGCATGGTCAATACAATCTCATGTTCCATGCTATTCCTTCCTTCCAGCTTTCCAAGCAAAAAGGGCGGACCCAGAATGTTCCGGGTCCGCCCTGAGAAATTACCGCGTCGCGTCGGATCCGTCAGGTTTGGGTTCCGGCGTTCCGCCGGCTGTCAGCGCAGATCAATAGGCGCGGGAGTCGAGCAGAGCCTGATCGACCACGGTCATCTCCTGAGCCTCGCCGTCCACGGAGAACTCGGGCACCACGTCGCCGTTGGAGAACCACTGCTCGGTCATGTAGACCTCCTGCTCGGGAGTCTCACCGGCCTCCAGCTGCCGGATGATCTCCTCCACATAGGGAGCGGCCAGGGGATTGCACTCGAAGTTGGCGTTGATGTTGCCGTTCATGACTTCCTCCAGGCCGGCGCGGGTGGAGTCGAAGGAGATCAGGATGACGTCGCCGTCCACGCCGTAGGTAATGCCGGCGGCATCCATAGCGGTCATGGCGCCGAAGGCCTCGTTATCGTTCTGGCAGACGACCACGTTGAACTGGCCAGCGTAGCTCTGGCAGTAGGACTCCATGACCTCCTGGCCGCCGGCCTCGGTGAAGTCGCCGTCCTGCTCGTCCAGGATGGTCCAGCCATAGGTGTTGGCCACCTCGTTGAAGCCCTCGGTCCGGCCCAGCTGGGCGGAGGAGCCGGTGGTGCCGTTGATGACCAGGATGCCTGTGATCTCGATGTTCCGCTCAGCGGCATAGGCATTCAGCCATTCGCCGGCGGCCTTGCCCTCGACAGTGAAGTCAGAGCCGACCCAGGCGGCGTAGTTGTCGGAGTCGTCGATGGTGCGGTCGATGACGATGACCGGGATGCCGGCGTCCTCGCACTCACCCAGGACGGTGTCCCAGCCGGTGGAGACGATGGGGTCGATGATGATGTAGTCCACGCCCTGCTGGATGAAGTTTCTCACAGCCTGGAGCTGGGCGGCGGAGTCATTGTCGCAGTCCACGAAGACCAGGTCGTAGCCATTCTCCTCGGTGAACACATCCTGGCAGGATTGGGTGGAAGCGGTGCGCCAGTCGGACTCGTGGCCCACCTGGGCGAAACCAACAGTGATCAGATCTCCAGAGGCGCTGTCGCCGCCCTCGGAGGTGTCAGCGCTGCCATCCGAAGTGGTGTTGCCGCCGCTGGAAGTGGAACCACTGCCGCAGGCGACCAGGGCAAAGGCCATAGCCAGAGCCATCAGTAGAGCAAGAAATTTTTTCATGTCTGGATTCTCCTTTTTCAAATTTTCGCTTCCAGCTCCGCAACGGATGCGGATTGGCTTCTATGGGGCCCCCGCATTTTGTTACGAAACTTTTACAAAACATATTCTAACCTTCTCGCCCCCTTCCGTCAAGCGTTTTGTCCGTACATTTTTCAATTTTGTCGCATATCACAATACAAATATTTACTAAACTTTACTCTTTATGTACATTTCTATGATTTATATACAATTTTTTAACACTCTATTTCGTCATTTTGACTACTGGTCAGATCATTCTATTTTGTTTGCGGCCGATTCGATGACCACTTTTCTGATTTTATTTTCCTTCTCTCTTCGTCATAACATAAAAATCAAGCTCAATTTTCCATTAGTCTTTTTACGCTCTCACAATTTTTCCAGTTTTTTGTCCGCATTTCACCCTCATTGGTTCTCTTTGCTTGTGCCGTTTTTCTTGATTGTACGAATCATTGCAGTTAAATCATCGGAATAATTAAAATTTGTATTATCATTTACATTTGATTTTTGTCATGGTATAATTCATTTACGCACAAATTGAAGGACGGTGCTCCTTATGATGCCCAAATATGTACAGCTGGCAAATTCCCTGCGCGCCCTGATCCGAGAAGGGGCCTTCCGCGAAAAGCGGCAGCTGCCCACCGAACTGCAGCTGAGCGAACAGTATCAGGTCAGCCGCCAGACGGTGCGCCAAGCCCTCAGTCTCTTGGTGTCCGAGGGGATCATCGAAAAGCGGCAGGGCAGCGGCTCCCACATCACCCAGGCGGGGTTGAACAGCACCCACGCCCCCTACAAGATCGCCATCATCACCACCTATATCAGCGACTACATCTTCCCCAGCATCCTGCGCTCCATCCAGGACGTGCTCTCCAAGCACAACTGCACCATGCAGCTGCTGGCCACCCAGAACAAGATCACCCTGGAGCGCCAGAGCCTGGAGCGGCTGCTGGCACAGGACATCGACGGGATCATTGTGGAGGGCACCAAGACCGCTCTCCCCAATCCCAATTTGGATCTGTACCGCCAATTTCAGGACAAGGGTGTGCCGGTGGTCTTTATCAACGGCACCTATGCCGCCCTCCCTGACTGTATCTCGGTACTGGACGACAACTTCGGCGGCGGATACCAACTGGTGGAGTACCTGATCGCCCAGGGCCACAGCCGCATCGCCGGCATCTTCAAGAGCGACGACATCCAGGGCATCGAACGCTATTCCGGCTACATTCACGCTCTGCGGGATCACGGCAGGCTGGAGGACAACGCGATTCCCGCCGCCTGGTTCACCACGGAAAACCGGGCCAGGGTGCTGGATCAGCATCTGGTGGAGTACATCTCCGACTGCACCGCCACCGTCTGCTACAACGACGAGGTGGCCTATATCCTGATCTCCCTGCTGGAGGACGCCGGGATACGGGTTCCCCAGGACATGGCGGTGGTTAGCTTCGACAACAGCTATTTCAGCGAGCTGGGCGGCATCAAGATCACTTCCCTCTCCCATGAGGAACTGAACGTGGGCACCCTGGCCGCCAGAAAACTGCTGAAGATGATCACCGGGGAGGCCGTCTCCTCCGAGGTGGTGCCCTGGACCATCAAGGTCAAAGCCAGCAGCCAGCGCCCAGGCTGAGATCCGGGCTGGGACACAGGCCACGGACGGCGTCCCGCGGGGCGCTTCCCAACGCAATTCTATGACAGAAAGGACAATGGATATGCTTGGTATCATCGGCGCGATGCAGGTGGAGATCGACGCTCTGCGGCAGTGCATGACAGAGCAGGAGACACAGCTCATCAGCGGAATGGAATTTGTCAAAGGCAGGCTGGACGGCCGCCCGGTGGTGGCCGTGGTCTGCGGGGAGGGCAAGGTGGCCTCCGCCATCTGCGCCCAAACCCTGATCCTGACCTATGGGGTGGACCGGATCATCAACACCGGCGTGGCCGGCACCCTCTGCGGCGAGCTGGGCATCAAGGACGTAGCCATCGCCCGGGACGTGGTACAGCACGACATGGACGTCTCCGCCCTGGGGCTGCCCCTGGGCCAGATCCCCAGCCTGGACGTGCTGAAAATCCCCTGCGACGCCGGCATGGTAGCCGCCCTGGAACAGGCGGTCCGGGCGCAGGGCTGCAACTACCGGCTGGGCACCATCGCCTCGGGGGACATGTTCCTCCACACCGCCGAGCGGAAGGAGTTCATCGTACGCCAGTTCGGCGCCGTCGCCGGGGAGATGGAGGGGGCCAGCATCGGCCAGGTCTGCTATCTGAACCGGGTGCCCTTCGCCGTGCTTCGCACCATCTCCGACGACGCCTCCGGCCACGCCCCGGCCAGCTTTGAACAGTTTGCCGGCGAGGCCGCCGAGCTGGCCTGCGCCATTGTGCGCAGATTTGCCCCGCTGGTGGAGGGATAAACCATGGAAATTCAGAAGATTCAGAGCTTTACTGTGGACCACGACAAGCTGGAGCCGGGGCTGTACATCTCCCGGGCAGACGGCACCGTGACCACCTACGACCTGCGCACCCGGAAACCCAACGCCGGGGACTATATGGACAACCTGACCATGCACTCGGTGGAGCACCTCTTCGCCACCTATGTGCGCTCCTCCCCCATCGGCCCCAAGGTGCTCTACTTCGGCCCCATGGGCTGCCAGACCGGATTTTATCTGCTGGTGGACAACACCCCCAAGGAGCAGGTGCTGGAGGCCATCGAGCTGGTGCTCCGGCAGATCCTGGAGCACACCGGAGCGGTCTTCGGCGCGGAGCGCAAGGAGTGCGGCAACTACCGCAACCTCAATCTGGAGGCCGCCCAGCTGGAGTGCGCCCGTTATCT
>CAZAIF010000046.1:0-11028 GCA_964485125.1 uncultured Oscillospiraceae bacterium | reverse complement strand
GGTTCTGCTATTTCCCCGCCCCGGTCCCCGACCCGTCCCGGCCGGTGGAGGAGGTGCTCTCCGGGCTGTGCCCCGCGTCGGAGGGCTGGGAGGTGGAGCGGGAGCTGTCCCTGCTGGGGCTGGAGGAGGGGGCCCTGGAGCGGCCCTTTGCCACCCTGTCCCAGGGGGAGCAGACCAAGGTGCTGCTGGCGGCCCTGTTCCTGGAGCCGGGGCGGGTCCCGCTGATCGACGAGCCCACCAACCACCTGGACGCCCGGGGCCGGGCCCAAGTGGCGGCCTACCTGCGGCGGAAGCCGGGGTTTATTCTGGTCTCCCACGACCGGCGTTTTTTGGACGGCTGCGTGGACCACATCCTGGCCCTGAACCGGACCGGGGCGGAGGTGCAGAGCGGCACCTGCTCCAGCTGGCTGGCCAATTTCGAGGGCCGCCAGGCCTTTGAGGCCGCCCAGGCCGAGAAGCTCCAGAAGGAGATGGCCCGGCTCCGGGGGGCGGCCCGGCAGGCGGCGGCCCGCTCCGACCGGACCGAGGCCGCCAAGTACGGCAACGGCCCGGTGGACCGGGGCTTTGTGGGGCACAAGTCCGCCAAGCTGATGCGCCGGGCCAAGCAGATCGAGCAGCGGCGGCTCCGGGCGGCGGAGGAGAAGGAGGGGCTGCTGCGGGACCGGGAGACGGCGCCCCCCCTCAAGCTGGAGGGGCTGGACTATCCCCGGCAGGTGCTGGTCTCCTGCGAGGGGGTGCAGGTCTGGTACGGCGGCTGGGCCGCCTGCCCGCCGGTGAGCTTTACTCTGGGGCGGGGGAGCGGCTGGCCTTGGACGGGGGCAACGGCAGCGGCAAGAGCAGCCTGCTCAAGCTGCTGGCGGGCGCGGCGCTGGACCACACCGGCCGGCTGGCCCTAGGGAACGGGCTGGTGGTCTCCCAGGTGCCCCAGGACACCGAGGGGCTGCGGGGGCTGCCCGGCGACTTCGCCCGGGAGAGCGGGGTGGACCTGAGCCGGTTCTTCACCATCCTGCGGAAGCTGGACTTCCAGCGGGCGCTGTTCGAGCGGGACATGGCGGGCTACTCTGCCGGGCAGCGGAAAGTGGAAGCCCACCATGGTCTTTGTGGAGCACGACGCCGCCTTCCGGGAGGCGGTGGCCACCCGGACGCTGGCCTTGTAAAGGAGAAAGGAAGCGGGGACTGTCGCGGCAGTTGCGACAGTCCCCGCTTTTGTCATCCTGAGCGCCAGCGAAGGATCTTTTTCTGGTATTTGTCCCGGCAAAAAGCTGCTTTGTCTTCTTTGGGGGCTCAGAATATCACTTTGTTTGGCAGTAGTCCCGCTCAGCGAAAATCCCGGGGGCTGACCCCATAGGTGCTCCGAAAAGAGCGCAGGAAGGCGGAGTAGTCCCCGAAGCCGGAGCGCCGGGCGGCCTCCCCCACCGGCACCCCCTCCCGGAGCAGCTGGGCGGCCAGGATGAGCCGCTTTTGGATCACATACTGGTGGAGCGGGCAGCCGGTGACCGCCTTGAAGCGGTGCATCAGCCAGCTGCGGCTCAGGTAGAAGCGGCGGCACAGCTCGTCCACGCTCAGGTCGGCGGTGAGGTTCTGGTTGATGTAGGACAGGATCTCGTCCACCTTGGGGTCGCTGCGCACCCGCCGGAGGCGGCGCTCCGCCGGGGGGGCGAGGGCGTAGCGGTTGACCCAGACCATCAGCTGGGTGAACAGGGCCTGCTCCAGGGCGGCGGAGGCGAAGCCCGCCTCCGCTTCGCTGTCCTCCAGCTCCCGCAGCAGCCCGGCCAGCTTCTCCTGGCCGCACCGCCCCCGCTCCAGCAGATAGGCGTGCTCCTGGCGGCACAGGGCAAAGCACTCCCCCAGCCCCTGGGCCTCCAGGGCCTCGGGCTGGATCCACAGCACGGCCCGGTCGTAGGGGGCGCCCCCGCCGATCACCGGCTGGTGGATGGCGTGGGCCGGGATGAGCAGCAGGTCGCCCCCCTTCAGGGTGTAGCCCCGGCCCTCCACCCGGTAGGTCACCTCGCCGGAGAAGAACAGGATCAGCTTGTGAAATTCGTGGTAGTGGTAGGAAAAGGCGCCGCTCTCCTGGTCACGGAGCCGGAAGAGCCGGAAGGGCTCCCGCAGATAGCCCCGTTTGTCGGCCCCGTCCGGGTTGCAGGCGGGAATGGTCATGGCAGTTCCTCCTCGGGTACAGATGGAAGGTATGCCTCCAGAATACCGCATTTTTTGCATGGCCGCAAGGGGAAGGCGAGAAAAAACAGGCAAAAAAGCCTGATAAAATTAAGATTGGAGCAGGACCCTGCAAATTGACAATAACAGGGCAAAACGGTATAATAGCCGCAGAGCTGTTAGATTGAATCTCAGGCCTTTTTTACCTGCGTCTGCGGGCAGTTAAAAAAAGGATTTTATACCGTTCCGGCCCTGCCCGCATATGCTGCGGCGTTGAGAGCGGCATCAGAGAAGGAGTGTTTGCAATGACAGTTTTGGTCGCCGGCGGCGCCGGCTATATCGGCTCCCACACCTGCCTGGAGTTCCTGGAGAAGGGCTATGACGTGGTGGTGGCGGACAATCTCTGCAACAGCAGCGCCGAGTCCCTGCGCCGGGTGGAGGAGCTGACCGGAAAGAAGTTCGCCTTCTACCCCGTGGACGTGCGGGACCGGGGGGCGGTGGAGCCCATCTTCCAGGCCCACAGCATCGACTGCGTCATCCAGTTCGCCGGGCTGAAGGCGGTGGGGGAGTCGGTTCACAAGCCCCTGGAGTACTATGACAACAACCTGAACGCCACCATCAACCTGTGCCAGGTGATGCGGCAGTACGGGGTGAAGCGGATGATCTTCTCCTCCTCCGCCACGGTGTACGGCGCCGACAACCCCGCCCCCTATCTGGAGAGCATGCCCACCGGCGAGTGCACCAACCCCTACGGCTGGACCAAGGTGATGAGCGAGAAGATCCTCCAGGGGGTGACCGTGGCCGATCCGGAGTGGTCGGTGGTGCTGCTGCGCTACTTCAACCCCATCGGCGCCCATCCCAGCGGCCGCATCGGGGAGGACCCGGCGGGCATCCCCAACAACCTGATGCCCTACATCACCCAGGTAGCGGTGGGCCGCCGGGAGAAGCTGAGCATCTTCGGCAATGACTACCCCACCCCCGACGGCACCTGCGTGCGGGACTACATCCACGTGGTGGACCTGGCGAAGGGCCATGTGGCCGCCATGGAGTACGCCATGAGCCACACCGGCACCGAGATCTTCAACCTGGGCACCGGCAAGGGGGTCAGCGTCACCGAGCTGGTGGAGACCTTTGAGCGGGTCACCGGCGTGGCGGTGCCCCACGTCTATGTGGGCCGCCGGGAGGGCGACCTGGCGGTGTGCTACGCCAACGCCGACAAGGCCCGGCAGGTGCTGGGCTGGCAGGCCCGGCTGGACATCGCGGACATGTGCCGGGACAGCTGGAACTGGCAGCGCCAGAACCCCCAGGGCTATGGGAGCGCCCAGTGAGGCCGTCCCGGGACGACAGAATTGCTTGCAGGAGGTTCATCAGATGAAAAAACCCATCCTGGTGGTGATGGCGGCGGGCATGGGCAGCCGCTATGGCGGACTCAAGCAGATGGACCCGGTGGGGCAGAACGGGGAGGTCATCCTGGACTACTCCGTCTACGACGCCCGGCGGGCCGGCTTTGAGACCGTGGTGTTCATCATCAAGCGTGAGATCGAGGCCGATTTCAAGGCCCGCATTGGCAGTCGGATCGAGCCCTATATGGAAGTGCGCTACGCCTACCAGTCCCTGGAGGACCTGCCCGAGGGCTACGCGGTCCCCGACGGCCGGGTGAAGCCCTGGGGCACCGGCCAGGCCATCACCGCCGCCCGGGATGTGATCGACGCCCCCTTCGCCGTCATCAACGCCGACGACTACTACGGGGTGGAGTGCTTCCGGCAGCTCTACGACTTCCTGTCCCAGCCCCGCCAGGCCGGGGAGTGGTGCATGGTGGGCTATCTGCTCCGCAACACCGTCACCGACAACGGCAGCGTGGCCCGGGGGGTGTGCGCCGCCGACGGGGCGGGCAACCTGGCCGTCATCAACGAGCGCACCCGGATCGAGAAGCACCCCGGCGGTATCCACTACACCGAGGACGGCGGCGAGACCTGGGTGGAGCTGGACCCGGACTCCCTGGTCAGCATGAACATGTGGGGCTTCCAGCCCCAGATCGTGGAGGTGCTCTGGCAGCGCTTCCCCCCCTTCCTGGACCAGGCCCTGCGGGACAACCCCATGAAGGGGGAGTACCTGCTGCCCAATGTGGTGCGGGACTTGCTGGCCGAAGGCAAGGCCACCGTCAAGGTGCTCTCCAGCCCGGACAAGTGGTACGGCGTCACCTATCAGGAGGACAAGCCCTGCGTGGTGCAGGCCATGGCGGACAAGACCGCCCAGGGCATCTATCCCGCCCCCCTGTGGAAGTAAAGAGAGAAAAACCCGCGCCCCGCGGCTGCTGAAGCAAGCCGCGGGGCGCGTTTTGCGTGGGGGCGGGGGACGGAGACCCTCAGGGGCTCGGGCGCCGGAGGGAGGAGTAGAGGATCTCCGTGGTGAAACTCTCGTGGATGGGATAGAGGGGCAGATCCCCCAGCTCCTCCGGGTTCCCGCTGTCCAGCAGCGTGCCGTCATAGCTCCAGGTCCTGAACTCTGTGCCAGAGCAGAGGGTGATACTGTCCGCCCCTATGTTGAACCACAGCTCGCCCTCCGGGTCCATCAGCTCCGGGTCCGCCAGCACGTTGGCGTAGTCCGGGGTGGGGTCATCCCCGTGCTCCGCCAGGGTCCAGATGGTCTCCCCGTTCAGGGTGACCTCCTCCGCCGGCAGGGTCAGCAGGTAGGAATTGGCCGCCCAGGTCAAGGTGACGGGCACATCGTCATCCCACCAGAGGAAGGCGAAGGGCTTGTAGGTCATCTTGACTGCGGTGCGTTCGCTGTCGTTCACCGAGCCATATGAGGGGCTTTTGTAGGCCTCGTCCACCGTGTAGCAGAGCATCAGGGCGGTGATCTCACCCGCGTCATTGCGGACGGGGCAGACCGCGTGAACCTGGATGGCCTTTTGGGGCACCGGGGTTCCCGTCCCCCAGTCCCAGAGGCGCCAGCCCCCTATGATCAGCAGGGCCAGCGCCATTGCGGCGATCAGCGCCCTGCGCCACCCCCGGCGGGCGGCCTGCTTGAGCACCCTTCCCGCCACCTCGGTCTGGGCGGGCGGGGCGGCCCCGCCGTCCTCCGGGGGTGCGGGGGCCTCGGCCCCGGGCAGGTCTGCCTCCAGGGCGGTCCGGAGGGCCAGGCAGTCCGGGCAGGAGGCCAGGTGGGCCTCCAGGGCGGCGGCGGTCTCGGGACTGGTCAGGCCGTCCAGGTACAGGGGCAGCAGGTCCCGGACGATGCCGCAGGTCAGGACGGCGTCATTTGTCGTTTGGTCCATCTTCGTCGCTCCTCTCTGCGCGCTCCAGTTGGGCGCGGATCTTCAGTTTGGCCCGGCAGAAGGTCACCCGCACCCAGTTCTCGCTGCGGCCGAAGACCTGGGCGATCTGGGCGCAGGAGAGCTGGCCGAACACCCGCAGGGAAAAGACCTCCTTGTAGGGCTCGGGCAGGGCGTGCAGGATGCGGTGGAGCTGCAGCGCCGTGTCCTGGTCGGCCAGCCGTTCCTCAAAGCGGTCGTCGTCGGCCAGCTCCGTCAGCTCCCGCTGCCGTCCGGCCCGGCGCAGCTGGTCCAGGTACAGCCGCCGCACCGTGGTGCACAGCCAGCTGGTCTCGCTGCCGGGGTGCTTCAGCGGCTCCCGATGGCGCAGCAGCCGGACAAAGGCCTCCTGGGTCAGCTCCTCCGCCAGGGCGGGGTCGTGGGTGAGAGCCAGGGCATAGCGGTAGATGGACTGGACTTCCGCCCGGTAGAGCAGTTCAAATTCCGACGCTTCCATACCGCGACCCTCCTCTCTGCTGATTAGACGCCGGCGGCGGCGGGACATTACAACCCAAATAAAAAATTTTTCGGGAAAATGGCTGGGCCGGGCCCGCTGCCCTTGTATCGGCAGCGAGCCCGGCTCATGTTACAAATGGCAGCGGGTATGGGAAACTCAGATCTCCACCCCGTCGAACTGGCTCTGGTAGAGCTGGGCGTAGAAGCCGCCCCGTTCCAGCAGCTCCTCGTGGCGGCCCTGCTCCACGATCTTCCCGTCCCGCATGACCAGGATCACGTCGGCGGAGCGGATGGTGGACAGCCGGTGGGCCACGATGAAGCTGGTGCGGCCCTCCATCATCCGCTCAAAGGCGTCCTGGATGCGCAGCTCGGTGCGGGTGTCGATGGAGGAGGTGGCCTCGTCCAGGATCAGCATGGGGGGCAGGCAGAGCATCACCCGGGCGATGCACAGCAGCTGCTTCTGGCCCTGGCTCAGGGAGCCCCCGTCCTCCCCGATCACCGTGTCGTAGCCCTGGGGGAGCCGGGAGATGAAGCCGTGGGCGTGGGCGGCCCTGGCCGCCGCCTCCGCCTCCGCCCGGCTGGCCTCGGGTTTGCCGTAGGCGATGTTCTCCAGGATGGTGCCCTCCCGCAGCCAGGTGTCCTGGAGCACCATGCCGTAGCTGCGCCGCAGGGAGGTGCGGGTGAGGCGCCGGATGTCGGTGCCCGAGACGGAGATGGAGCCCCGGTCCACGTCGTAAAAGCGCATCAGCAGGTTGATGAGGGTGGTCTTGCCGCAGCCGGTGGGGCCCACGATGGCCACCCGCTGACCAGGCCGCACCGCCAGGGTGAAGTCCTCGATCAGGGGCCGGTCGGGCGCATAGCGGAAGCAGACCCCCTCCAGGAACACCGACCCGTCCACCGTATCCGGGGTGAGGGCCCGGGCGTCCGGGGCGTCAGGGGACTGGGCCGGGGCGTCCAGCAGCTCAAAGACCCGGGCGGCGCAGCTCAGGGCGTTTTGCAGCTCGGTGACCACCCCGGAGATCTCGTTGAAGGGCTTGGTGTACTGGTTGGCGTAGCTGAGAAAGACCGACAGCTGGCCTACGGTGATGGCGGCCACCGGCAGGGCGCCGATGGCGGACAGGGCTCCCACCAGCCCCACCCCGGCGTAGACCAGGTTGTTGATGAACCGGGTGGCCGGGTTGGTCAGGCTGCTGAGAAAGACCGCCTTCTCCCCGGCCTGGCGGAGCTGCTCGTTGAGGCCGTCGAACTCCTCCAGGGTGCGCCCCTCCCGGCCGAAGGCCCGGACCACGCTCTGGCCCTCCACCATCTCGTTGATGAAGCCGGTCTGCCTGCCCCGGACCCGGTTCTGGAGCTGAAAGTTTTTGTAGGTGTACCGGGCGATCAGGGCGGCGGCCACCAGGCTCAGGGGGGTGACCAGCACCACCACCAGCGTGATGGGCCGGTTGACCATCAGCATGAAGCCCAGGGTGCCCAGGATGGTGAGCACCCCGGTGAAGAGCTGGGTGAAGCCCATCAGCAGGCCGTCGGCGAACTGATCCACGTCGGCCACCATCCGGCTGAGCAGGTCGCCGGTGGAGTGGGCGTCCAGGGTGCCGATGGGCAGCCGCTGGAGCTGGGCCATGGCGTCCCGGCGCAGGTCCCGGGTCACCGAGAAGGCCATGCGGTTGTTGCACACCCCCAGCACCCACTGGCTCAGGGCGGTGGCGGCGATGGTGACCAGGATGTTGCGGCAGATGGCCAGAACCCCCGCCAGGTCCACCGCCCCCTGGCCGATCATCCGGTCGATGGCGTCGCCGGTGAGGATGGGGACATAGAGCTGGGTGCCCACGCTGACGGCGGCGGTGAGCAGGCTCAGGGCCAGATAGCCCCAGTAGGGGCGGATATAGCGCACCACCCGGCCCAGGGCGGCCAGCTGGCCTCTGTTCTTGCCGTTGGGAGCGCTCATCCCGCCTCACCTCCCCGCTTGAACTGGCTGTCGTAGATCTCCCGGTAGACCGGGCAGCCGGCCAGCAGGGCCTCGTGGGTGCCCATGCCCACCACCTCCCCCTCGTCCAGCACCAGAATCAGGTCGGCGTGCTGGAGGGAGGACACCCGCTGAGAGACCACGAACACCGTGGGGTGGTAGGGCAGCGCCGCCAGGGAGCGGCGCAGGGCGGCGTCGGTGGCGTAGTCCAGGGCGCTGGCGCTGTCGTCCAGGATCAGGATGGGGGGCTTGGACACCAGGGCCCGGGCGATGGTGAGCCGCTGGCGCTGGCCGCCGGAGAAGTTGCGGCCCCCCTGCTCCACCACCTCGTCCAGGCCGCCGGGCTTGGCCCGCACCACGTCGGCGCACTGGGCGGCCTCCAGGGCCTGCCACAGGTCCTCCTCCGGGGCATCGGGGGCGCCGAAGCACAGATTGGAGCGGATGGTGCCCGAGAACAGCCGGGCCCGCTGGGGCACCAGCCCCACCGCCCGGCGCAGGGACGCCGGGTCGCACTCCGACACGTCCCGGCCAAAGACCCGCACCTGGCCTGAGGTGCAGTCGTAGAGCCGGGGGATCAGGTTGACCAGGGTGGATTTGCCCGCGCCGGTGCCGCCGATGACACCGACGGTCTGGCCCTGGCGGGCGGTGAAGGTGACGTGGGAGAGGCTCTCCCGGCCGCTGCCCGGGTAGGCCATGCCCACGTCCTGGAAGGCCACCGCCTCGGCCCCGCCGGGGACCACCGGGGCGTGGCCGGGGCGCTCCTCCGGGGCGATGTCCAGCACCGCGGCGATCCGGGAGGCGGAGGCCAGGCTCCGGGTGACCATCACCACCAGGTTGGCCAGCTTGACCAGCTCCACCAGCACCTGGCTCATGTAGTTGATCAGGGCGATCACGTCCCCCTGCTGGAGGGAGCCCGCCTGGATGGACCAGCCGCCGGACCAGAGGATGGCGGCCACCGCCAGGTTGACCACCACATAGGTCAGGGGGTTCATCAGGCTGGAGATCCGGCCCACCCGCTGCTGGGCGGCGTTGAGACCGTCGTTGACCGCCTGGAAGCGGCGCTGTTCCTCCTCCTCCCGGCCGAAGGCCCGGACCACCCGGACGCCGGTCAGGTTCTCCCGGGTGAGCCGCATCACCCAGTCCAGCTTGTCCTGGACCCGGCGGTAGCCCGGGACGGTAAGAGCCATGATGCCGAAGACGATCCCGAAGAGCAGGGGGATGGCCCCGGCGAAGATCAGGGCGGCGCGCAGGTCGATGGTGAAGGCCATGACCAGGCTGCCCAGCACGATGAAGGGGGAGCGCAGGAAGAGCCGGAGCACCATGTTGACCCCGTTCTGGGTCTGGTTGACGTCGCTGGTCATCCGGGTGATCAGAGTGGCGGCTCCCTCCTGCTCCAGCTGAGCGACGCTCAGGCGCTGGATGTGGTCGAACAGGGCGTGGCGCACCCCGGCGCTGAAGCCCACCGCCGCCCGGGCGGCGTAGTACTGGGCCAGGATGCTGCACCCCAGCCCCACCAGACCCAGCGCCACCAGCAGGGCGGCCCGGCGCAGAATGTAGCCGGTATCCCCGGCGGGGATGCCCACGTCGATGATGTTGGCCATCACCAGGGGGACGAACAGGTCGAACAGCGCCTCCAGCATCTTAAAGGCCGGGGCGATGACGCACTCCTTTTTGTATCGGGTCAGATAGACCATCAGCCGTTTCAAAGGGCGGCCTCCTTTCCGGGTCGAGGGAATGAAAACGCAGGAACGGGTCTAGCATACCACAATTCGCCCCGGGAGGGAAGGAGGAAATGGGGGCGGTTATGCGGTGCAGCCGCCTGCAGCGGGCGTACCGGCAACCGGATGTGCAAGCATTGTCTCGGCAAGTGGGAATATATACCGCCCCATCCGGCATCGCCGGTTGGGGCGGTCAAAGGGATGGACGCTCTGCGTTGGCCTCCTGGATGGGGTTGCGGGAAGGGGCGGCGGGCTCAGACGTTGAACAGGAACTCGATGATGTCCCCGTCTTTGACCACGTAATCCTTGCCCTCGGTGCGCTGCAAGCCCTTGGAGCGGACGGCGGCGTAGTCGAAGCCGCACTCGGCCAGGGTGTCATAGGAGATGACCTGAGCCCGGATGAAGCCCCGCTCGAAGTCGGAGTGGATCTTGCCGGCGGCCTGGGGGGCCTTGGTGCCCCGCTTGATGGTCCAGGCCCGGCACTCCTTCTTGCCGTCGGTCAAAAAGCTGATGAGGCCCAGCAGGGCGTAGCTGGAGCGGATGAGCCGGTCCAGGCCGGACTCGGTCAGCCCCAGGTCCTCCATGAACAGGGCCCGGTCCTCGGCGTCCAGCTCCGCCAGCTCCTCCTCGGTCTTGGCGCAGATGGGCAGCACCTGGGCCCCCTCCTCCTCCGCCCGGGCGCGGACGATCTGGTAATAGGGGTTGCCCTCGGGGGCGGCCACCCCGTCGTCGTCCATGTTGCAGGCGTAGATGACGGGCTTGGCGGACAGCAGCCCCAGTTCCCGCCAGGCGGCGGCGTGGCTGTCGTCCCCCTCCTCGGCGGGGAAGGTGCGGGCGCTCCTGCCCTCCCCCAGGTGGGCTTCCAGGTCCTTGAGCCACTCCAGCTCCGCGGCGGCGGCCTTGTTGCCGCTTTTGGCGGTGCGGGTGATCCGGGCGATCCGGTTCTGGACCATCTCCAGGTCGGAGAGGATGAGCTCGGTGTCGATGCACTCCATGTCCCCGGCCGGGTCCACCGCCACGGGCTTGGTGGCGTCCTCCACCACGTGGATGATGTTGTCGTCGTCGAAGCAGCGCACCACGTGGACGATGGCGTCGCACTCCCGGATGTGGCCCAGGAATTTGTTGCCCAGGCCCGCCCCCTGGCTGGCCCCCTTGACCAGGCCGGCGATGTCCACAAACTCCACCACCGCCGGGGTCTTCTTGTCGGTCTGCCAGATATCCGCCAGCTTGTCCAGCCGCGCGTCGGGCACCGCCACGATGCCGCTGTTGGGCTCGATGGTGCAGAAGGGGTAGTTGGCCGCCTGGGCGTTCTTGGTGGAGGTGATGGCGTTGAAGAGGGTGCTCTTGCCCACGTTGGGCAGGCCCACGATTCCTAATTTCATATATCTTTACATCTCCTTAAAAAATGCTGTATTTACATA
>CAZAIF010000045.1:0-11202 GCA_964485125.1 uncultured Oscillospiraceae bacterium | reverse complement strand
TGTGCGTTCAGAGGCGGACGAAGATGGGGGCGTGGTGGACGGCGGGTAAGATCTTCTCCAGCAGGTCGGCGGTGCGCAGCTTCAGACTGGAGGTGTTCCGGCAGGGGTGGCAGCCGAAGGTGGCGCTCTCCGCCACCGGGGCGTCCATGACCAGCTGGACCCGGTTCTCCTTGTCGTTCATCAGCCCCAGCACGCTGACGCTGCCCGGGGCGGTGTCCAGCAGCTGGCGCATCTGCTCCGGCGAGGCGAAGCTCAACCGGGCCACCCCCAGCTGATGGGAGAGCTCCTTGGTGAGAAACCGCTTGTCCCCGGGCATCATCAGCAGGTAGAACTGGGTCTGCTGCCGGTTGCACAGGAACAGGTTCTTGCAGATCAGTGTCCCCAGGGCCCGGTCGATGTCCTCACACACCTCCATGGTCTCCGCCGCCGGGTGGTCGATGCGCTTGTACTCCACCCCCAGGGCGTCCAGCAGGTCGTAGCAGCGGAGCTCCTCGACGGGCCGTCCGGCGGGGTCGGCGGGGCGGCCGGGTTGTAATTGCAGCATAGGGTATCAGCTCCTGAAAAAATGACAAAGGGGCAGGGGGACAAGGGCGGGCGCCCTCGTCCCCCTGCCTTTGATGTTGTAATGGGAAAGATCTCCGTCTGGGCGGGCTCAGCGGTTCAGGATCTCCATGAACTCCTCCCCGGTGATGGTCTCCCGCTCAAAGAGGAACTTGGCCAGCTCGTCCAGCTTGGCCTCGTTGGCCCGCAGCAGCTCAACGGCCTTCTGGTGCTGGGTGCGGACGATCTGGATGACCTTCTCGTCCACCGCCCGGGCGGTGTCCTCGCTGCACTGGCGGGCGCTCCCGCCCCCCAGATAGCCGCCCTGGCTGCGCTCCAGGCACACCATGTCAAACTCCTCGGTCATGCCGTACCGGGCCACGATGGAGCGGGCCAGCCGGGTGGCCTTCTCGATGTCGTTGGAGGCGCCGGTGTAGATCTCGTGGAAGTGGACCTCCTCGGCGGCCCGGCCGGCGCACACGGTGACGATGCGGTTCTCCAGCTGGGTGCGGCTGTACATCACCGGCTCGGTGGTCTCCAGCTGCTGGGCGAAGCCCAGCACCCCGGAGGTGCGGGGGAGCACGGTGATCTTCTGCACCGGGGCGGAGTGGGTCTGGAGGGCGCCGGCCAGGGCGTGGCCGATCTCGTGGTAGCAGGTGACCCACTTCTCCTGCTCGCTCATGATCTGGTTCTTCTTCAGGTAGCCCACCGAGGTGATGTCGATGCTCTCCTCCAGGTCGGCCTGGCTCACCTTCTCCCGGCCCTGGCGCAGGGCCAGCAGGGCGGCCTCGTTGACGATGTTGCGCAGCTCGGCGCCGGAGCAGCCGGCGGCCAGCCGGGCCACCTCGTTGACGTCGATGTTTTCTTCGCTTTTCACCTTGCCCAGGTAGTGGCGCAGGATCTCCATCCGCCCGGTCAGGTCGGGCAGCTCCACGGGCACCTGGCGGTCAAAGCGGCCGGGCCGGCGCAGGGCGGGGTCCAGCAGCTCGGGGCGGTTGGTGGCGGCCAGCACGATGATCTCGCACTTGTCGTCAAAGCCGTCCAGCTCGGTGAGCAGCTGGATCAGGGTGGAGTCGCTGGAGGCGGCGCCGGAGCGGGAGGTGCCGATGGCGTCGATCTCATCGATAAAGACGATGCAGGGGGCCAGCTCCCGGGCCTTCTGGAACAGGCTGCGCACCTTCTCGGCGCCGGTGCCCACATACCGGTCCACGAAGTCGCTGCCGGAGATGGACAGGAAGGGGACGCCGGACTCCCCGGCCACCGCCTTGGCCAGCATGGTCTTGCCGGTGCCCGGAGGGCCGTAGAGCAGGGCGCCGTGGGGGATCCGGGCGCCGATGGCGTGGAACTTGGCCGGGTGCTTCAGGAAGTCCACCACCTCCATCAGCAGCTCCTTGGCCTCGTCCTCGCCGCACACGTCGGCGAAGCGGATCTTGGCGTCCTCCTCGGAGAAGAGGGTGGCGCCGGAGTCGTGCTTGCCGAAGACCATGGCCCCGTCGCTGGCGGCGTTCATCTCTTCCACCGCCTTGTCGAAGTCGGAGGGCAGCAGGGTGGTCAGCTCCGCCTTTTCCAGCTTGGCCCGCATCACCGCCTTGCTCCAGGTCCGCTCGAACAGGTTGCGCACGAACCGGGCGTTGGAGAAGGTGGGGCTTAAGTAGATGTTGTTGGGCAGGGTGCGGAAGTACTCCCGCACCTTGTCGATGAACTCCTCCCCGAAGAGGAAGTCCTTCCGGGCCTGGGCGAAAAAGATCTCCGAGAGCTGCTCCCGGGTGTAGTTGGGGAATTTGATCTCATAGGGCATCCGCTGGACCAGGCCGGGGTTGGAGCGCATCAGCTCGTCCACGTTCTCCTTGTAGCCGGCCATGATGACCACCATGTCGTCCCGGTGGTTCTCCATCTCGCTGAGCAGGGTGTTCAGGGCCTCGGCGTTGAAGGAGGAGGTGCCCCCGTTGTTTTCCTTGACCGCCAGGGCGTAGGCCTCGTCGATGAACAGCACGCTGCCGTAGGCGTCCCGGCAGATCTGGGCCACCTTGGGGGCGGTGTGGCCCACATACTTGGCGATCAGGTCCACGCCCTCGTACTCGAAGAAGACCCCTTTGCGCAGGATGCCCCGCTCCTTGAGGATCTGGCCCAGGATCCGGGCCACGGTGGTCTTGCCGGTGCCCGGGTTGCCCACAAAGCGCATGTGGATGGAAGGCCGGGTGGAGGAGGAGGCGTTTTTCACCGCATACTCGATCAGGGAGACGATCTCGTCGATCTGCTCCGCCACCGGCTCGATGCCGATCAGCTGCTTGAGCATCTCCTCCCCGGACAGGTCCTGCATATCGCTGTCGCTGTCCAGCCGCTTCAGGTCGGCGGCGGTGATGACGCCCCCTACCTCGGCGCCGGGCGGGGTGAGGCGCAGCTTCTCGTAGACCAGCTGGTCCACGATCTTCTCCACCGACTTGATGCCGTAAAACCGGCCGTCGCTCTTCTCCAGGGCCACCAGCTGGGCCAGGATGGGCTCCGCCGAGGTGTCCAGGGTGTAGCCGTACTCCTTGGCGGCCAGGACGGCGCACTTGCTCAGATCCTCAAAGTCCATGGGGACGAAGGTGACGGTGCGCAGGAAGAACACGTCGTCCAGCACCGACTGGACGTTCTCCAGGGCCTTCTGCTCCAGGAAGGGGATGCGGAAGGCCAGCACGCTCCGGCTGGCGGAGCAGATGGTGCGCAGCAGCCCCCGGTAGCCGGTCTTGTCCAGGTTGCCCATGCACTGGCTCAGGTCCAGGCAGACCACGCAGCCCTCCAGCTTGGGCAGATCCTTGCGCAGGCCGGCCTCCAGCTTGGAGATCTCGTCCAGGTCCTCCAGGTTGGGCAGCCGGATCTCCACCGTGTCGGGGTCGGAGATCAGCTTGAGCTCCCGCAGCATCTGGGCGAACAGCTTCAGGGCGGTGGTCAGGCCGTAGCCGTCGTCGATGGTGAAGAGGTAGCTGTTGCGCTGGAGATAGGACTGGCCCTTCAGCGCCCGCAGGGCGGGGGCCATCTGGGTCAGCTCGTCGGCCAGGGCCTTGAACTCCTCCGCCCCCACCAGGGCGTGGATCTTGGCCAGGGCGGAGCCGTCCTGGGGGGCGTCGGAGGCCTCCTGGCCCTGCCTGGTCCGGCGCTCGAACTCCGCCCGGATCGAGTCATCCAGACTGCCGGACTGGGCGTCGCCCCCCTGGGAGGAGGTGGAGCCCCCCTGGCCGTCGGAGCCCTCCTGTTCCACCAGGATGCGGCAGCTCATGCTGCCGGTCATGGCGGCCAGCTCCTGGCGCAGCTGCTCGGAGAGGTCCTGGTCGGCGGCGGTCTTCAGGATGATCTCGCAGCGGGTGTCCTGGACGGAGTTCACCTTGGTCTCATATTCATGGCCCAGCCGCTCGATCATTTTGCGGATGAGCAGGGAGGCGGAGATCTTGCCCTTCAGGTCCAGGTCGCCGCCGAAATCGATCGAAATGCGGTAGAATTTCATCGCGCTTCTCCTTGTCAATCCGTCCCGGGGCGCCGGGACTGGTATCATGCAATATCTTAATGTATTTTTTCGGTGAAATCAACCGGAAGGAACAGAAAAAACCGGGCGCCCCGGAGAAGGGGCGCCCGAGTGAGCGGTGGAAAGGGCGGGAGGGCGGACAGCGGCGGGGGTCAGCCCGCCGTCAGCAGGTTGCCGAACACCTGGGCGGCGTCCAGCTCCACCCCGCCGGAGTCCACGGTGCTGATGGTGGGGAAGTAGGCCCAGCCGGAGGTGCCGTCGGAGCGCTGGACTTGGACCCAGTGGGCCCCGTCTGTCAGGGGGAAGGAGAGGGAGGAGGCGTCCGGCTGCAAGGTGTACTGCTCCGCGCTCAGATCCGACCGGGCGTATACCGTCAGCGGCCGCAGCAGTGTGACGCTCCAGCCCTCCGGGAGCTGAGGGGCGCAGAACTCGTCCGTGACCATGGTCAGCACCGCCCCTTCGGTCAGCTCATAGGTCCGCACACCGGACCAATTCTGCATGACATTCAGCGGGGTCAGGGCGGAGACGGTGCCGTCCCCGTGGAAGACGGTGGTGTGGTCGTCGGGCAGGGAGCTCATCTGCCCCAAATAGGTCAGCTGTCCCCCGGAATAGCGGAAAAAATGGGTCACATTTTGGCCGTTGCTGCCCTGATCCCCGATGGCGATTTCCCGGTAGCTGTCATCGGCGTCCAGATCCACAATATAATAGTACTCCACGTCGGGGGCTTCCATCCAGAAGCCGTAGGCGGAGGTGGGGTTGTCCTGGGACGGCTGGAGGAATTCGGTCCCGTCCACAGTCAGGCTGGCCGGCTTGGAGGCGGTGTAAACGCCGTTTGCGCCCACTTGGCCGGAGCGCACGCTGTAATAGATGGTCTCCGCCTGGCCGTCCCCGTCCAGATCGATCTGGCGCTCGGAGTTCACGGTAATGGCCAGCTGATAGTTGTTGTCCGCCGAGGGGGCGTAGTCGGTGTCAGTGGGGGTGATGGACAGGGCGCCGGCCCCGTCCGGGGCGGGGTCGCCGGTATAGGCGTTGAGGGAGCAGATGCAGTAGACATAATCCCCTGCCTCCAGCACCAGGTCGGTGGAGCCGGTCAAGTCGGAGACGGCGGGGCGGCCGGTCTGGCCCAGCAGCTGCCAGGCGTCCTCAAAGGGTTCGGTGCGCACATAGACGGTCCAGGAGATGGCGTCCTCGCTGTAGCCCAGCTTGTCCCCCTGGAAGGAGTCGGCGGTCTGGGCGCAGAAGTGATAGGTGCCAGACTCCTCCGGGCGGAAGCAGAAGGCGCTGTCATAGCAGTCCTGGCTCTCCACCACGGTGGCGTTGGGGGCGGGGTTCAGGTTGTCCAGGGCAGAGGAGACGGTGGGCTGGGAGAGGATTCCTGCGTCCTCGGGGGCGGCCCTGTCCTCGGCGCTGCCCGCCGCCTCGCCGGTGTCGGCGGCGTAGGCCGCGGCGGAGGCCTGGGGAGCGTCTGCCCCGGTTTGGCCGCATGCAGCACAGGAGAGGAGCAGAAGCGAGCCCAGGACGAGAGAGGTGATCCGTTTCATGCAATGGGTGTCCTTTCAACATCCCGCGGGACGGCGGGAGAGGCAATCCTCAGAATAAATCTATTCTAACATTATAATAATACCGCCATGGTGGAACAAGGCGAATCCGGTGAAAAAGGGTTACAAAACGGTTTCACCCGGCCGGGGGAAAGAAACAGATTGCCGCCGGGTCAGTTTAAAATTGTTTAAAATGTCATAAGAAAGGAAATGAGATAAGGTGATTGATATTGATATTGACGAATTTTAGAGGTATAATACAAGCGTACCCACAGAAGATCGGACGCCGGCCTCAGGCTGGCCGGAGGCGGGAGGAGGCAGGCCATGAAACTGACGTTTATCGGGGCCGCCCACGAGGTGACCGGAAGCTGTACGGTGCTGGAGGTCAACGGTACCTGGTATCTGATCGACTGCGGCATGGAGCAGGGGTTCAACGTCTTTGAGAACGCCCCCCTGCCCATCCCGGCCTCCCAGGCGGCGGCGGTCTTTCTGACCCACGCCCACATCGACCACTCGGGCATGCTGCCCAAGCTCTACAAGGACGGCTTCCGGGGGAACATCTACGCCACCGACGCCACCTGCAACCTCTGCGACATCATGCTGCGGGACTCCGCCCACATCCAGATGTCCGAGGCGGAGTGGAAGAGCCGGAAGGCCCAGCGGGCGGGCAATCCCCCGGTGGAGCCGGACTATAACCTGGAGGACGCCCAGGGGGCCATCCGCCGGCTGCGCCGCTGCGAATACGGCAAGCGCTACCAGGTGGGAGACGGGGTGGAGCTGCGCTTCACCGACGTGGGCCATCTGCTGGGCTCGGCGGCGGTGGAGCTGTGGCTGACCGAGGGGGAGACCCACAAGAAGATCGTCTTTTCCGGCGACGTGGGCAACCGCTTCAAGCCCCTCCTGAAGGACCCGGAGACGGTGGACGAGGCGGACTATCTGGTCATCGAGTCCACCTACGGCAACCGGCTCCACGAGATCACCGGCAGGCTGGACACGGTGGGGGAGCTGACCGCGGTCCTCCAACGCACCTTCGACCGGGGCGGCAACGTGGTCATCCCCTCCTTCGCGGTGGGGCGCACCCAGGAGCTGCTCTACGTGCTGCGGGAGATCAAGGAGGAGGGGCTGGTCCACGGCCACGACGGCTTCCCGGTCTATGTGGACTCCCCCCTGGCCAACGAGGCCACCGCCATCTTCCTCCAGTGCGACGCCGCCTATTTTGACGAGGAGGCCCGCGCTCTGCTGGACCAGGGGATCAACCCCATCTGGTTTGACGACATCCGCATCTCCGCCACGGCGGAGGACTCCAAGGCCATCAACCTGGACCCCATGCCCAAGGTGATCCTGTCCGCCAGCGGCATGTGCGAGGCCGGCCGCATCCGCCACCACCTGAAGCACAACCTGTGGTGCAGGGAGAGCACCATCCTGTTTGTGGGCTACCAGGCCGAGGGTTCCCTGGGCCGCTCCCTGCTGGACGGGGTGAAGAGGGTGAAGCTCTTCGGGGAGGAGATCGCCGTCAGCGCCGAGATCGCCTCCCTCCACGGCACCAGCGGCCACGCCGACCAGAAGGGGCTGCTGGACTGGGTGGAGGCCATCCCCAAGAAACCGGAGCTGGTGCTGGTCAACCACGGCAGCGAGCAGTCCTGCGAGGATTTCAAGGACCTGCTGGTGCAGAAGGGCTACCGGGCGGAGGCCCCCTACAGCGGCACCGAGTACGACCTGGCCACCGGGCGGATGACCGTCTACACCGAGGGCAGGCGCATCGACCACACCCGCACCCGCAGCGGCGCCCGGGCGGCGGAGATCTACGAGCGGCTGGTGGCGGCGGCCCGGGAGCTGCTCAAGCTGGCCCAGTCCTGCCAGGGGCGGCCCAACAAGGACCTGGCCAGGTTTGCCGACCAGATCCGCAATCTGATCCAGAAGTGGCAGTGATCGTGACAAGACAGCGATGAAAGAAACGGGGGTATCAACATGAAAACCAAATGGGTCATTACCGTCGGACGGGAGTTCTGCAGCGGCGGGGCGGAGACCGCCCGCAAGACGGCCGAGCTGCTGGAGGTCCCCTATTATGACAAGGCCATCATCGACGAGGCGGTGGAGTCCACCCAGCTGGCCGCCGAGATCGTGGCCCACCATGATGAGCGCCCCATCGCCTACACCGACATCACCGGGTTCCAGTACGGCGGGCTCTGGTACACCGACGACCCGTCCCTGATGCTGCCGGTGGGGATGCGGGTGGCGGACGCCCAGTTTGAGGTGATCCGCAAGGCCGCCGACCGGAGCCCCTGCGTGATCGTGGGCCGCTGCGCCGACCATGTGCTGGAGGAGCGGAAAAACGTGCTCAACGTGTTTATCCGGGCCGACCTGGAGTTCCGGGTCAAACGGGCCATGGATCTCTACGGCCTGGTGGAGGGGGACGCCCGGAAGCTGATCCGCAAGACCGACAAGATCCGCTCCGGCTACTACCGCTACTACACCCAGCGGGGCTGGGGGGATCCGGCCAACCACGAGCTCATCATCGACGCGGGCAAGCTGGGCACCGACGGGGCGGCCTGGATCATCGCCGCCTATGCCCGGAAGTTCGAGCCCTGAGGGCAGCCATTCATAACAAAGACGCAAAACACCAGAGCGCCGGCACGCCGGCGCTCTGGTGTTTTGCGCCCCGCCCTCAGCGGTGGGCGGGGGATTCCGCCGCCTCCGGCGCCCCCGGCTGCCGCCGGAAGATAAGCCGGAAGAGCAGCCGGGTGACCGGCCCGGCGGCGAACAGGTTCCACAGCAGGGCCATGGGGAAATTTTTCAGCACCGTGGCCACCCAGTAGGCGGGCAGCTGCGACCAGCTGCCGCCCCCCAGGAGGACGGAGAACAGGATCGCCGCCACGGCGCTCATGGTGGGGCACATGATGAGCACGGTGCAGCTGGAGGTGAAGAGGATGTGGACGAAGGGGCTGTCCTGGTCCCGGGTGATCCTGGCGGCCAGGGCGTGGCCGATCCGGTTACCCCACAGGTTGGAGAAGAGAAAGACGAAGATCCACATGTAGGCCGCCTCCAGCAGGGCGTCCCAGAACACCCGGTTGGTCATGGCGGCAAAGCCCCCCTCCTTCAGCGCCACGTTGTACACCTCCATCCCGTAGGCCATGGTGATGGACATGAGGAGGCCGAAGACGACCCCCTGGAATTTGGTTTTCGGCATAGCTGCGTCACTCCTTTGAAAGAAAAAAGCGTGCCACGGCGGGGACCGCCATGACACGCTTTGCCGAACTATTTGCTACACGCAAGGCTATTATAGGCCCAAAAACTGAAATTGTCAAAGCAAAATCTCCCTTTTTGCCCGGCGGAACCCTCCCGGGGGCGGAATGGGGGTTGCCAAGGGGCGGCGGATCTGCTAGAATAGCCCCCGGATGCAAACCCCCTGGTTTTGCCGTTCCCAAGGACACCAACGGCCGAAGCGCGCTTTTCCCTTCTGCGGCGCGCTCCGGCCGCATCTTATTTTGCGCCGTGCTCCGTGCGCCTTTGACGAAAGAGAAGTGGTATCGTTTGAAGCTGTCCCGCTATTTCGGCACTCCGGCCTTCTGCCGCTCCGCCCTGCTGCTCACCCTGCCCATCCTGGCCCAGAACCTGCTGACCTCCTCCTTCTCCCTGATCGATACCCTGATGATCTCCGCCCTGGGCACCACCGAGCTGACCGCCATGGGGCTGGCCGCCTCCTGGATCCAGCTGCTCAACGTGGCCCTGTTCGGCATCACCGGGGCGGCGGGGGTGCTGGTGGCCCAGTTCTGGGGCGGTGGGGAGCTGTGCCGGTGCCGCCGCAGCTACGGCTGCGGGCTGTGCTTCTGCCTGGCCCTTACCCTGCTCTTCCTGGCCTTCACCACCCTGCGGCCCGGGCTGGTCATGTCCTTCTACTCCAATGACGGGGCGGTGATCGCCGCCGGCAGCCGGTATCTGCGGGTGGTGGCCTTCGGCTTCCCGGCCCTGGGGCTGCAGTACACCGCCAACGCCGTCCTCCGCTCCACCGAGCGGGTGCGCACCCCCATGTATGGCACCGTCGCCAGCGTGCTGACCAACATCGTCCTCAACTACACCCTGATCTACGGCCACTTCGGCGCCCCCAGGATGGGGATGGCCGGCGCGGCCCTGGCCTCCGCCATTGCCAACTGGACCGGCGTGGCGGTGACCTACACCCTGGGCGCCGCCCAGGGCACCCTGCTGCGCACCGCGCCCCGGCGGATGCTGGCCTTTGACCGGCCCTTCCTGCGGCAGTACATCACCGTGGCCTGGCCCATCATGGCCAACGAGCTGCTCTGGGGCGGGGGTACCGCCCTGCTCAATATGATCTACGGCCACATGGGCACCCTGGAGTACGCCGCCCTCACCATCTGCACCACCCTGGAAAACATCATCACCACGGTCTTTCTCTCCCTGGCCAACGCCGCCAACGTGCTGGTGGGCAAGGAGATCGGCCGGGGGGACCGGGAGCGGGCCTATCGCAACGCCCTGGCCATCACCTGCTGGACGCCGGTGATCGCCGCGGCTTTCGGGGCGGTCATGCTGGTCCTGCGGGGGCCCATCACCGCCATCTTCCGCCAGGAGCCGTCGGTTACCGCCCTGGCCATGGATCTGATCCTCATCATGGCCCTGACCCTGCCCCTGCGTTTTCTCCAGTACATCCACATCTGCGGCATCCTCCGCTCCGGGGCCGACGGCAAGCGGGCCGCCCTCTACGACTTCATCGGCGTCTGGTGCATCAGCGTCCCGGCGGCGCTGCTGGGGCTGTGGCTCCAGGTCCCCATGGTCTGGGTCTACCTGACGGTGGTGCTGCTGGACAGCCTGGTGAAAGACGTGCTGGTGCTGCGGCGGTTCTTCTCCAAGAAATGGATGATCCGCATCGGCGGGGAGCAATAAAACATCGCGGCCGGAGGGCGGGTGCCCTCCGGCCGCGGTTGCCGTTGTCGTCTGCTATTGCCTCCGAGATACCCCATGGGCGCTCAGGTTCCGTCATCCTCGATCAGGCCGTAGCCGCCGTCGTTGCGGGCGTACACCACGGCGATAGAGCCATGGCTGTCCGCATTGCGGAAGACGAAGAAGCTGTGCCCGATCAGGTTCATCTGGAGCACGGCCTCCTCGGGGCTCATGGGCTTGAGGGTGAATTTCTTGGAGCGGATGATGGTGATATCATCCTCTTCCTCCACTTCATCCGCCTGGGCCGGCAGGCTGGTGAGCTCCTCGCTGCGCAGGCGCTTGGCCAGGCGGGTCTTGTACTTGCGGATCTGGCGTTCAATGGCTGCGATGGCAGCATCCACGGACGCGTTGGCGTCGCTGGTGGTGGACTCGCCCCGGTACAGGCTGCCGCCGGCGTTGACGGCGACCTCCACCTTCACCAGGCCCTTTTTCTGGTTGGTAAAGGTGATCGTGGCCTCGGCGTCGGAGCGGAAGAAGCGGTCCAGCTTGGAGACCTTCTTCTCCGCATAGAAATGCACGCCGCGGGGCTGTTCTCCCTTGCGATCGACAAATTTCACGTTCATGATGATGCGCTCCTTTCCCGGTTGAGAAACCGTGGGGCAGAGAAACTGCCTCTTATCATAATTGTACCACAGCCGGCGGGGAGAGTGCAACGAAATTGTAAACAAC
>CAZAIF010000044.1:1636-11514 GCA_964485125.1 uncultured Oscillospiraceae bacterium | reverse complement strand
CCCTGTGCCAGGCCCTGGACATCACCGTCAACGACCTGCTCAGCGGTGAGCAGGTCGCCCAGACAGACTATCAGAGAAAGGCGGAGGAGCATATGATCGATTTAGTTAGAGAGAATCAGCAGAACAAAGAGCGGATGGCCCTGTCCATCATCTGCGGGGGGATCACGGTGATCGCCGTGTGCGCCCTGACCGTCATCGCATCCTATTGTCCCCTGCCCGTGGCCGGGCGGATCGGGGTGGTGGCGCTGGCGCTGGCCACGGCGGTGGCCGGTACGGGCGCGGCGGCCCGGCTGGAGGTAAAGGCGGGGTACTACGAGTGTCCCCACTGCGGCGCCCTCTTTGTGCCCACAATGGGAGAGTATGTCAAGGGCTATCACACCCTGACCCGGCGCAGGCTGACCTGCCACAGCTGCGGCAAGACCGGCAGGTGCCGCCACCGGGTGGTGCGGCGGTGAGCCTGTCCCCCTCTCCGGCGGACAGACGCAAGCTTTTTCGACAGACGGAGACGCCCCCGGGCAGCGCACCGCGCCGCCCGGGGGCGTCTGGGGTGTATACATATCGGCGGCTCAGAAGGCGTGGCCGATGTCGGTGCGGAAGTGCATCTGGTCAAAGTGGATCGGCTCCGCCGCCCGGTAGGCGTTGCGGATGGCCGCCTCCAGGTCCTCCCCCAGGGCGGTGACCCCCAGCACCCGGCCGCCGTTGGTGACGATCCGGCCGTCCCGCTCTGCGGTGCCGGCGTGGAAGACCACCGCATCCTTCACCTGATCCAGGCCGTCAATGACCTTGCCCTTCTCATAGGCCAGCGGATAGCCCCCCGAGGCCAGCACCAGGCAGCAGGCGGCATCCCGCTTCCAGCGGATGTCCACCTGGTCCAGAGTGCCCTTGACGCAGGCCTCGAAGATGTCCATCAGGTCGGTGTCCAGCCGCATCAGCAGGGCCTGGCACTCCGGGTCGCCGAATCGGGCGTTGTACTCCACCACCTTGGGGCCCTCCGCCGTCAGCATGAGGCCGAAGTAGAGCACCCCCTGGAAGGGGCGGCCCTCGGCCCGCATGGCGGCCATGGTGGGCTCAAAGATCTCCTCCACGCAGCGCCGGGCGATCTCCGGGGTGTAGCAGGGTACCGGGGTGATGGCCCCCATGCCGCCGGTGTTGGGACCCCGGTTGCCGTCGTAAGCCCGCTTGTGGTCCTGGGAGGAGGGCATGGGGGAGATGTGCTCCCCGTCGGCGAAGCAGAGGATCGTGACCTCCGGACCGGTCATGCACTCCTCGATGACCACGGTGGAGCCGGAGACGCCGAACTTGTTGTCCGCCATCATGGCCCGGACGGCCTCCACGGCCTCCTCCTCGGTGGCGGCCACGGTGACCCCCTTGCCCAGGGCCAGGCCGTCGGCCTTGACCACGATGGGGGCGCCCTGGTCATGGATATAGGCGATGGCCTGCTCCATGTCGGTGAAGGTGGCGTATTTGGCGGTGGGGATGTGATACCTGCGCATCAGCTCTTTGGAAAAGGCCTTGCTGGACTCGATGACGGCGGCGTCCTTCCGGGGGCCGAAGGCGGGAATGCCCGCCGCCTCCAGGGCGTCCACCATGCCCAGGGCCAGGGGATCGTCCGGGGCCACCACCACAAAGTCCATCTGATGTTCCACGGCCCAGGACACCATGTTCTCCACATCGGTGGCGCCCACCGGGACGCAGGTGGCCAGGGCGGCGATGCCCGCGTTGCCCGGGGCGCAGTAGAGCTCGGTGACCCTGGGGCTCTTGGACAGGGCCCAGACGATGGCGTGCTCCCGCCCGCCGGAGCCCACAACCAATACTTTCATCGTTCTCCTCTCCCCTCTTCCATCAGTGGTGGAACAGCCGCATGCCGGTGAAGGCCATCACCATGCCGTGGCGGTCGGCGGCCTCGATGACCGCGTCGTCCCGGATGGAGCCGCCGGGCTCGGCCACATACATGACGCCGGACTTGTAGGCCCGCTCGATGTTGTCCCCGAAGGGGAAGAAGGCGTCGGAGCCCAGGGCCACGTCGGTCATGGTGGCGATCCAGGCCAGCTTCTCCTCCTGGGTGAGCACCTCTGGCTTGCGCTCGAAGGTCTCCTGCCAGACGCCGTCGGCCAGTACGTCCTCGTACTCGTCGGAGATATACACGTCGATAGCGTTGTCCCGGGCGGGGCGGCGGATGTCCGCCTTGAAGGGCAGGGTGAGCACCTTGGGGTGCTGGCGCAGCATCCAGTTGTCCGCCTTGCTGCCCGCCAGCCGGACGCAGTGGACCCGGGACTGCTGGCCGGCGCCCACGCCGATGGTCTGGCCGTTCTTCACATAGCAGACGGAGTTGGATTGGGTGTACTTCAGGGTGATCAGGCTGATCAGCAGGTCCATCCTGGCCTGCCGGGGCAGGTCCTTGTTGGCGGTGACGATGTTGTCCAGCAGGGCGTCCTCCAGCCGGAAGAAGTTGTGGCCCTGCTCAAAGACCACGCCGAAGATCTCCCGGCGCTCCTGGAGCTTGGGCACATAGCCGGCGTCGATCTGGACCACGTTGTAATTGCCCTTCTTCTTGGTCTTGAGGATCTCCAGGGCCTCGGGGGTGTAGCCCGGGGCGATGATGCCGTCGGAGACCTCCTCCTTGAGGTAGGTGGCGGTGGCGGCGTCACAGACGTCGGAGAGGGCGGCCCAGTCGCCGTAGGAGCACAGCCGGTCGGCGCCCCGGGCCCGGATATAGGCGCAGGCCACCGGGGTGAGCTCCTGGTCGGGCTCCACGAAGTAGATCTGCTTCTCCACCTCGCTGAGGGGCAGGCCCACCGCCGCGCCGGCGGGAGAGACGTGCTTGAAGGAGGCGGCGGCGGGCAGGCCGGTGGCCTCCTTGAGCTCCTTGACCAGCTGCCAGCTGTTCAGGGCATCCATAAAGTTGATATAGCCGGGGCGGCCGTTCAGGACGGTGACGGGCAGGTCGCTGCCGTCGGCCATATAGAGTTTTGCCGGCTTCTGGTTGGGGTTGCAGCCGTATTTCAGTTCCAGTTCCTTCATCTGTCTCAGGCCTCCTCGTTGTGCTTGTTGATGATGACGTCCTCGGTGTCCCCGGTGGAGAGGTCGATATACCGGACGAACAGGGACACCTTGTTCTCCTCGTTCAGGCTGTCCCAGAGCTGGCCGGCGAACTCCGCCGGGGCGGCGCTATCCAGCGCCACCAGCTCCGGCTCCCCCTCGAAGGAGGGCAGGGGGCTGCCGTCCCCCATATAGGTGTGGATAAAGTGGCCGTAGCCCGCCACCGGGTGGTCGTACTCGAAGAAGCAGCGGCAGCAGCAGCTGGGATCGCCTTGGAAGCTCTTCAGAATGGAGAGCTTATAGCTGCCGTCAGGGAGCACCACGCCGGAAATGCGGGGGGTGTAGTTGGGGGCGTCGGGCTCGAACTCCCGGGTCATCAGGGCATGGCGGTAGCACTTGCCCTGGGCGAAGAAGTCCCGGATGGTGTCGGTCTGGTCGCCGTTGGTGACGATGGTCTTGCCCTCATAGAAGCGGACCGGGTGGTAGATGATGAGGGAGGGGTCCTCCATCTTGGAGGGGTCGTAGGCCTGGGTGCGGATGCCGTCCTCGGTGGGGGCGAAGATGCGGTTGCGGCTGTTCTCGCTGCGGCCCATGATGAAATAGGCGATCACGGCATACTTGCCGTCGGCGCTGCGGCCCAGCACAATGCCCCGGCCGGGATAGGGGTTGGCTCTGAGCTCGTCGGAAAGGTGCTTTGCTTGCACGGTAATTCCTCCTGTCTGGTTCCTCATGGTTGGATGGGACGAAAAAAGGGCGCACCTTGACCAAGGCGCGCCCAGACGGTCGGCATGTTCTGACTGCTATACTCCATGTGGTGCCTCCACTTCCGTCAGTCATATAGCAGTGTATACTGTATCACGACCGCTGCGCCCTTGTCAAGAAATTCCGGTTTCAGGCCTCGGGCAGGATATGGACCCGCCGGCCCTCCACCTCCAGCCTGTCCTGGCAGAACAGGTCGACCGCCTGGGGCAGCAGCACCCACTCCGCCTGCTCCATGATCCGGCGCTGGAGGGTCTCCGGGGTGTCCCCCTCCTCCACCGGCACCGCCTTTTGCAGGATGATGGGGCCGCCGTCGCACTCCTCGCTGACGAAGTGGACGGTGGCGCCGGAGAGCTTCACCCCGTACTCCAGGGCCTTCTCGTGGACGTGCAGGCCGTAGCAGCCCGCCCCGCAGAAGGAGGGGATCAGGGCGGGGTGAATGTTGATAATGGCGTTGGGGTAGGCCTCCACCAGCTCGCCGGTGAGAATATACATGAAACCGGCCAGCACCACCAGGTCGATCTTCTGGGCCCGGAGCAGCCCGGTCAGGGCCACGGTCATCTCCCGGTTGGAGGCGTAGGCCTTGCGGTCGATGACAAAGGTGGGGATGCCCGCCCCCTCCGCCCGCTTCAGGGCGAAGGCGTCGGGAGAGGAGGAGATCACGGCGGCAAACTCGCCCCCGGGGATCTCCCCCCTGGCCTTGGCGTCGATCAGAGCCTGGAGGTTGGTCCCCCCGCCGGAGACCAGCACGGCGATGCGCTTCAAAACGCCACCTCGACGCCGGTCTCGCCCCGGGTCACATTGCCGATGACGTAGGCCCGCTCCCCGGCCTTCACCAGGGCGGACATGGCCTCACCGGCGCAGGTGTTGGGGACGGCGATCACCATGCCGATGCCCATGTTGAAGGTGTTGTACATCTCCCGGGTGGGGATGTCCCCGGCCTTCTGGAGGATGTCGAAGATCACGGGCCGGGGGAAGGAGTGGGTTCGGATCTGGGCGCACAGCCCCTCCTTCATCATCCGGGGCACGTTCTCATAGAAGCCGCCGCCGGTGATGTGGCTGATGCCGTGGATCTCCACCCCCTCGTCCAGCAGCCGCTGCACGGCCCGGACATAGATCCGGGTGGGCTTCAGCAGCTCCTCCCCCAGGGTGCAGCCCAGGTCGTTGTTGTACTGGCGGTAGGTCTCGTTGATGTTGAGCACCTTGCGCACCAGGGAGTAGCCGTTGGAGTGGACGCCGGAGGAGGCCAGGCCGATCAGGATGTCCCCCTCCCGCATGTCGGCGCTGTCGATCACCTTGTCGTAATCCACCAGGCCCACGGAGAAGCCGGCCAGGTCGTACTCGTCCTCCGGGTAGAAGCCTGGCATCTCGGCGGTCTCGCCGCCGATCAGGGCGCAGCCCGCCTGACGGCAGCCCTCGGCGATGCCCCGGACGATGTCCTCGATGCGCCGGGGGTCGTTCTTGCCGCAGGCGATATAGTCCAGGAAGAACATGGGGGAGGCCCCGGCGCAGATGATGTCGTTGACGCACATGGCCACGCAGTCGATGCCCACGGTGTCGTGCTTGTCCATCAGGAAGGCGATTTTGAGCTTGGTGCCCACCCCGTCGGTGCCGGAGACGGTGACCGGCCGCTTCATGCCGGCGATCTGGGGCTCAAACATGCCCCCAAAGCCCCCCAGCCCGCCGATGACGCCGGGGATATGGGTGGATTCCACCAGGGGCTTGATGCGGTTGACCGCCTCGTAGCCGGCGGTCACGTCCACGCCCGCGGCGGCGTAGGCGTCGGATCTGCTCTCACTCATGTTTCATTCCTCCAGTATTCTTCGCTCTGGCCGCCCGGGGACACCGGGCGGCGCTGGACGGGTCGTACAAAGGCCGCTCAGACATCGGCCATGCGCAGCTGGTCGCTCTGCCGCCGGGGCACCGGCACCGCGTAGCGGCCGGTGAAGCAGGCGTCGCAGAACTGGATCTTCAGATCGGCGGCGATCTCCTTCAGATCCTCCACCCGGAGGTACTGGAGGGAGTCGGCGCCGATCAGCCGGCACACCTCCTCCTCGGTGCGGCCGAAGGCGGCCAGCTGTTGGGGTTCGGGCAGGGAGGTACCGAAGTAGCAGGGGTAGATAAAGGGGGGCGCAGTGGACTTGACGTGGACCTCCCGGGCCCCGGCGTCCCGGAGCAGCTGGACGATCCGGGCGCTGGTGGTGCCCCGGACGATGGAGTCGTCCACCAGTATGATCCGCTTGCCCCGCACACAGGAGGAATTGGCGTTGAGCTTGATGCGCACCGACTTCTCCCGCTCCCAGGCCCGGGACTCGATGAAGGTGCGCTGGATATAGCGGTTCTTCATCAGCCCCAGCTCGAAGGGGATGCCCGACTGGTGTGCATAGCCCATGGCCCCGGCCACGCCGGAGTCGGGCACGCCCACCACCAGGTCCCCCTCCACCCGGCTCTCCCGGGCCAGGATGCGGCCGGCCCGCTCCCGGACCTTGCTGACGGCAGCGCCGTCCACCACCGAGTCCTGGCGGGCAAAGTAGATGAGCTCAAACATACACAGGGCGGACTTAGCCCGGATGTCGCAGTGGTAGGACTGGATCTCCCCGCTGCCGTACTCGGTGACCACCACCTCCCCGGGCTCCACGTCCCGCAGGAAGGTGCCCCCCAGGGCCTCGATGGCGCAGGACTCGGAGGCGAAGACGATGGAGTCCCCCACCCGGCCGATGCACAGGGGGCGGAAGCCGTTGGGGTCCCGGGCGGCGATCAGGCTGCGGTCGTCCATCACCACCATGGAGAAGGCGCCGATCAAATAGTGCATGGCATTGAGCACCGCATCGGCCAGGGTGTCGGTGCGCAGGTGCTCCCGCACGATCACATAGGAGATGACCTCGGCGTCGTTCCTGCCCTGGAAGATGCCCCCCCGGTGCTCGGTCTCCGCCCGGAGGGCGTCGCCGTTGACCAGCTTGCCGTTGTAGCACAGGGCCAGAGAGCCCGAGGCGTGGTGGACCACCAGGGGCTGAATGTCGCTGACGGTGGACACGCCGCCCCCGCCGCTCTGGCGCACATGGCCCACCGCGGCCCGGGCGCCGTGGAAGGCGTCCAGATGGGCCTGGTCAAACACGTCGGGCACCAGCCCTCTTGCCTTGTGGACCCGGATCTCGCCGTCCAGGCAGACGGCGATGCCGCTGGAGTCCTGGCCCCGGTGCTGGAGGGCGAAGAGGGCCTGATAGGCGCTGACGGCCGGGTCGGCAACCCCTTCTCCGGCGGCAATGCCGAACACGCCGCACTCCTCCTGGAGCTTGTCCTCCAGGCCGCAGGCGGCCCCGCTGTTCCGATATTCCCTCACAGTGCCTCCAACTCCCGCTGCAGCTTGGCCTCCTTGGCCGAGATCTGCTCCTCCATCTCCCGCCGGGCCCCGTCCAGCCTGGCGGCCAGGGCCTCGTCGGAGACGGCCAGGATCTGGGCGGCCAGCACGGCGGCGTTCTTGGCCCCGTTCAGGGCCACGGTGGCCACCGGGATGCCCGAGGGCATCTGGACCGTGGCCAGCAGGGCGTCCAGCCCATCCATGGCGCCCCCCTTCATGGGGATGCCGATGACGGGCAGGGTGGTGTTGGCGGCGATGGCCCCCGCCAGGTGGGCGGCCATGCCGGCGGCGCAGATCAGGACGCCGAAGCCCTGCTCCCGGGCGGACCGGGCAAAGGACGCGGCGGCGGCGGGGGTGCGGTGGGCGCTGAGGATGTGGGCCTCATAGGGGATGCCGAACTCCCGCAGCTGGACACATGCCGCCTTCACGCTGGGCCAGTCGCTGTCCGACCCCATGATGACCGCAACTTTCTTGCACATAAACGTAGCTCCTTTCCCGAAAGCAAAAAACAGCAAGCAGGTAAGACGGGCTTACCTGCTTTTGGATATACTTGACCTATACCTGATTGGGCACAAAGACAGAAGGGGTGAGAAAATACCGCACGGACACTTTCATCTCGCCTTCCTCCCCATTCAGTTTGCGCATTTTATTTTAGTGGAAACCACCCCTCTTTGCAAGGGCGCAGCGGGCGGTTTGGCCATTTTTGTACGCTTTCACAAGGAAAGCCGGCCCCTTCCGCCCCCATTTTCCAAAATCCACAAGGGTTCACAGCAGGCCGTTTTCCACCAGGATCTGCTGGAGCAGCCGGGCGCGCCCGTCCCAGTCCGCCTGGCGGGCATACTGGCCCCGGCGGGTCCGCCGGCGCTGGCCCAGCTCGTTGGCCGCCTTCAGGCAGGCATGCTCGAACTCCTCCCGGGTCTGGCCCCCGTAGACCACGTCGGGAAATTCCGGGATGTACCGCTTGGGATAGACGCAGGCCACCGGCTTCTGGGCGGCAAAATAGGCGTACAGCCGCTCGGGCACCACGTCCTCGTCGGCCAGGTCGTTGTGGAGCAGGTCGAAGCACACGTCGCAGGCGGCCAGGCTGGCGGGCACCTCATCCGGGGCCCGGCGGCCCAGGCAGTGGATGTTCCCCGCCCGCTTGAGCCGCCCGGCATTGGGGTGGGCGGCCGACACCCTTCCCAGGATGACAAAGCTCCAGTCCGGGTTGCGCTTGGCGGCGTAGAACAGCGGGGCCAGGTCCACATTCCGGTCCACATTGCCCAGATAGCCGAACACCGGCCGGGGCAGCCGGGCCACGGCCGGGTCGGGGGCGGTGTCCGGGCCGCCCCCCCGGGCATACAGGCCGTAGTTGACCCCGTTGGCCAGCAGAAAGGCGTTGGGGGTGCAGGGGGAGACGTGCTCCAGAAGGTTGGCCGAGGCGGCGAAGACCAGGTCGGCGTCGTAGGCCAGGGCGCTCTCCAGCCCCTCGGGGTACCGGTCCCAGGCCCGGTGGCAGTCGTAGACCAGGGCGGCATGGGGGATCCGCTCCGCCAGCAGCCCCGCCGCCGGGGTGGCGCACCAGAGCAGCCCGTCCCGGATTCCCGCCTCCTTCAGGCAGCGGCGGATGGCCTTGGCCACCCGCTGCCCGCTCCACCGCTCCAGGGGCGAGCCCCCATTGCGCACAAAAAAGAGGGGGGGCACCCGGTAGACCCGGATGCCGGGGTGGGGCTCCCGGACCTCCCGCCGGCGGCGGTTGAGCAGCCAGGTGGTCAGGTTGGCCGTGACGGAGAGTTCAAAATAGGCGATGTCCACGTCGTGGAGCAGGCGCATCAGGTGCTGGGTGCGCTCCGGGTCGGCGCTCCACCGGCTCTGGGACAGGCATATGATCGGTCTCATGGCTTTCCTCCTTTACAGAAGGCGCGTCCTGGTTTACAATGGGACAAATATCTTCATGGAGGCGCTCTATGCTGGAATGGATTCAATCTGTAGACCAGAGCCTGCTGCTCTGGATTCAGGAATATCTGCGGGCAGGGCCCCTGGACGGGGTGATGGTGTTCTTCAGCACCCTGGGCAACGGGGGGATGATCTGGATCGCCCTGGGGCTGGTGCTGGCCGTCCTGCCCAAAACCAGGAAGTACGGCCTGCTGGCCCTGGCCTCCCTGCTGGTGTGCTTCCTGTTCAACAACCTGCTGCTGAAAAACCTGGTGGCCCGGCCCAGGCCCTACACCCAGCTGGCGAAGCTGGTCATGCTGATGCCCTGCCCCGCCGACCACTCCTTCCCCTCGGGCCACGCCTGCTCCTCCTTCGCCACGGCGGGGGGCCTGCTGTGGAGCATGGGCCGCAGGTGGAACCCGGTCCGGCTGTCCGCCCTGGCCCTGGCGGTGCTGATCGCCCTGAGCCGGCTCTATGTGGGGGTCCACTTCCCCTCCGACGTGCTGGCGGGGGCAGCGGTGGGGCTGCTGGGCAGCTGGCTGGTCTGCCGGTACTGCTCCCGCCCCTACGACCGTCTGGCCGCCAGGCTGGCCCGGCGCTGAACAAAAGCGGGGCCCGCCCTCACAGCCGCCGGTACAGGTGCAGGTCGAAGGCGGTCTGAACCTCCAGCCGCTCCAGGGCGTGCAGACGCTCCAGCCCCTCTTTCGGGGTCTTCCAGAGGTAGGGGGTCATGCCGAACAGGTCCCGGATGGTCTGGCCGTCGGGCAGCGTCACCCGGCGCTCCACCCGCTCCACCCCCAGGAAGGCA
>CAZAIF010000044.1:0-1536 GCA_964485125.1 uncultured Oscillospiraceae bacterium | reverse complement strand
AGGAGATGGTCTGCTCCGGGTTCTCATAGGGGGTGTCGTAGACGGCCTGCTTGAGCTCCCACAGGTGCCGGGGGGCCGGGACCACATAGAGGAATGCGCCCCCGGGCTTCAGCACCCGGCGGAACTCCGACCGGGCCAGGGGCGAGAAGCAGTTGAGCAGGAAGTCCACGCTCTGATCTGCCAGGGGCAGATGATAGGCCGAGGCCACCGCGAACTCGATAGACCTGTCCCGTTTGGCTGCCCATCGGAGGGAGAATTTGGAGATGTCGATGCCGCAGGCCGCCGCGTTCCGGCCGGCGGCGTCCAGGGCCGTCTTGACCCCGGCGGTGTAGTAGCCCTCCCCGCAGCCGGAGTCAAAAAAGACGCCCCCCTCCGGCACCAGATCCAGGGCGGTCCGGGCAATCGCCTCCTGCAAGGGCAGATACCAGCCCCCGCCGAGAAAGCGGTTCCGGGCGGCGGCCATCTGCTTGTCGTCCCCGGGCAGCCGGGAGTGCTTCTGGTTGGCGGGCAGCAGGTGGACGTATCCGGCGGCGGCGATGTCATAGCTGTGGCCCTTGGGGCAGAGATAACGCCCCTCCTCCCGCCGCAGGGCCCGGCGGCAGATGGGGCAGAGGAATAAACTCATTGGGATTCCCTCCCTGTGCCAGCATTGTACCACAGATTTCCCACATTGCAAACAGACACTTGCATTTTACAGGTGTCAAGACTATAATAAGGTCTAATTTACAGCGCTTCGGCAACATCAAAACAGAGCCCTGTCCCGCCCCACCCGGGCCGGCAGGCGCGAGAAACGAGGGTGCGATCACATGGATGTGCATACCAATTACACCATGCTGTGCGACTTCTACGAGCTGTCCATGGCAAACGGCTATTTCCAGACCCTCCTGCGGGACCGGATCACCTACTTCGACGTGTTCTTCCGCCGGGTGCCCGACGGGGGCGGCTTCGCCATCGCCGCGGGGCTGGAGCAGATCATCGACTATATCCAGAACCTCCGCTTTACCGAAGAGGACATCGCCTATCTCCGGGGCAAGGGGGGCTTCACGCCGGAGTTTCTGGACTACCTGCGCACCTTCCGGTTCACCGGCGACATCTGGGCGGTGCCAGAGGGCACGCCCATCTTCCCCGGGGAGCCCATCCTGACCGTCCGGGCTCCGGCGGTCCAGGCCCAGTTCATTGAGACCTACCTGCTGCTGGAGCTCAACCATCAGTCCCTGATCGCCACCAAGGCCAACCGGATCGTCCGGGCCGCCGCCGGCCGCCCGGTGGCGGAGTTCGGCTCCCGCCGGGCCCAGGGGGCCTCCGGCGCCATCCTGGGGGCCCGGGCCTCCTATATCGCCGGCTGCTCCGGCACCGCCTGCGTCCAGGCCGACCGGGACTTCGGCGTCCCCGCCACCGGCACCATGGCCCACTCCTGGGTGCAGATGTTCCCCGACGAGTATACCGCCTTCAAGACCTACTGCCAGCTCTACCCCCACAACGCCACCCTGCTGGTGGACACCTACAACGTGCTCCGCTCCGGCGTGCCCAACGCCA
>CAZAIF010000043.1:0-12002 GCA_964485125.1 uncultured Oscillospiraceae bacterium | reverse complement strand
CCCGCCATCCAGCATTTCCGGCCGCCAAAGCGCTCCTCAGCCCAGCCGATGGCGGGGATGGCCACGGCCAGCCAGGGCCAGCAGATAGGCAGTGGACACCCGCTGCACCGCCGCTTCGCTGACACCGAAGGCCTCCATCAGCGAGGTAATGCCGATGGAGACGATGGTGGTGTCCAGCGAGGGCATCAGGGCGCTGGCGATGATGGTCGCCAGCGCCCTGCCAGTCGCCGGTGCCGGCCAGCTCCGCCGCAGGCAGAGCATGATCTCCCGGGCGTTTTTCGGGGTGTTGTCGAAGGGGACCGGCTGAAATTTAACATTGGGGCAGTACCGCATACAGGGATTGGCCCGCCTTAGTGAGCTGAAGCCCTCGGTGGGTGCGCACAAACATCTGCAGTCCCAGGCTCTTTCGCCCTTTGTCAAACCGTCATACCGGCGCTAGGCGGAGCGGGCGGGCAAGGGGCGGAAAAACAGCCGGAGAACCAAAACAGGTTCTCCGGCTGTCTGGATGCGCGGCCCCGGTACGCCGGGGAGCGCTTTTCGTGCAATGTCAGGTGTCTGGATTACTTCAGCTCCACCTTGGCGCCGACTTCCTCCAGCTTGGCCTTCATGGCCTCGGCCTCCTCCTTGGAGACGGCCTCCTTCAGGGTGGCGGGAACGCCCTCGACAGTAGCCTTGGCCTCGGCCAGGCCCTGGCCGGTGATCTCGCGGACGGCCTTGATGACCTTGATCTTGCCGGCGGCGTCGAAACCGGTCAGGACGACGTCGAACTCGGTCTTCTCCTCCACCTCAGCGGCGGCAGCGCCGGCGCCGGCGGCGGGAGCGCCCATCGCGATGGCCTCGACGCCGAAGGTCTCCTTCAGGGCGTCGGTCAGCTCCTTGACCTCCAGCAGGGACAGAGCCTTGATCTCTTCCACAATAGCATTGATATCAGCCATGGTAATTTACCTCCAATTTGTTATTTTTTGATTTGTAAGTTCAGGCGGAACGCCCGATCACTCGGCGCTCTCGCCCTTCTCCGCAATCGCGTTGACCACGGCGGCCAAGTTGGCCATGGGGGCCATCAGGGTGCCCACCAGCTGAGCGTACAGGTCCTTCTTGGAAGTCAGAGCGGACAGCTGCTCGATCTCAGCCGGGGAGAGGATCTTGCCCTCCATAAACGCGGCCTTGATGTTGAACTTGTCGCCCAGCTTCTTGGAATACTCGCTGACCATACGGATGGGGGCGATGGGGTCCTCAGTGCCGGTGGCCAGGGAAGTGGTGCCGTTGAGCACGCTGTCCAGCTCGCCCAGACCCACGTTGTCCAAGGCGCGGCGCATCATGGTGTTCTTCACCACGGCGTACTCAATACCCTCTTTCCGCATGGCGGAACGCATCTCGGTGTCCTCAGCCACGGTCAGGCCGGAATAGTCCACGAAAACGCCGGACTGGGCGCCGTTCAGACGCTCTACCAGAGCGGCGACCACAGCGGCCTTCTCGTTGATCACATTTGCATTAGCCATTTTGTTTCACCTCCGAAAATAAAAATCCTCCGCGTCCAAGCACAGAGGATGACAATCGGAAAAATCAATTTTTCAGATCGCACTCTCGGCAGGCGGCTCAGCCATTACACTGTTGGAACAGTACCTGCTGTCTTTGAACGCAAGCGATATTATAACAGAGCTTTTAGAGCTTTGTCAAGCAATTTTGTCCCGCCCCGCCGCATTTTTGCCCTTTTGTGCCCTCCGGCAGGGGAGCGGGACCGGACCCCGCCGGAGAGCGGGCGGGCGTGGAAGCCCGCTCCGCTGTGCGGCGGAAATCAAATCACATCAGCTTTGCGGCGCTTACCTTGACGCCGGGGCCCATGGTGGTGGCCAGGGTGCAGCTTCTGATATACTGGCCCTTGGCGGCGGCGGGCTTGGCCTTGATGATGGCGCCCATCAGGGCGTTGAAGTTCTCCTGCAGCTTCTCGGGGCCGAAGGACACCTTGCCGATGGGGCAGTGGATGATGTTGGTCTTGTCCAGACGGTACTCGATCTTACCGGCCTTGGCCTCCTGGACGGCCTTGGCGGCGTCAGGGGTCACGGTGCCGGACTTGGGGGAGGGCATCAGGCCCTTGGGGCCCAGTACCTTACCCAGACGGCCGACCACGCCCATCATGTCGGGGGTGGCGATGACCACGTCAAAGTCGAACCAGTTCTCCTTCTGGATCTTCTCCACCAGATCCATATCGCCCACATAGTCGGCGCCGGCCTCCCGGGCGGCGTCGGCCTTGTCGGCCTTGGCGAAGACCAGCACCCGGACGTTCTTGCCGGTGCCGTTGGGCAGCACGATGGCGCCGCGGACCTGCTGGTCGGCGTGACGGGAGTCGACGCCCAGGCGGACATGGACCTCCACGGTCTCGTCGAACTTGGCGGAAGCGGTCTTCACGACCAGGTCCATGGCGTCGGCGGGCTCATAGGCAGCGCCCTTCTCCAACAGCTTGACGCTGTTCTGATATTTCTTACCTCTAAACACAGTCGTTCCCTCCTTAGTCCGCCACGATGACGCCCATGGAGCGGGCGGTGCCGGCGATCATGGACATGGCGGCCTCGATGCTGGCGGCGTTCAGATCGTTCATCTTGGTCTCGGCGATCTTGCGCACGTCCTCCTTGCTGATGGTGGCCACCTTGGTCTTGTTGGGCACACCGGAGCCGGACTCGATGCCGGCGGCCTTCTTGATCAGCACGGCGGCAGGGGCGGACTTGGTGATGAAGGTGAAGGAGCGGTCGGCGTAGACGGTGATCACCACGGGGATGATCAGGCCCACGTCGTTCTTGGTGCGCTCATTGAATTCCTTGGTAAAGGCGGCGATGTTGACGCCGTGCTGGCCCAGGGCGGGGCCGACCGGGGGGGCGGGAGTTGCCTTGCCCGCGGGGATCTGCAGCTTCACATAGCCGGTGATTTTCGCGTTTTTCTTCTGTTGTGCCACGAAGAGCACCTCCTCAATCGTTAGGTATTAGATTCTGCGGCCGTCTCCCGTTCCGCTCAGATCTCCACAGGCTCGACCTGATCCAGGTCCAGCTCCACGGGGGTCTCGCGGCCGAACATCGAGACGACGACACGTACTTTGTTCTTGTCAATATCGATCTCTTCCACGACGCCCAGGAAGGATTCCAGCGCGCCCTCGGTAATCTTGACGCTGTCACCCACCTGGTAGCCCACGACCACTTCCCTTTTCTCCACGCCCAGGGCGGCGACCTCCTCGTCGGTGAGGGGGATGCCCTTGTTGCCGGAGCCCACGAAGCCGGTGACGCCCCGTACGTTGCGGACCACGTGCCAGCTCTCGTCGGTCATGACCATCTTGATCAGGACATAGCCGGGGAAGGTCTTGCGCTCCACGGTCTTGGGACCGTTTTCCGTGACCTCGGTGACGGTTTCGGTGGGGATGGACACCTCATGGATGAGATCGTGCAGGTTGCGGTTGTCCACATGCTTCATGATCGTGGTGGCTACGGTGTTTTCATAGCCGGAGTACGTGTGCACCACGTACCACTTCGCTTCTTCCGCCATGATAGACCTCTTAATTTACCAGGTTGATCAAAGCCCGGATAATGGCCGCGGCCAGCCAGTCGAACAGCCAGATCAGCACGCCGATCACCAGCACGACCAGAATGACCACGATGGTGTTGCGGACGACCTGCTGACGGGTGGGCCAGACGACCTTCTTCAGCTCGCTCTTCATCTCCCGGAAGTAGCGGGCGACACGCTTGAAGAAGCGGACGAAGGCGTTGGGCTTTTTGGCTTTTTCCTTGGCGGGCTTATCCTTCGCGGCGGACTGCTGGACCGCCTTTTGTTCCTTGTCTGCCATAAAAAAGACACCCTTCTTTCTGTCAGTAAGTTGCGATGAGCTTACTTGGTTTCATCGTGGACGGTGTGCTTTCTGCAGAAGGGACAATACTTGTTCAGCTTCAGACGATCAGGGGTGTTCTTCTTGTTCTTCATGGTATTGTAGTTTCTCTGCTTGCACTCAGAGCATCTCAGGGTGATCTTGACCCGTGCGCCGGCCTTTGCCATATCCTGGCACCTCCTTGATAGTAATTCGATCGGGCACAAAAAAAGGACTCCGCTTGGCTGTACCCGAAATAGGTGAATGCCTCCCGAAATCCGTTCGCGTCAGAGCATAGGGGCGCAATAAGGCCCTATGGCGGCTGAGCTTGAAAAAGGTTTCGGCAGGCGAAACTGCCTCCCTGTTCTGGCAAACCGATGTGCCGCGCCGGGGGACTGCCCGCGCCTAAAAAAACGCGCGCCAAATACACCCCGACTCACAGGTAAACTAAATACTAGCACGCCGCCCCGGACAAGTCAAGCATTTTTCTTGCCATTTTCAGAAAATCTGCTAGAATAATCCCTGACAATGCCGCCCCGGCGGGGCGGCGGCGTGGTTCGGATCTGTACGGATCAAACAGCGCAAGAGAATTTACAGGAAGGGGGGAGCCGCCATGCGGATCATGGCCATCGACTACGGCGATGCCCACACCGGCGTGGCCATCTCGGACCTGTTGGGCTTTGGGGCGGGCACCGCGGAGACCATCGACGCCCGGAGCCAGGACGTGGTGGTGGAGCGGCTGAAGGGCTACATCCGGGACTATCAGGTGGAGGAGCTGGTGCTGGGCTACCCCAAGAATATGGACGGCACCCTGGGGGAGCGGGCGGAGAAGAGCGAGGCCCTGGCCCGGCGGCTCCGGGAGGAGACCGGCCTGCCCGTCACCCTGTGGGATGAGCGCCGCACCACCGTGGACGCCCACCGCATCCTGAGCGAGACGGGCAGGCGGGGGAAGAAGCGCAAAAAAGTGGTGGACGCGGTGGCGGCCACCCTGATCCTGGAGGGGTACCTCATTTATAAAAAGAACCGGTAACATAGGTTTGCCAGGTCTCAGCGCTTTCTTGGGCGGATTGGGCCAGCTCCTCCTGGGCGCTTGCCAGCGCGGTGATTGCCGAGGTAATTGCAACAAGGGGCAATGCATTCAATGCCATCTTGAACAAAGTGGTTGCTGCTTGTAATCACAATTTAATCAATAGATGGTAAATGGGAGGATGGAGGCATGGTTATTCTGAACGGAATATCGAGTGCATTAAGCGGATACATGTGTGAGACCTGCGCCAGCAAAGTGTTGGCGGCCAGTTCGGTCAATCTCGCCAAATTGCCCCCGAGTGGTTTGTAATTGAATCCCGCGCTTACACCGTGCAGGAGGTCAAGGACATCGTTCAGCGGTATGACCAGGTCGGAAAAGAACAGTTTCTCCGGGAGATCAGGGCGGCGGAGGACGAGCGGCGGAAAAGAGGTCCTGTATGTCCCAAATGCGGCTGCACGTCGCTCAGCACTGTAAAAGATGGCGAGATCGGAGCCGATGTGAAGATCACTTGCATGAATTGCGGCTATCAGTGGCGCTCCGGCCAGCACCGGGCCTGGTGAGCTGCCTCCCTGGTGACGGTGTTCCAGTACATCACCCGCTTGATCAGCGTGACCGCCGCCGCCCCCCGGAACTGGGGACGGCGGTTTTTGGTGGGACGGGCACAGGGCGGCATACTTCCGTAGGATATGCCGCCCCGTGCCCGTTTTCTTATTATTGTTTCAGCAGCGCCGCCCGCTGCTTCCAGTCGGGCAGCACCGAGGCCACAAAGCGGTAAAACTCCCGCCCGTGGTTCTTATACCGGATGTGGGCCAGCTCGTGGACCACCACATAGTCCCGGGCCGCCGGGGGATAGTCCATCAGCCGCAGGGAAAAGGTGACGCTGTTTTTTGCGCTGCAGCTGCCGAACCGGGTCTTTGCCCGGGAGAAGTGGACGGCGGTGGGGGCCACCCCCATGAGCGGGGCGTAGTGGGCCACCCGCTCCGGCAGCTCCCGGCGGGCCTGCTCCCGCCAGCGCCGCCAGGTGGCCTCGTCCGGCTCCGGGTGGGCCGCGTTGCGCTGCCGCTGGCGCTCCAGATGGAGGGCGATCCAGTCCCGCTTTTCGGCCAGGAACCCCTCGATCTCCCGCCGGGGCAGTTTCAGCGGCGCCCGGACCACCACCTGGGCCTCCCGGCTGATCTCGATGGCCAGGGTCTTGCGCCGGGAGCGGATGAGCCGGTACTCCATCTTATTTGAGCCCCTTCAGCCAGCCGAGCAGCCAGTAGGTCACCCGGGCGGTCATCCCCCAGAGCAGCCGCCCCTCATAGGACCAGAACAGGGTGGGCATGCTCTCCAGCCGGGGCCTGTCCTCCAGCAGCAGCCGGTCCTGCTCGGGCAGGGCGTCCACCGCCCGGTAGGCCTTCTCCACCCGGGCCTTCTGGGGCGGGGTGTAGCGCAGGAAGGAGAGGGGGATGGTAAACCACTCCTCCACCTCGTCCGGGTTGGGGGAGAGCCGCCCCTCCCAGCCCTCGGGAAAGGCGGCCAGGAAGGGGTAGACCGGGAAGCCGGAGGCGTGGATGGCGTAGTCCAGCTCCCCCAGTATGTCGATCTGGTCCCGGCCGATCCCCAGCTCCTCCTCGGTCTCCCGCAGGGCGCACGCCAGGGCGTCCTCCCCCGGCTCCATGTGGCCCCCTGGGAAGCAGACCTCCCCGGGCTGCCACTTCAGCCCCGAGGCGCGCACCTCGAAGAGCAGGCAGTCCTCCCCATTGCGGCGGACCAGGGGGACCAGCACGGCGCAGGGGGGATGGCCGTCGATGGGGCCGGGGATGCGGTGGGAGAGCGCCTCTCTCAGCCGTTCAAAGTCCATAGAAATATACCTCCAGACATTGATTTTGTTCCACAGGCTGTAGTAAGATGGTCACATTGCTTCAGAAGGTGAGATGGGAGTATGAATGCCAATCAGAATTATCAGAAGGAGCTGGACCGGCTGCTGACCTGCCTGGACGGCCGCCGCCCCAGCCTGCTGCTCCACGCCTGCTGCGCCCCCTGCAGCAGCTATGTGCTGGAATATCTGTCCCGCTATTTTCAGATCACGCTGTTTTTCTATAATCCCAATATCGCCCCGGAGGAGGAGTACCGCCACCGGGTGGACGAACTGCGCCGCCTGGTGGGGGAGATGCTGCCCGATGCGGGCATCACCGTGCTGGAGGGCGCCTACGAGCCCGAGCGTTTCGCCCGGGCGGTGCGGGGACTGGAGCGAGAGCCGGAGGGGGGGAGGCGCTGCCTGGCTTGCTTCCGGCTGCGGCTGGAGGAGGCGGCCCGGACGGCCCGGGAACTGGGCAGCGAGTACTACACCACCACCCTCTCCATCAGCCCGCTGAAGGACGCCCGTGCCCTGAACCGGATCGGAGAGGAGCTGGCCCCTATCTATCAGACCAGCTGGCTGCCTTCCGACTTCAAAAAACGGGAGGGCTATAAGCGCTCCATCCAGCTCTCAGCGGAGTATCACCTCTACCGCCAGGACTACTGCGGCTGCGTCTACTCTCAACTGGAACGTGAGGAGCAAAAGCACAAAAAATCCCGGGAAAACGGCGGAAATCCGATAAAATGAGCACAAAGTGAGCAGCACATAACTGTAAAATAAATTCGCTTTACATTTGCATGATCTGGCAAGCTAAAATGGTTTGTAACTAAATTTGATAGAAAACGAAACTACTTGACGAAATACGCCGATGTACAGCCAAGCGGCTTTAAGTATCTTTTCCCGCGGTCTGGTAGTGGGGGCACCACTGGGTCAGCGGGCAGATCTCGCACTTGGCCATCCTGGCGGTGCACACCGCCCGGCCGTGGAGCACCATCCGGTGGCAGAAGTTGTTGGACTCCTCCGGGGGGAGCACCGCCCGGAGCTGCTGCTCCACCTTGGCCGGGTCCTTGGCGCCGTCGGTGAGGCCCAGCCGTCCGGCGATGCGGATGCAGTGAGTATCCGCCACCACCACGCCGGGGGTGTGGAAGATGTCCCCCTGGATCAGGTTGGCGGTCTTGCGGCCCACGCCGGGCAGCCGCAGCAGATCCTCCATTTTGGAGGGCACCTTCCCGCCGTAGTCGCTGAGCAGCATCCGGGCGCAGTTGACCAGATCCTTGCTCTTGCCGTTGAAGAAACCGCAGGAGTGGATGTACTGGGCCACCTCCGCCGGGTCGGCCTCGGCGAAGGACTCCAGGGTGGGGAAGCGCGCGAACAGGGCGGGGGTCACCTTGTTGACCCGCTCGTCGGTGCACTGGGCGGACAGCCGTACCGCGAAGAGCAGTTCATAGTCTTTGTCGTATTGCAGGGAGCACAGCGCATCGGGATAGAGCTCCTTCAGCGCCTCCACAATGGAAATGACGTCCTCTTTTTGTTTCATTTTCTCAACCTCACAGCTGTATTTGCCCCCATCATACCACAGATTCGACAAGGTTGCACCTGGTTTTACAGAAAACAGTTGTGTGGAATACATTGGTTTGCTATAATTTTTGTAGTTATGGGATGAATTTCGGGCCGGTCTCAGGGGCGGGCCCAGGATCAGAAAAAAGGAGTGGAAACAGATGGTGCAGGAAATGATGGACTTTCTGGCCAGCGCCGACCCCGAGGTGGGGGCCGCCGTCAGGCAGGAGTACCAGCGGCAGTGCCGCAACATCGAGCTGATCGCCTCGGAGAACGTGGTCAGCCCCGCCGTGCTGGTGGCGGCGGGCAGCGTGCTCACCAACAAGTATGCCGAGGGTTATCCCGGCAAGCGCTACTATGGAGGCTGTGAATATGTGGACATCGTGGAGGACATCGCCCGGGAGCGGGCCAAGGCCCTCTTCGGCGCTGCCTATGCCAATGTCCAGCCCCACTCCGGCGCCCAGGCCAACTATGCGGTCTATCAGGCCCTGTGTAATCTGGGCGACACGGTGATGGGCATGAACCTGGATCAGGGCGGCCACCTGACCCATGGTTCCCCGGTGAATTTCTCCGGCAAGAACTATCACATGGTGTCCTACGGGGTGGACCCGGTGACCCACCGCATCGACTATGACCAGGTCCGGGAGCTGGCCCACAAGCACCGCCCCAAAATGATCATCGCCGGGGCCTCTGCCTATCCCCGGATCATTGACTTCAAGGCCTTTGCCGACATCGCCCACGAGGTGGGGGCCTACCTGATGGTGGACATGGCCCACATCGCCGGCCTGGTGGCCGCCGGGCTGCACCCCTCTCCCGTGCCCTATGCCGACGTGGTGACCACCACCACCCACAAGACCCTCCGGGGGCCTCGGGGCGGCATGATCCTCTGCAACGACGAGGCCATCGCCAAAAAGATCAACTCCGCCATCTTCCCCGGCTCCCAGGGCGGCCCGCTGATGCACATCATCGCCGCCAAGGCCGTGGCCCTGGGGGAGGCCCTGAAGCCCGAGTTCAAGGAGTACCAGCAGCACGTGGTGGACAACGCCAAGGCCCTGGCCGCCTCCATCCAGGAGGGCGGGCTGGACCTGGTCAGCGGCGGCACCGACAACCACCTGATGCTGGTGGATCTGCGCCCGGCGGGGCTGACCGGCAAGGAGATGGAGAAGCGGCTGGACGACGTGTTCATCACCGCCAACAAAAACGCCATCCCCAATGACCCGGAGAAGCCCTTTGTCACCAGCGGCCTGCGGCTGGGCACCCCCGCCGCCACCAGCCGGGGTCTCAATGAGGAGGACTTCCGCCTGGTGGGCCGGCTGATCTGCGAGACGGCCGCCCACTATGACACCAAGGCCGACGACATCCGCGCCCAGGTGGTCGCCCTGACCGAGAAATACCCCCTTTATCGCTGAGGGGAAATATGATACAATGGGCTGGCCGCTTCCAGGAGAAGCGGCCAGCCCGTTTGTTTTTTTGATCTGGATTGAAATCCTGAGCGCAAAACGGTGAAAGGCGGTGGAATCGTGGAATACAGGCCTCTGGCGGATGACATCCGCCCCCAGTCCCTGGACGAGGTGGTGGGACAGCGGCATATCCTGGGCCCCGGCGGCATGCTCCGCCGGATCATCGAGAGCGGCAATATCCCCAATATGGTGTTCTACGGCCCCTCGGGCACCGGCAAGACCACCGTGGCCAATATCATCGCCCGCCAGACCCACCGGACCCTCCACCGGCTCAACGCCACCACTGCCGGCCTCTCGGACATCCGGGAGGTCATGGCCGACGTGGACACCCTGATGGCCCCCAACGGGGTGCTGCTCTATCTGGACGAGATCCAGTATTTCAACAAAAAGCAGCAGCAGTCCCTGCTGGAATTCATGGAGAACGGAAAGCTCACCCTGATCGCCTCCACCACCGAGAACCCCTATTTCTACGTGTTCAACGCGGTGCTCTCTCGCGCCACGGTGTTCGAGTTCAAGCCCGTCCCCCCGGAGGAGGTCTCCGGGGCCATCCGCCGGGCCATCTCCCTCCTGGAGGGGCGGCGGCAGGTGCGGGCGGAGGTGGAGGAGGGGGTCGTCGCCCATCTGGCCGCCGCCTGCGGCGGGGATGTGCGCAAGGCCATCAACGCCGTGGAGCTGCTCTTCTCCGCCGTACGGGGCGAAGGAGGCGTAGTGCGTCTGACGCTGGCGGACGCCGGCCAGGTGGCCCAGCGCAGCGCCATGCGCTATGACCGGGACGGGGACGGCCACTATGACATCCTCTCCGCCCTGCAGAAGTCGGTCCGGGGCTCCGATGCGGACGCGGCCCTCCACTACCTGGCCCGGCTGCTGGAGGCGGGGGATCTGATCTCCGCCTGCCGCCGTATCCTGGTCATCGCCGCCGAGGACGTGGGCCTGGCCTATCCCCAGGCCATGGCGGTGGTCAAGGCCTGCGTGGATTCGGCGAATATGCTGGGCCTGCCCGAGGCCCGGATCCCCCTGGCGGAGGCGGTGGTGCTGCTGGCCACCGCGCCTAAGTCGGATTCCGCCATCAGCGGCATCGACGCGGCCCTGGAGGACGTCCGGGCCGGACGGACGGGGGACATCCCTGCCCACCTGAAGGACAGCCACTACGCCGGGGCCTCCAAGCTGGGGCGGGGGCTGACCTACCGGTATCCCCACGCCTATCCCCACCACTATGTCCCCCAGCAGTACCTCCCCGACGCCCTGGCGGGCCGCCGGTACTACCAGTACGGCGACAACAAGACCGAACAGGCCGCCCGGGCCTATTGGGAGCGGGTCAAGTCGGAGGCCAAGCCGGAGTCGTAGCGCCACCGGGCGGGGTCCTCCGGGTCGGGGGGATAGTCGAAGGGTACGTATTCCACCCCCTTCTCCAGGGCGTCGATGATGGCCAGCTTGATCTTGCGGCGCTCAGGCTGGATGGACTTGATAAAGACAGATACCCGCTGGTTTTCCTCCACGCCGGGACAGCACTCGGCCAGTCCGGTCAGGTTTGGGGTCAGCTCCACAAAGATGCCGTAGTCCTGGATGCCCCGCACCACCCCGGTGACCGTCTCTCCGGGGGCGAAGTGGGCGGCATTTTCCGCCCAGGTCCCCAGCAGCTCCCGGTGGGAGAGCAGGATGTGCCCCCGTTCCGGGTCGGTGCCCAGCAGCACGGCCCGGATCTGCTGGCCGGGACGGAAGCGGCACCGGGGGTGGGGGATCCGGGAGATGGAGATCCGGTCGATGGGGATCATGGAGGTGAGCCCGCAGCCGATGTCCACGAAGGCGCCGAAGCTCTCCAGATGGGTCACAGCGGCCTCCAGCACCGTCCCGGCGGGCAGGGCCCGGATGGCCTCCAGGGCGGAGCGCTGGGCCGCCCGGCGGGAGAGCAGGGGGGTGAGGCGGCCGTCGTTGGCCTCCAGCCCAATGACCCGGAAGGCCACCGGCTTTCCCACCCGGGTCAGCACGGCGATCTCCCGCACCGTCCCCTCCCGGAGCCCCAGGGCGGTCTCCTCCCGGGGGATGACCCCGGTGAATTGCCCCAGCCGCAGGTGGAGGTTTTTCCTGCTGTCGCACCGCTCCGCCACCGCCTCCAGCACTTTGCCGCTGCCCATGGCCTCGGCCAGGGCGTCGATGCCGGAGAGGGACTGGAGATTGTCCGGGCGGTGGATCAGCCGGCCCTCAGGTAAAAAGTCGTTCATGGGGATGCCTCCTGTCTTTTTGCGTTAGTTCAGTCTATGCGCCCCGGACGGATTG
>CAZAIF010000042.1:0-12115 GCA_964485125.1 uncultured Oscillospiraceae bacterium | reverse complement strand
AAAAGTGCCCAAATGAGCCGGTCGGTTCGCACCGGGCGGCCGCCCCTCAGCCCTCCAGCAGGTGGAACAGCCCGAAGCCGGCGGCGTTCTTGGCCCCCAGACCGGCGTCGTAGAGGAAGCTCAGCGCCTCCGGGTCCCCCCGGAGCAAATAGCGCCCCCGCCAGCCCGTCAGCCAGGTCCCCTTGTGGCGGGTCACCACCTTGTCCCGCGCCCCCACTGCCAGGGCGGTCAGCGCCAGCGCACCCGGTTCCCGGCCCGTCAGGGCCCGGTACTTGCCCTGAAAGTTCTGGACCACCAGCGCCTGGAACTCCGGGTCCAGGGGGGTGTAGCACTTCATCTTGCGCACCCCCGCCTCCTCATAGCTCCGGTAGGCCAGGATGGGGGAGACCGCCTGGATCTGGCACCGGGAGACGGCGACGGCCTGCTGGTCCGGCTCCACCCCGTCCAGCACCAGGGGCTGGCCCCGCAGCTCCAGCTCCAACCCGGGCTCCAGAGCCGCCCGCCATACCATGGCCAGCCGGGGATCCGGGGTGCGCACCTCCAGCAGCACCTGGGAGAAGAAGGTGATCTCCTTCCTGTCCCGATCCACCCGGTGGGGCCCCATCAGCGGACCGAAACAGAACAGCTTGAAGGCGCGGCGCCCGTCGCTGTGGCCTGCGTCGTGGATCTGGGCGCTGTAGGCCGGGTCGGGGTACATCAGCCGGTAGAGCATGCTCTGGAGCGGATAGCTGTAGGCCAGGGGCAGGGTCAGGTTGTGGACGGAAAAGTGAAGATAGAATTGCATCTCGCCGCTCCTCTCTGGGCCTCCGCCCCGGCCCGGCAAAATCCGGGCCGGGGCCGTTCTTACATCTGCTGACTGCGGGTCACTGGTCCTGGACCACGTGCCACTGCTTGCCGTCGGATCGGAGGGCCACCCTCTGGCCCTTGACCAGCGGCCGGGGCCCGGCCGCGCCCTGCTTCTTTCCGCCCTTTTTCGGTTTGGAGGGCTGGACGTATAGGGCCTGAATGAGCCTTCCGCCGGCGTTCACGGTGCACTTGCCGTTGGAAACAGACATCACCGTGCCATAGGACAGGCTGAGATCCCGCTCCTGGGCAGGGCCCGCGGCTGGGGCCCCGGGGGCCTGATCCGACACCCGCTTTGCCACCTCGGAAATGGAATCCAGGCCCTGCATGACGTTCCTGTACTCTCCCAGCGCCATATAGGACACCGGCTCCAGGCGCTGGCAGATCAGGCTGCGGATGGTGAAGAACTCCCGGATGTGGAGCAGCGCCCGGATGTCCGGCACCGTCTGGTTCTTCAGGGAGGCCTGGATCTGCTCGTCCCCCCGCCACGCCTGATAACTCTCGATATAACTCTCGATCAGCTTCGTCACCTCCTGGCCGTCGGGGTCCGCCGGGGCGGTAAAAAAGGCGCCGTCCGGGATCAGGGAGGGGTAGAGATCCCGGGGCCGGAAGGGGCGCAGGGCGTCGATGGTCAGCGCCATCCGGCCGTAGCCCAGGGGCTTGCCCATGCCCATGGGCTGATAGCAGCCCTTCTCCAGCCTCAGGCACCACAGCAGCAGCCCCAGCTCGTCCGGGTGGAGGTTGCGGTAGCGGATGGCGCCGGTGAAGCGGCTGCCGGCCGCCAGGGGCCGCAGGGTGGTGCGCACCTGGGTGTTGTCTCCCTGGGCCTGGTTGGTGATGTCGTGGAGCCAATACTGTTTATAGCCCTGTAATTGGAATTCCTCCTGGTTGTAGTCCAGCCCTTTCTTGGTATATGCGCCGAAAAAGCTCAGCTTGGGCTCCCCCAGCACCGCGCTGGCTGGAAGGGCATAGCTGGGCGCCCCTTCCAGGCCCAGATCCCCGAAGCTGACCCGGGAGCGCAGGGCGGTATTCCCCTGGGTAAAACCCAGCACGGCGTAGGGGTAGTCCAGAAAGAGCTCCTCCTGGTTGCGTCTCTGGTGGCTTCCCGGGATGCCGTGACTCAGCTTGTACTTGTAGGCGATACGCAGATAGTAGGAGGAGGGGCTAAAGCTGACCACGCTGCCCTCCAGATAAAAGACCGGCTTGCATTCGCCTTCCTTGGGCAGGGCCCAGAAGGCCTTCCGGCGTTCGATCTCTGCTTGCCTGGCCTCTTTTTCGCTCTTGGGCGGCAGGCCGGCGGTGCCCCCCAGGCTGTTCAGCCGGGCCTCATAGTCCTCCTGATAGACCAGCATCGACTCCCGGCTCAGGGGAATATGGCCGGCGTCAGGGTCTTCCTCCGGGAACAGGTAGACGTGGTTCTGGCCCTGCATATAGCCGGGGCTCACCAGGCGGCCCGTCAGGGCGCCCGGGTGCTGCTCCGGGCCGCCCTGGGCGATGCCCACTCTGCCTGCCTGGGCAGGCGTCCCCTCGCGCTTGCCCACGGTCTCCACGCCCCAGTAGCAGATCCCCTCCAGCACGCCGGGGCGGGGCATGTCTTGCACCAGTTCCACCACCCGGGGGTCGTCCCGCCGCAGGCGGCAGATGGAGTGGTCAGACGTGGGATGGGGCAGGGTGGGGACGATGTAGTAGCCAGAGCCCCCGGCGGAGGGATCGCAGTGGAGATAGCCGGCCCGGATCTCGGTGGGCTGGCTGTTGTTGTGGATGCCCAGCATGCTCTGGTACTGTCCCTTTAAAGCGCTCTTCAGCGATCCCCGGGCATCCGCCAAAGCCCGGTAGTACAGGTTCACGTCCTGGAAGTCCTCGTTGGGCCGAACCAGCCCGCACCCCAGGATCTGCATATTCTCCCGCACCAGCCCCCGCAGGCTGGAGCCGGGGATGACGCACCGGCCCTCGGCGTCCCGGATGAAGTGCCCGTCTCCCCGGCCCCGGTTGTCCTTGGCCCCGTCGGAGATGAAGACCGGGGTCTTGGCCGTCATGGTGACGGTGATCTCCCCAGAGAGCAGATCCTCGTCCCACTGGTCCTGGCGGGGCACGTCCTCCAGCCGGGCATACCGGCGGATCACCCGAGTGGGAAAGGAGACAAAGTTGTAGGGTCCGTGTACCTGATTATCCGGCATCGCTGCCGCCTCCTTCCCACGCCGCCAGCCGGGTCAGGGCCACATAGCCCTGGCCGTCCTCGTCAAAGGCGATGTATTGCAGCTGCTTTAACGTCTTGCCGAACCTGGGCAGCAGCCGCACTGTCCGCTCAATGGCTGCGTCCCCGTCATCTTCCACCAGGGCGGCGGCCAGGGAGCCGTGCTCCAGGTAGAACCGCAGCTCGGCGTCCGGGCCGAAGAAGCGGGCCTCGGTGACCTCGGCCAGATCGTTCACAGGGCTCCGGGTCACCCCCAGCTCTACGGAGCTGAGCCGCCACACCATCTGATAGGGGAAGCGCTCCGCATGCGCCCCCAGATAGGCCAAGGCCTCGTCCTGGTTGTAATAGGTGAGTTTCATGGATTCTCCTCCTTGCATGCCGCCAGCCAGCCCTCGGTCACGCCATCCGGATCCTCTAGGGCTACTGTGCCGGGTTGACTGTCCAAAGTCACGAGCTGCCGGCCCGGCACGTCGATCTCTGCGTGCACCCGCTCCGCCCGGCCGTGGCCGATGGAGGAGCCGCTGCCTAGGGTGAAGAGCCCCAGTCCCAGATCCCGCAGGGCGAAGAGCAGCAGGGCGCAGCCCACCGTCTCCCGGGCGGGGGCGGTGATGGTCCAGGAGACGGTTGCGGTCACCGGACGTTCGGCGAACAGTGCCTTGCGCATGACGCCGCCGGAGATCCGGTTGATGCGGATGCGGTGGAGGGTGCAGGTTTTGGCGTCCTGGAACACTCCGTCTGAGCAGCGGGCCTTGCCCGCGATGCCGTTGTCACCGGCGCCCTCCTGACCCTTGGCGCTGCCCCGGCCAAAGAAGCCGTCCAGCCGCCGGCCCCAGTCCGGACCCAGGCAGAAGGGGGCGATCTCCGTGATATGAGCCCGGAGAGCCCCTTTGATGGAAGAGCCGGGCAGCAGCAGCGCCCCGTTCTCCGCCATATGGGGAGCATCGATTTTGTCCTGGCCGACGCCCTCGGGGGTGGAGGCCTTGATGAGCAGATGGCGCATCTTGGCGGTGACCCGGAAGGTGACGGTGTCTCCGACGGCGCCCTCCTCCAGGGTCACGGGCTCATTTTTCTCGTCCCTTTCGTCCACCTGATCTCCCGGCAGGGCGGCCAGCCAGGCCATCCGATCCGCCTGCTCCCGCAGGTTGTACCGCCGCCGCAGAACCGACAATCTGACCTGGCCGAAGCCGTTGGACTTCTGGGCTCCCAGACGGATCTCCCCCCGGTGGAGGGCGGCCAGATAGGACTCCAGCACCGGCATGGCCTCCTCCGGCGGCACGTCCCCCTGCCAGACCAGGGTGAAGACGCCGCGGGTTCCGGGCAACAGGGCGGTCACGTCAAATTTGGCCCGGTCTGCGCCGGTGCCGGTGACCCCGTCGATCCGCAGCCGGGGTCGGGCGCCCTGGCGGGCGTCAGGGCAGAACTCCAGATCGGAGACGATGAGCTGCCCCTCCCGATCCTGGCTGCCGAACAAGGTATTATTCTCCCGCCAGTCCCGCATGGCCCCGGACAGGGAGCTTCCCTGGAGATAGGGGGTGCCGTCCGGGCGGCGCAGCACCTGTTCCAGATCCCGCTCGGCTCCGCCAGTGCGCAGGGGGCTCACGCAGGTGACCTCCGCCCGGTAGCGCAGGACGTAGTTGTAACCGGATCTCATCTGCCCACCTTCTTTCTGCTCAGATCCAGCCAGTCACAGACCAGCTTCAGCCGCTCCACCGGTCCGTCGGGGCAGCGGTCCACTCCCAGAGTCTCGGCCAGCGGACGCTCCATCAGCTGGTCGAACGCCTCGCGGAACGCCTGGTACTGGGCCCGGTTCCGGGCGCCCCTGTCCTTGCTGTTGTGGTCAAAAAACGCCCGCAGGTCCTCCAGGTTCCCCTTCCGGGCCATGGCCTGTTCGCACCGGGCCTGGATGTCGCCCAACTGGCTGTTGGACAGACCGCCGGGGACCGGGGTCTTCAGCAGCCAGCTGCACCGTGCCCGGCGGAGCTGCGCCTGGGGGGCGGCGTCTGGCCGGTTGTCCTCCTGATATTTCTGGTAACGAGGGTAGTCCTTCAGGAACAGCACCTGGCCGCAGCCCTCGCCCCGGCGGATGCCCAGCCCGGTCTGCTCCAGCCGGCGCAAGGCCGCAAGGCGGGGCGGGGCAGCGCACTTCAACTGGAACACGCTGCCCGGGGCGTACATGACCTCGGCGGGGGTGGCGCAGCCCCAGGTGGTGTTAAAGCTCACCTGTTCCGCCGCCGCGGTGGCGCAGCCGGTAATCTCCAGCCGCTTCTGCCCCGTCTCGCAGGAGGGCAGCGCCAGCAGATCGGCCAGAGCCTCCTCATCCAGCCCCACGGGCTCTCCCGCCCGGGTCATGACGGCGGGGGATAGCAGCATCATGTACAGCTCCGAAGGCACCTGATCCCCGTTGGAAAAGCCGAACAGAACCCCATAGCGGCTCTGGACGGGAGCCACCTCCGCCACCCGGCACAGACCGTATCCGGCGTATTTATCCGCTCCCAGCCAGGCCCAGTCGTAAAAGGCGGCGGAGAGTTCCGGGGCCAGGGCGGGGTCGTCCAGCTGGATGTAGCCCTCCAGCACCGTGCCCGGGGCGATGGCGTTGGCGGAGAAGACCTGCTTCTCCTCCGGCGTGTTCCCCCGGCGCATCCGCAGGGCCACGGCGGTCTTGGGGGAGCAGCCCCGCAGCAGGGGGTCTTCCGGGCTGGCCTCCAGTGTGCAGAAGCTGCCCAGCTTGGCCCGCTTGTCCTGGGGGAGCACCTCCCCCCGGGTCAGCACGCTGTAAAAGTGGGTCTCCCCCTTGTCCTCATAGAAGCCCATGGGGGCGGGGACGGCGGCCTGTCCCTCGCAGACCGGCAGGGCGTCCAGGAACCGGACCCCGTCCCCCAGCAGCTGGGCTTTGTGGGCGGCGAACCAGTCGGGCCGCTCCCGGGCCATGGTGGAGAGCAGCAGCCCCCGTACTGCGGAGCCGGGCAGGTACTGCCGGGTGTCGGTGTAGTTCAGCTCGTGCCAGCCCCCGGCGCTGCGGCGGTATTGGGGCACGTTCAGGGCGGTGGCCAGCTCCAGCCGGTAACGTAGGCAGCCGGTGGGGGGGAGGGCCGGCTTGTGGGCCAAGGCGCCGGCTGGGTCGGCGGTCACCTTGACCTGGCCGAAGCCCCGGTTGCGCAGCAGCCCGGCCCACTTCAGGGCGGCGCAGCCCTGTTGGATCCACTCGATGTCCTGCTGGTCACAGAACAGCGCCCCCCGGAACACCAGCCCCTTGCGCAGGCAGGAGGCGGTGCGCAGGGTGCCTGTTTTGACCACCTGGTCCTCCAGGGCGGTGAAGGTGCGGGTGGTCTCCCAGTCGGTCTGGCCTTTCTCCAGGCGCAGGTCGCCGAAGATCAGCCGGCGGCCCGGATCGCCGGACAGGCCGCCGGGGCCGGCGGCCAGGTCGGGGGAACCCGCCCCGCCCTGCCAGCCCTCCTGGCCAAACAGGGCGGTCAGCGCGGCGGGGTCCCCGCCGGACCAGCGCAGACAATCCCCCAAGCTCTCCCGGAGCAGCCCCTTCAGCGTGGCGCCGGGCAGGAAGGGCATCCCGTCCTGATCCACCCGCAGGGCGATGTCCTCCCCGCCGGGGACGCTGTGGCCCGAGCTGAAAATGGCGTCCGAGCGCAGCTCCAGGCGGATGTTCATACAGATCAGGCTCATTGGTCTTCCTCCCTCCAGAAGGTCATGTGATCGGTCAGTTCAATGGCGTCAAAGTAGAGGCACCGCCGCACCGGCTTCTCAGGATCGCTGTTGTCGGTGACGAAGGCGTCCCGGACCAGAACCTCCCCCGACAGGGCCCGCCGGTTGTAGTCCGGGAAGCGGTGCGCTACCCCGGCCCAGAGCAGTTCCTCCGTCTCGGTCTGGCGCAGAGCCAGCTGGGTTTCCAGTTCTCCCTGCCGGAAGGCGGTGCGCAGCTGCTTAACCTTGCTGCGGGGCAGGGCCTGTTTCGCCTGCTCCAGGTGCTGGGAGACCTCCCGGAAAAAGCCGTAGCCTCGCTCCTGGGGATAGTTTTCCACCCGTCCAGGTAGTGCCACCAGGGGCCGCAGCTCCATCCGCCCCCCATCCTCGGTTTGGTAGTCGGTTCGGATCTGGGACAGGGATCCCTTGAGCTGGCCGAACTCGATGTGCCAGTCCAGGGCGCTGACACTGCTGTCTGGGGCCAGTATCGCCCCGAATTTCTTGGCGTTGGAGCACAGCTCCTCGGACAGGTCGTATGCCTGGCGGAAGGGGTACTTCTTGTGGATCAGCGCCACCCCGGCGCAGGCGGCATAGCTGTTGCCGTCCGGGCCGTTCTGCCGGGCCAGGTGCTCCAAAAACCGGACCGCGCACTCCAGGCCCAGGCTGCCGGCGGCGATGAAGCACACGTCGTCGCCGGCCCCCACCACCTTGCGCACCGGCAGCACTTTTTTTCCATCGGCCCGCGCCGCCGGGTACTGGGTCCGCTCCAGGGCCTTCACCAGGTCCGCCGTCATGGCGTCGTAGGCGGCGGCGAAGTCCCGGTCAATGGCGCGGCTGAAGTCCTGGAGCGACTTCACGCAGTTCGCCCAAGCGCCCTTGTCCGTGTGATTCTGATAGATCTCCTGCACCCGCTTGCCCATGGCGTTGCCGTCCAGGTGGACCACTGCCAGGAAGTTGTCCTCCCCGGCCAGCTGCTCCCCGTCGGAGGTCAGGGTCCAGCCCTCGGGCACCCGGACGGAGAGCGGGGGGATCTGGTAGCCCTGGGAGGACGGGAGGCGCTGCTGGGGGTGCTCCACCCCAAAGGATTTGCGCCGGAAGGAGGCCTGCCGCCGGGCCTTCTTCCCCTCCAGGGCGGCGGACAGGGCGGTCAGGTTCTCCCCCGGGGTTTTCTCCGGGTCATAGGGGCAGATCTTGACGAACAGCTCCATAGCCGGGAAATCCCGCAGCACCCGCTCCGTCAGCTGCCGGGCGAAGTGCTGGGCGGCCTTCAGGCCGTCGAACTGGAGCACCGTGTGGCCGCCGCCGGCGTAGACGAAGTTGGCCTCCCCGGAATATCCCTCTGGGCAGGCCAGCTGGAAAAAATCAGAGCTGGCGCGGTCCTTGCCGTCGCCGCCGCAGTTTCGGTAGTCAATGCCGTCGTTGGTCACAAACCGGATCTCCTCAGAGCGCCGGATGTTGTCGCTCAGCTTCCGGCTGCCGAAGATGTATGCCTGCTTCTGAGAGACCTCCAGGATCATCAGATATTTTTCCATGGTTTTCCTCCTCCCCCGCTGCCCTGGTCAGGACAGCTGTTCATATTTGTATTGACAGTAGCTTTGCTCCAGCTTCCGAAAGCGGTCATAGATGGTGTGTCTGGACCGATCCCGCACCTCATAGCGGTTTAAATAGGAGGTGTTTACGTGGGACTCTGTGGGCAAATTCAGCGGTCTGCCCTGTCTGGTCTTTGGGACTTCCTCCAGTACCTCATCGTAGGTCTTGAGCTGCGCACGGATAATGTCCTGGAAACTACTGCATTCTGGGCGCAGGCAGAAGTTGACGAACCGGAACTGCATGGCCCGCATCAGGTCCCGTTCGCGGACAAAGGATACACTCCCCTGCTTCAGGACCGACATCATATCAGAGGTGAACAGCACTCTGTAATAGGGGAAATCCTGCCCCTTGCGGTTTGAGCGTTGACGGAAGGAGAGAATCAGCGCCGCCAGTTCGTACCAGCCGGCTTGATATTCGGCGCTGGTGCCGGCGCTGGGCAGCGGGCCGGCGATCTGCTCTTCCAGAGGGCCGAGCTCCGGTTCGTCTGGATTCACCGGAGCGTTGATCGATCCAGCTGTCTGGCTGGCAATTTTTCTGATATGGTCTATCGTGCGCCGGGGGAAACGGTAGTACAGCATATTAAACAGCGTATTTTTTCCGTGAAAGAGGCGCCGGGCTTCCATGACCAGCTCCAGAACGATTTCGTACTGATCCTCATACGAGAGACAGATCTCTGTGGGTTGTCTCTGGCTTCCTCTGTTGTCTGTGATCGGCGTCGTCTGCCGCCCTTCCATCCCTTTGGACGATTCATCCCGGTCCTGAGCGGAGATGTACACATATCTGCGGGTCAGAAGAAAACCGCAGGCAAGACAGAACACATCGTCCCAGATCACCTTGTCCTGCAGGAAAAGCCGTTCCATATCCTGCCGGGCGTCCGCAGGCAGCAGGAACATGTGCCGGCGCTGTTCCTCGGTATCGTGTAAAAACGCGCAGGCTGTTTTTTCCGTGATGTCTGTGCAGTCCGGTATTCCCGCCGCCCGTTGCTCTGGGGGCAGCCGCCGCCACATGGCCGCCCGCATCTGCATATGGTCGACGATTTGTTCCCCCATTGCCGTCAGCATGCGCATGGTCAAATAGGTCAGCAGGCCGCCGCTTTGCGCCCGAAAGTCACCGGTCCCGTGTTCCAATTGGGAGAGCAGCGGGAGAAATAGCGTCTCATAGCAGACCTTGGACAGAGACAGCAGAGGGGCTCCGCACAGAATGGAGGGTTTAGGGCCGGGGCGGTTTTCGACCTCCGCCATGTCCTCAACCTGTCCCTCCTCCCTCCATGCGGACGGGATGAGTTTCGCCGGGACGGACGGGCCGCCGCTGCGCTGCGGCCGTACCTCCGGCAGGACATATTCTGGCTTCTGGGTGGGGGGTGCCTCTTTCCGCTCCAGGTTTGGAAAAAAGATCTGGTAGCATATGTGGCGAATGGACAGCTGAAGACGCCTCCGCTGGGCGGAATCCCTCTGATCCAGGGCCGCTAAAGCGGCGCCGACCTCATCCAGCTTTTTTCCGTAGCTCCGGTAATTCCGGGCCATATCATTCGATATTTGGGGAGGGTTGAACCAAACTATGGTGCCTGTTTTTTCCGCACGATTTGCCATAACCGCTCACCTCACAAAGTCAAAATGCCGTCGATAATCTCCCTGGGATTTTTGACTCTGCGCTCTGACAGCATCCGGGTGATCTCGTCCAACTGGATCAGGGCGGTGATGTCATAGATAAAGTTCTGTTTGATTTTCCATTTGACCTCGCCGTAGACCAGGCAGTCAATGGTCACGTTGTCCAGCGCCCGGTAGGCGTATTGGATGGCCATCAGCTCTGCCACTGTCATGGGCTTGGTACCGTAGGTCAGACAGCCGTAGAGCAGATCATCGGACTGCACATAGTCCAGCAGCTTTTGAAACAGGTCGATCTGGGTGTTCACATCCCCGGCGTCCGGGATAGACACGGGGCTGAACCGGCAGTGCAGCAGCCCCTTCTCCAACGCAACCTGCTCCACCTCCTGCCGCAGCTCCTCCAGGTGGTAGGCCGCAAAGGGGTTGTCCGGGGTGATGGCCACCACCTGAATCAGATCGGCCGGCTCAGCATAGCCATGGAGCACCGGGATGATGGGGAACTTGGTGTCCCCATACTCCAGTCTGCTGTTGCCCACCGGCTGGTAGTGACCGCTGGCCAGCTTGTTCTGCCGGATCGAGCCGTCCTCGTCGTATAGGATCTCCTGCAACGGGACCACAGTAAAAAACTTTTTCTGTTTTTTCACGCGTCCTTTCCTCCTATGTTAAAAATGAAACCTATTTTTTCATTTTTCATTCTACAAAAAATAGTAAAAAGTGTCAAGTTATGACGTATTTTGCCTTGAAAATCTTTGCCTTTCACAGAAAATGCGTCTAACTTTCTCCGGCGCGGCTCTTCCGGCGGCACTGAGCTCGCCGCCCGTGCGGGCGGTCGGACCGTGTGCCCTTTCGCCTATATAATCGGGGGGGAATCGTCTTTTTCAGTAACATGGGCAAACTTCGCAAAAAAATTTGCCAGCCTCTCCGATGGATGGTCTGAGTGATGCAGCCCCGGAGCATAGCATAGGCAGAAAACAGAACGCCATCGCGGCCGGCCCGGACGTGATCCGAATCAGCCGCGATGGCTCCAGCGTTTTTCCTCAGGGGGAGAAAATGCTTCTATCAGCATTTCCCGTGCGGCGGCTCATCCGCCCGTGGATGGGGCGGCCATCTGTCCGTCCCGCTCCTCCTCCGCCTGTCTCAGGCGTTCCAACGCATTGTGCAGAACCTGTTTAACGTCTGGGGCGGTGACGCCGTCCATTTCGGGATAGCCCAGGGTGTACAGGTATTCCAGGGTTTCCCGCTGGCTGTCCTGGCTGACGTCGTTGGCGTGGTTGGTCATGTTGCGCAGGAATTTGACATAGATGTAGTCTGCTGTCAGCGCCTTTGCCGACGCCAGGGAGCACCGGAGGCGCCAGCCGGAGCCGGGCAGCAGCCGCTCCATGTCCCGGAGGGTGTCCAGATAGGCGTTGCCGCCCTTGGCGTCTCCTTGGGCGGGCCGGTCCGGGCGCTCCCCGAACAGCTCTGCCACCAGCTCCGAGCCAAAGACCTGAAAGTCGTTGATCATTTTGGCCGCCGACTTGTATTTGGCCCGGTTGATGCGCTCGGTCAGGGCCTCGGAGCAGAAGAACGGCACCCGGCGCACCCAACGGCCGTCCCAGCGGCCTGACTCCAGGCAGGGCTCCGCTGCCCACACCAGCTCCACCACCCGCCTGACGGCGGGCTGGAGCGCCTCGGGCACCTGCCTGGGGGACCGGCCGAAGCGGACCGCGTTTTCAATTTCCTGCCCGTTGTTCTGGATGTACTGCCGGAAGGCGGCGCAGCGCCCCGCCCCCTCCGACTTGCGCCTGGACAGGTGGAGAAAGCTGCGCAGGAAGTAGGCCAGTTCCCGGCGCTCGTAGGGCTGGGGCGGCGGGTCGGGCGGGGCGGCCCTGCCCTCGTCCGGCTGGATCAGCCCGCCCTGGTCTGGGGAAAGGAGGTAGACGGGCATCTGCTCGGTGTACACCGTCAGGGCCTGTTGGAGCATTCCGTTGTCCGCGCACCAGCGGATCAGAGTGGGGGTGGTCATCCGGCCGTCCCGCCCGAATTTGGAGCGGAACACCGGCAGCAGTTCCTGCAGCAGGGAGTCGGTCTGATCCGTCCCCTCCAGCTGGGCCAGGGCTGCATTGAACTGCTCCATACAGACGTCGATCTGGCGGGTGCGGCACAGGGCGATGGCCTCGGTCAGCCGCTCCATGGCGGACAGCAGCGC
>CAZAIF010000041.1:0-12149 GCA_964485125.1 uncultured Oscillospiraceae bacterium | reverse complement strand
CGGGGCCTGATCCGGTAAGCGTGTTTCATGGGCCTGGGGCGGCGCAGCCGCCCTAGGCCCGTGCCCAGATTTGAACCCCTGTTCCCCCTCGCGCATAGGATGGGGCAAAGTCCTAGGAATGCGGAGGAAGGAATATGGAATGCTATGAGATCCTGGGCGGGCGCCGCCTGGAGGGGAGCCTCCGGGTTCACGGGGCCAAAAACAGCGTGCTGCCCATCCTGTGCGCCACTCTGCTCGCCCCCGGGGTGAGCGTCATACATAACTGCCCCAGCCTCAGCGATGTGGACGCCTCCATCGCCATCCTGCGCCATCTGGGCTGCCGGGTGGAGCGGACGGGGACCACGGTGACGGTGGACGCCGCCGCCCTGGTCCGCTCCGACGTGCCCGAGGCGCTGATGCGGGAGATGCGCTCTTCGGTGATCTTCCTGGGGGCCATCCTGGCCCGGACCGGCCAGGCGGACGTGAGCATGCCCGGGGGCTGCGAGCTGGGCCCCCGGCCCATCGACCTGCACCTGGCCGCTCTGAAAAAGCTGGGGGCGGAGATCGCCCAGCAGGGGGGCAGGCTGCTCTGCCAGGGCGGCAGGCGGCTGCGGGGGGCGGAGATCGAGCTCTCCCTGCCCAGCGTGGGGGCCACCGAGAACGCCATGCTGGCCGCCTGCGGGGCGGCGGGGGAGACGGTGATCCGCAACGCCGCCCGGGAGCCGGAGATCGTGGATTTGGCCCGGTTTTTGCGCGCCATGGGGGCGGGCATCCGGGGCGAGGGGAGCGGCGTCATCGCGGTGGAGGGGGGAAGACCCCTCCGCGGCTGCGGGCACACGGTGATCGGCGACAGGATCGTGGCCGCGACCTACCTCTCGGCGGCGGCCACCGCCGGCGGGGACGTGGAGCTGACCGGCGTGGAGCCGGAGCAGTTCTCCACCGTCACCAGCCTGTTCCGGGATGCCGGGGCCCGGGTGGACTGCGCTCCCGGGACGGCCCGCATCCGCTGCGAGGGGCGGCTTGCCGCCGGGGGCGTGCTCCGCACCGCCCCCTATCCCGGCTTTCCCACCGACGCTCAGCCGGTGGTCATGGCCGCCCTGTGCCGGGCCCGGGGCACCACGGTGTTCGTGGAGAATATGTTTGAAAACCGCTACCGCCATGTGGACGAATTGCGCCGCATGGGGGCGGACATCCGGGTGCAGGACCGGGTGGCGGTGGTCACCGGAGTGGAGCGGCTGCGCTGCGCCCCGGTGGAGGCCCACGACCTGCGGGGCGGCGGCGCGCTGTGCGTGGCGGCCCTGGGGGCGGAGGGGACCAGCCGGATCACCGGGCTGCACCACATCCGCCGGGGCTACGCCAGCCTGGACCGGGACCTGGCGGCCCTGGGGGCGGAGATCCGCGCCCTGGAGTGAGGCCGGGGCGGAGGAAGCACAAAATAAAGGAGATCTGTTATGGGTCAATATCAGAGGAAACACCAGCGCAAGCCCCGCCGGGTCAAGTTCACCTGGCTCTACGGCGTCATCTCCGCCCTGCTCATTCTGGGGGCGGTGGTGGGGGGCTGCATTGTCTTCTTCCAGGTGGACACCGTGAACGTGCAGGGCAACCAGCGCTACACCCGGGAGGAGATCGTGGACGCCTCCGGCGTGGAGCTGGGGGACAATATGTTCCTGCTCAACAAGTTCCAGATCATCGACGGCATGATGGCCCAGCTGCCCTATCTGGAGGATGTGACCATCCGGCGGGGGCTGCCCTCCACCCTGAACATCACCGTCACCGAGTGCACCCCCGCCGCCGCAGTGCAGGACGGGGAGGGGAGCACCTGGTGGCTGGTCAGCAGCGCCGGCAAGCTGCTGGAGCGGCTGGAGGAGCCTGGGGACTACCTCCAGGTGACCGGCCTGGCTCTCTCCGCCCCCAGCGAGGGCACCGCCCTGGCCGTGGCGGAGGAGCAGTACACCCAGCGCCAGGCCCTGGTGGACCTGCTGGGCGCCCTGGAGGGGCGGGAGATGCTCGCCAACGTCCAGTCCATCGACCTGAGCTCCGCCAGCACGGTGACCATGGAGTACGCCGGGCGGCTGACGGTGAAGATGAAGCTGTCGGCGGACTTCGACTACGACGTGCGGGTGCTGGCCACAGTGATGGCGGATTACGTGGAATCCACCTGGTCGGCGGAGGATACGGGCACTCTGGATCTGACCCTGGACGACGGGCTGCCCCATCTGATCCGGGACGCAGCGGAAAATTAACATAAAATTGATAATTTCCCGAGGGTTTCTCTTGACCCGGACTGAATTACAGTTTAAAATAATCTAGAGTGTTCTCTTGCTTATAAAACTAAATTTATTTTGCAAATGATAATACAGGAGGAATTGGTTATGGCCTTTGGAGTCGAACCGATGGCGGATACCGTTGTCAGTTTGAAAGTAATTGGTGTCGGCGGCGCCGGCAATAACGTGGTCAACCGCATGGTCATCAGCGGCACCACCGGCGTGGATTTCATCGCCGTGAATACAGATAAGCAGGCGCTGGCCAAGTCGGCGGCCACCTATAAGATCCAGATCGGCGAGAAGCTGACCCACGGTCAGGGCGCCGGCGCCAACCCGGAGGTCGGCCGCAAGTCCGCCGAGGAGAACCGCAGCTCCATCGCCAAGGCCCTGGAGGGCACCGACATGGTCTTTGTCACCTGCGGCATGGGCGGCGGCACCGGCACCGGCGGCAGCCCCATCGTGGCCGACGTGGCCCGGGAGATGGGCATCCTCACCGTGGGCGTGGTCACCAAGCCCTTCAGCTTTGAGGGCGCCCGCCGCATGCGCCAGGCCGAGGCCGGTATCGAGGAGCTGCGGGGCAAGGTGGACTCCCTGGTCATCATCCCCAATGACCGGCTCAAGCTGGCTACCGACCAGAAGATCACCTTTGCCAACGCCTTCCAGATCGCCGACGACGTGCTGAAGCAGGCGGTGGAGTCCATCTCCGACCTGATCAAGAACACCGGCTTCATCAACCTGGACTTCGCTGACGTCACCTCCGTCATGAAGGACGCCGGCCTTGCCCACATGGGCGTGGGCCGGGCCGCCGGCAAGAACAAGGCCGAGGAGGCCGCCCGCATGGCCATCTCCTCCCCGCTGCTGGAGACCAGCATTGACGGTGCCCGGGGCGTCCTGGTCAACGTCACCGGCTCCATGGACATCGGCCTGGAGGAGGTGGAGGTCGCCGCCGGCCTGGTGCAGCAGGCGGCCAACCCCGACGCCAACATCATCTTCGGTGCCGCCTTCGACCCCGAGATGGAGGACGAGATCCGGGTCACCGTCATCGCCACCGGCTTCGACAAGCCCGAGGATGAGGCTCCCGCCCAGGAGGAGGCCCCCGAGGAGGAGGAGGAGAAGAAGGAGGAGGACACCAAGGACCCCTTCGACGACATCTTCGCCATCTTCAACAAGTAAGATCGACCCTTTCAGGGGATGCCCGCGGGGCATCCCCTGTTTTTACAACATGTACAGGAGAGTGACAGCCATGCCCCAGAGGATCACCGGCCACACCGAGCTCATCGGTCTGATTGCCACCCCCATCCGCCACAGCAAGTCCCCCATGATGCACAACACCGCCTTTGAGGCCCTGGGGCTGGACTATGTCTACCTGGCCTTCGACTTTCCGCCGGAGGGGCTGGAGGATGCGGTAAAGGGCCTGAAGGCCCTGGGGGCCAAGGGCTGGAATGTGTCCATGCCCTACAAGGCGGACATCATCCCCCTGCTGGACGAAATCAGCGAAGTCAGCCGCCTTTGCAACAGCGTCAACACCGTCATCAATCGGGACGGCAAGCTCTACGGCACCGTCACCGACGGCACCGGCTACATGCGCTCCCTGGCGGACCGGGGCTTTGACGTGAAGGGGCAGAAGCTGACCGTGCTGGGCTGCGGCGGGGCGGCCACCGCCATCTGTATCCAGGCTGCCCTGGACGGGGTGAGGGAGATCAGCATCTTCAACGCCAGCGACGCCTTTTTCCACCGGGCGGAGGAGAACGCCGAGAAGATCAACGCCCATACCCATTGCGTGGCCCACGCCTATCCCCTGGAGGACCGGGACCGGCTGCGCGCCGAGATCGCCGACAGCGCCCTGCTGGCCAACGCCACCAGCGTGGGCATGGGCAAGCTGGAGGGGATCAGCCTGATCGACGACCCCACGATGCTCCGGCCAGATCTGATCTGCACCGACGTCATCTATTCCCCGGAGGAGACCGCCTTCCTGAGGCTGGCCCGCGAGGCGGGCTGCCCCACCATGAACGGGCTGGGGATGGTGCTCTTCCAGGGGGCCGAGTCCTTCCGGCTGTGGACGGGCATGGAGATGCCCATCGACGCGGTGAAGGCGGTGCTCTGAGTCCTCCGCTCCCAACCGCAATCGCTTTGATGGGCTGCGGCCGGGGCCCTCGATTGTTCGCATGTTTGCAAGCTGCGAAGATAAAATTCCGAGACGTAATATCCTCGGAATTTTGAAAATGGAACCTTATTTCGCCGTCCGCTGACGGCAAAACTCTGCCGGGGGCTTTTCTCGCACGGGAAAATCTTCTTTTCTTGCATGGCGGCACCCTTTTTCGACAGACTGGGGACGGCGGCATTTTGCCGCCGCCCCCCGCTTTTTGCCTACAGCAGGAGCGGCGCCCCGTCTTTATAAAAAGTTCATGGCATTTGCCCGGAGTTGTGGTATACTGGTGGCTGTCAAAAAAGGGGTGATCTGGATGAAGGGAAAGATAAAACGACGATTTCCGGCGCTGGTAGCCTGGCTGCTTTTGGCGCTGTTTGCCCTGGCCGGCTGCAGCGCCCCCGGAGCAGGGGCGCCGGAGGAGACCGGCCTCACAGTCAGCGTGGGCGGGCAGACGGTGGTGGTAGACGAGTCCATGGAACAAAGCGAGTTCACCGAGGCGGACTTCTCCCTGGATGAGGCCACCGGCCGGGTGACCTGCCTGAGCCGTCAGGCGCTGACCGGCATCGACGTCTCCTCCCACCAGGGGGAGATCGACTGGGCGGCGGTGGCCGGGGACGGCATCTCCTTTGCCATCCTGCGCGTTGGCAACCGGGGCTACTCCCAGGGGGTAATCAGTGCCGACGAGCGCTTTGAGGCCAACCTGGCCGGGGCCCAGGAGAACGGGCTGCTGGTGGGCTGCTACTTTTTCTCCCAGGCGGTGAGCGTGGAGGAGGCCCAGGAGGAGGCCGACTTCGTGCTCTCCGTCCTGAACGGGCGGCAGATGGATCTGCCGGTGGTCTTTGACTGGGAGTACATTGACAATGCCGAGGCCCGCACCGACAGCGTGGACACCGAGACCGTCACCGCCTGTGCCCAGGCCTTCTGCGAGCAGATCCAGGCGGCGGGCTACCGGGCCGCCGTCTACTGCAACGGCATGCTGGGCTATCTCCACTACGACCTCTCCCAGCTGGAGCAGTACGACACCTGGTACGCCGAGTACGCCTCCTGGCCCAGCTTCGCCTACGCCTTCGACCTGTGGCAGTACTCCAACACCGGTACGGTGGCCGGGATCAGCGGGAACGTGGATCTGAACCTGTGGTTCCCGGACCTGGTGGAGGAGTAAACCTTTGCGGTTTTTCACAAATGTAACTGCAAAAAATACCACAAAACCGGGCAGAATGATTGACAAAATAGTCCCCAGGCGGTAAAATCGAGAGGGAAACGTCTGGGCAAACGGCCCAGCTGGCCAAGGACAACACCCGCACCGTGGGCTTCGCCCTGACCCCCTGCATCATCCACGAGGTGGGCCACACCAACTTCGAGTTGGGTGAGAACGAGATGGCCATGGGCATGGGCATCCACGGCGAGCCCGGCATCTGGAACGGCCCCCTGAAGACCTCCCGGGAGATCGCCCAGGAGTCCCTGGACGCCAAGCTGGGCGACGGCGACCTGGGTCTGACCATGAGCAAGGGCTGCGCCGCCCAGTGCGCCGGCGTGGCCGACCAGTGGGCTGTGGCCGGCTGCTGCAAGATCCGGGGGCTCTACGACTATATCTGCGGCTGAGTCCGAGATAAACCCCATCCGCCGGGATCCCGGAGGTCCCGGCGGACATTTTCCGCACCCGGCGGGAAAAGCCCGGCCGGGCGCAAAAGGAGAGGAATTATGATCCCAAGAGACATTTGCCAGCGGGTGCTGGAAAAGGCCGCCTCCACCGGGGCGGACTACGCCGAGCTCTTCGCTGAGCACACCGACAACCACGCCATCAACATGGTGGACAGCCGGGTGGACTCCATCGACGACACCCTGATCGCCGGGGCCTCGGTCCGGGTGTTCAAGGGGCTGCGCAGCGTCACCGCCTCCACCGTGGACACCAGCGAGGCGGGGCTGCTCCGCTGCGCCGCCCAGGCCGCCGAGGCCCTGGGGGAGGGGACGGCGGAGATCAGCATCTGCCTCCACGAGCGGCTGTTCGGGGACATCCACCCGGTGGAAATCGTCCCCTCCACCGTGGGCAACGCCCGGAAGGTGGAGATCCTGAAGGAGGGCTATTTCGCTGCCCGGGACTATGACGGGGCCATCCGCCAGGTCACCGGCACCCTGCTGGACGTGGACCACCGGATCCTGGTGGCCAACAGCGAGGGGGTCTATGCCCAGGACCGGCAGATCCGCACCCGGCTGATGATCTCCGCCGTGGCGGAGGTCAACGGGGAGACCCAGACCGGCGGCTGCCGGCCCGGCCGCCGGATGGGGCTGGAGATGTTCGAGCAGATCGACCCCAGGGAGGTGGGCGTCCACGCCGCCCGCCAGGCCATCACCATGGCCGGGGCGGGCTACTGCCCGGCGGGGGTGATGCCGGTGGCCATCGACAACGGCTTCGGCGGCGTCATCTTCCATGAGGCCTGCGGCCACTCCCTGGAGGCCTCCGCCGTGGCCTATGGCTGCTCCCAGTTCGTGGGCAAGCTGGGCCAGAAAATCGCCAATGAGAAGGTCACCGCCATTGACGACGGCACCATCCCCAACGCCTGGGGCTCCATCAACATCGACGACGAGGGCACCCCGGCCCGGCGCAATGTGCTGATCGAGCACGGCGTGCTCAAGACCTATATGGTGGACAAGTTCAACGGAAGAAGGATGGGCATGGCCCCCACCGGCTCCGCCCGCCGCCAGAGCTATCAGTTCACCACCACCTCCCGGATGACCAACACCTATATCGCCCCGGGAGAGGACAGCAACGAGGACATCATCGCCTCCATCGACTACGGCCTCTACGCCAAGGAGATGGGAGGCGGCTCGGTGAACCCGGTGACCGGCGAATTCAACTTCGCCGTCAACGAGGGCTACCTGATCCGGCACGGCAAGATCTGCGAGCCGGTCCGGGGGGCCAGCCTGGTGGGCACCGGCGCCGAGGTCATCCAGAAGATCGACATGGTGGGCCGCCAGCTGGATTTGGGCCAGGGCATGTGCGGCTCCTCCAGCGGCAGCATCCCCACCAACGTGGGCCAGCCCATGATCCGGGTGTCCTCCATCACCGTGGGCGGCAGATAAGGAGGCAGCAGCATGGAGTTTCAAGCATTTCAACAGCATGTGGCCGAGTATGCCCGGCAGGCGGGGGTAGAGGACTATGAGCTCTACTACCAGAGCGCCGAGGGCACTCAGGTGAGCACTTACCGCCAGGAGGTCAACGAGTTCTCCAGCACGGCGGAGGGGGGCGTCTGCCTGCGGTGTATCGCCGGCGGGCGGATGGGCTACGCCTCCACCGAGGATTTGAGCCAGGAGGCGGCCCGGGAGCTGGTCCGCCGGGCGGTGGACAACGCCGCCGCCCTGGAGTCCGACGAGCCGGTATTCCTGGGCCAGGGGGGCCAGAGCTATCAGGATTTCGCTCCCGCCGCCGGGGGAGACTGCTCCACCGGGACGCTGATCCAGGCGGCCCTGGACACCCAGGCCGCCCTCTACGCCGCCCACCCCAGCGTGGTGGACGGCACCGCCACCCAGGCCCTGTGGGAGCGGGACCGGATCGCCATCGTCAACTCCCGGGGGCTGGACCTGCACTATGAGAACACCGTCTCCGGCCTGGCGGCCCAGGCCGTGGTGCGCCAGGGGGAGGAGATGACCAACGCCTATGAGCTGAAACTGGGCGATCTGGCCCAGCTGGACAAGCAGGCCCTGGCGGAGCGGGCGGTGGGCAAGGCCCGCGCCAAGCTGGGGGGCGACGCCGCCCCTACCGGGGTGTGGCCGGTGGTCTTCGCCCCGGAGGCCATGGCAAGCCTGCTGGCCACCTTCAGCCCCATCTTCTCCTCCGACCAGGCCCAGAAGGGGCTGTCCCGGCTGGCGGGGCAGGAGGGGGAGCGCATCGCCTCCGACGCCGTCACCCTGGTGGACGACCCCTTCTGCCCCCTGAGCGCCATGCCCATCCCCTTTGACGCCGAGGGCACCCCGGCCAGTAAGAAGAATGTGGTGGAGGGCGGACGGCTGAACACCCTGCTCTACAACCACCGCACCGCCGCCGTGGCGGGGAAGGAGACCACCGGCAACGCCGCCAAGGCGGGCTATGCCGCCCCGGTGGAGGTGGCCCCCTTCGCCTTCTATGTGGCCCCCGGCGGCCAGAGCGAGGAGGAGCTGCTCCGGCAGGCGGGCCGGGGGATGTATATCGACTTCCTGGGCGGCCTCCACGCCGGGGCCAACGTGGTCAGCGGCGACTTCTCCCTCCAGAGCGCCGGCTTCCTGATCGAGGACGGGGTCAAGACCACCCCGGTCAAGGCCTTCACCGTGGCGGGCAACTTCTACGAGCTGCTGCGGAAGGTGCGGGCCGTGGCTGACAACCTGAGGGTGCCCAACCCCGGCGGCGTCACCTGCTTCGGCTCCCCCAGCGTGCTGGTGGAGGACCTCTCCATCGCCGGCAAGTAAACAGGGACAAAACAGAAAACTCCCATCCGGGCCGATTGGCCCGGATGGGAGTTTTTGCGCGGAAGGGGATTTCAGCCGCCGCCGTGGAGGATGGTGTCCTGCCCGTAGGCGGTGCAGCGGTCCGCAATGCCGCAGATGACCAGATCCACAATGGCATAGTCGTCGTCCAGGAGCATATTCCCGCCGCCGCCGGGGGCGTGCTTGACTGACCTCCTTGACCGGCTTGACGCCGGAGCGCTGGAGCTTGGCCTTGGCCTGCTGCATGGCCTGGCTGGGCTTCAGCCCAAAGCTGCAGGCGAAGTAGGTGCACACGCCGCAGTCGCAGCAGGAGAAGGCGCCGTTTACATCCCCCGGCAGGCGCTCGTTCCCGGCTGCCAGGGCCCGCATGGCCTTGTGGGGCTGGACGTGGCCCTTCAGGGCGATGACCGCCCGCTTGGCCCCGATGTGGTCCCGGATGGCCCGGACGGTGCGGACGATCTTGTCGATGTCCTCCCCACGGATCAGCCAGGCGCCGTGCTTCTGCATCTCGCTGAGCAGCTGGTCATAGACGGTGTTGACGCAGAAGACCTACTTCTCCGCCCCGCAGAGCACGTTGTTGCCGAAGCCGGCCCCGTCCACGATGTCCTTCGCCGCCTTGGGGATCCGGGCGGTCTCTTCCACGATGACCGGCGGGTTGCCCGGGCCGGCGGCGATGCGGTAGACCACGGAAAAACGCTCTCCCAGCCGGGCGCGCAGGGCGCTGTCGGAATATCCTTTGAATTTCATAAAAAAGTGTGCCTTCCGGGGAAGGATCGCTAGTTATCGTTGCCTTTTATTACAAATTGTGCTATGCTTGAACAAACCAAAACAGATGCAAAGGGGAGAATCCGTATGTTAGCAATCGCCCGCAGAAATGCGATCCGGGAGCAGCTTCAGGAGCGAAAGAGCGTCACCATCACCGACCTGGCGGCCCGGCTCAATGTCACCAAAGAGACCATCCGCAGGGATCTGCGGGCCATGGAGCAGGACGGACAGCTGATCCGGACCCATGGAGGCGCCTACATCCTGGAGGGGGTGCAGAACGATATAGATATCTCCACGAGACAGGTGCTCAAGACCACCGAAAAACAGATTATCGCCCAGAAGTGCGACGCGCTGATCCAGCCCGGGGACTTCATCTACCTGGACGGCTCCACCACCGCCTGGTTCATCGCCCGGAAGATTGCGGAGCGGAAGCTGACGGTGCTGACCAACTCGCTGGAGATCGCCAACATCCTGTCCACCTCCAAGACCGTCCACCTCTTCGTCATCGGCGGCGAGTTCTCCAGCGCCACCATGAGCTTCACCGGGGACGGGGCGGCGCGGAACCTGCAGCAGTACTTTGTGGACAAGGCCTTCATCTCCTGCCGCAGCGTCAGCATGGAGTTCGGCATCACCGACACCAGCGAGAACAGCGCGGCGCTCCACCGCATTGCCCTGGAGCACGCCCAGCACAAGTTCCTGGCGGTGGACCATTTCAAGCTGAACAAGGCCTCCTTTGCCAGCGTCTGCCCGCTGAAGGAGCTGGACGGCATCATCATGGACACCGAGTTCTCCCCCGAGTGGCGGGAGTGCCTGAAGCGCAACCAGATCAAGAGCTACTGAAGCGCAGGGCGGAGCGGAGAGGACAATATCACAATAGCCACGAGATGGTTTGAGTGCGTGGGGCGGGCCCTGGGGGTCCGCCCCACGCACTCTGCGCTGCAGAGGGATTACCTCTTGTCGGCAAACTTCTCCACCGGCTTGATGCCCATGGCCTCAAAGGCGGTGCCCCGCCTGTTTCCCGCCGACCAGCCCATGGTGTTCAACCGGCCCCGGGTGCTCAGCAGGGGACGAGGTGCTTATCCTCTCCTCCAGCATCTGCACCGAGGAGGCCATGCGGGCCACCGCCGTGCTGAAGGAACGGGGGGGTGCCGGTGCAGCATATGCACGTCTCCACCCTGAAGCCCTTCACCGGCCCCACCGTTGTGGAGGCCCTGAAGAAGTGCAAGTACGGCATCGACGCCATGCATCTGGTGCAGGCGGTGGAGGAGCTGACCGGCCGGGCGCTGCACATCACCGAGGAGGACCTGGCCGAGGAGCGGTTCATGGACTTCCTGGAGGTGTGAGGCCCATCCCGGGTTCGGGGCGGCAAGATCCGCGGAAAAACAGCGCATGCGGGCTTGCCCCCCATGCGCTGTTTGGGTTACAATAGAGCCGGAATCCAAGACGGCAAGCGGGAATCCGCTTCAGTCTCTTGAAGATGTTTGGCGCGCTGAGCGGAGGTCCGCTTATATTTTTAATATATCAAGGTACAGGAGGGACCGCGCATGAAAATCGTCAATCTGGGCTCTTTGAATGTAGATCATGTCTACCGCGTGGACCGCTTTCTGCTGCCCGGGGAGACCAAGGCCTCCAAGGGGCTGAACGACAACGCCGGGGGCAAGGGCCTCAACCAGTCCATCGCCGCCGCCCGCACCGGCGCCCAGGTCTACCACGCCGGCTACTTCGGCTCCGGCAGCGAGATGCTGCGCCGGGTGCTCACCGAGGCCGGCGTCCACACGGACTGGATGGAGGATCACATGGACACCCCCTGCGGCCACACGGTGATCCAGGTGGACGACCAGGGGCAGAACTGCATCCTGCTCTTCGGGGGCACCAACACCTGCCTGACCGAGGACTACATCGACCGGGTGCTGGACCAGTGTACCCCCGACGACGTGCTGCTGCTCCAGAACGAGACCAACCTGATCCCCTATATCATCCAGGAGGCCGCCCGCCGGGGCATCCCGGTGGCCATGAACGCCGCCCCCGTGGACGAGGGGGTCAAGGATTACCCCATCGGTAAGCTGCGCTGGCTCATCGTCAACGAGATCGAGGGGGCCGCTTTGGCCGGGGGCGGCAGCTTTGAGGAAATCATGGACAACCTGTCCGCCGCATATCCCGACACCGGCATTCTGCTCACCCTGGGGGACGACGGGGCCTGGTTCCGGGACGGGGGCAGGGACATCCGGGTGGGCTGCGCCAAGGTGCCCCGGGTGGTGGACACCACCGCCGCCGGAGACACCTTCCTGGGCTACTTCCTGGCAGGGATGCTGGACAAGATGGACCCGGCCCAGGCCCTGCGCCGGGCCACCTATGCCAGCGCCCTGACCATCCAGTCCCCCGGCGCCGCCGGCTCTATCCCCACCGTGGACCGGGTGGAGGCGGTCATGGCCGAGGGCTCCCTGGGGGAGCTGGAGCTTCGGGACAGCCGGGGCTGAACGGGATTATAGGAATATAGAACTGAAGAGAGGATCTGCCCGCCGGGCAGGTCCTCT